>JBIKTV010000616.1:0-3222 GCA_044347905.1 Myxococcota bacterium
CGGCCGCGGTTGGTCGGGCACCATCGGGCCACTGTAGCCAAGTGCGCTCCAACTCTGCGGAAGCTGGTAGTAACCCAACATCACCAGGTCGCGGATGCCGCTCCACGCGTCGGCCAAGGGCGGCGGGAGGTGCTGCCAGGCGCGCAAAAAGCTGAGCCGCTGAGGCTCCTCCAGACCCGCCAGCCCATCCCAGGCCGGGGCTAGCTCGCCAAGCGCCGACAACATCGCGTAAATCTGAACCTTTAGCGGCCGAGGCAGGCCGGCGACGTAGTTGTCCACCGCTTGGGCCACGGGCAACCACGCGCTCAAACCGGGCTCCAGAGGCGCGGGCGGCGGAGCGGGAGCCAGGATCACCGCGGCGGCCAGCGAGACCACCTCCGCCTGGCCCGCAGACAGGGCGCGACCGCGAAATTGATCGATCCCCCCCTTACGATAAGTCCGCGCCGCAGCGACTGAAATCGCCAAAGCGCCGCCGATCGTTTGCAGGACCGCACGGCGCGAAAGGGGGCGAAGCTCGTTGCTCTGCCCCGCCTCCAAGCGCAGCCGTAGCCACTCCGGCAGCCGCTCTAGCCACAGCGGGTCGGCGGGCAGCGGCAGAGACGACCGCACGGTATTCCAGAATAACCACGGGCCTTTGCAAGTGGGTCCCCCCTGATTTGCATCGGCGATCAGCGCCGCCCAGGCCTTGCCGGTATAGACATCCTCCGCGGCGATGCCCTGGCCCAGCAGCTGATCGCGCGCGGTTTGGCTCGCCGCTGTCGCCACGCCGTAGCCGGGGCCGATCTGTCGCGGGTCCAGAATCAACCGCCGCAGATCGACCGGAGGCGCCTCAAGCCCCATAGATCGAAGAATCTTTTCAATAGACCTGACCAGCGCCACCAGCCGCGGCCGCGGCGCCAGCAGCCGTTCGACGGTCAGCACCGCGTGCAGCTGGGTCGGCAAGCCGGCGAGGTGAAGGCCCACGAGCAGCCCGGCCGCCGTGCCCCCAGAGCCAAGCGCGGCATAAATCCGCTCCGGGCAAGGCAATTCTCCTTGGGCGACCTGTTGGCCCAGCTCCAGGCCGGCGCGCACCAACCCCAGGGCGGCGATCGGCGCGGTGGCCCCCGGCGGCACGACTTGGGCCCCCCGCCACCGACCGCCCAGCAGCACCGGCGCCGCGGTCAGGGCCAAACCCAGGCGATGGCGATGAAACCTCAAACTTTGTGCGGTGCTGACCGTGTACGCCAGGTTCTCTAGCACGCCGTGCGACAGCGGCTCCCAGAACAATTCAGCGTGCAGGCGCTTGTGCAGGTGCTCAGCCGCGGCTGCCAGTGCCACCAGGTGACCAGAGCCAATGGCCCCCGCGCTGCTCCACTGCGGCGCCGATCGCCACGGCTCCGCGGCCAACAGATAGTCCAGCTTGCGGAGCTTGCTGCCGCCGTGCAGCGGTTGCGCCAGATCGTCGCGCTTGACGCCCAACCAGCTGATCTGCAACTGCTTGGCCAGCTCCGGCAAGGCGGTGACCGGCGTTGGCTCCGCCACCCAGCCCAGCCGCGGGGCGGCTTGCAGCAACGGCCAGGCTTGCGTCGGGCGGTCCACGGGCACCTCGGGCCCCAGCTCTTGCGGCCAGATGCGATGGTGGAGGCGGCACAGCAGGCGGTCAAGCGCATCCTGCCTAGCGATTTTGCATTGCGCCGCCCCAGCGAATTGCCCAAACTTCCGCCCCGCCCGTTCAGGGTTCCAGGAGCGCAGATGGCCGATCTCACCCCGCAACCGCCGCCGCCAACCGCCGCGCCCCGCCGCCTGCTGGGGGTGCTGAGGCTGCGCTGCCCGGTGTGCTGGCAAGGGGCCATGTTCGCCCATCCCCTGCGCATGCACGACCAATGTCCGCATTGTGCTTACACTTTTGACAAGGGCAACGGCTATTTTGTCGGCGCCATGTACTCCAGCTACACCCTCTCTCTGGGCATCGCGATCGTCCTCGCGGGCCTGCTGTGGTGGGCGGGCTGGAGCGCCTGGCCGATCGTCGCCGCCTGTTCTGCGGTCGTGGCGCTGCTGGGGCCGCTGGCCGTGTTTCCCTATTCGCGGCTGCTGTGGGTCTGGATCGAGCGCGAAGGCTGGCTGCACGACGGCAGTGAAGACAACGATGCCCTGCGCCAACGCTATCTAGCTTCGCGCGGCGGCAAGAAGATCCCGCCAGGCCCCTAGAGGTGCAGTTGACGGCCGATCGCCTCCGCGCCACCATCGCCCCCGCCGACATGCACAAGGGGGACCCCGTGGCCGAAGCCGATCTCAGCGCCCTGCCAGACAGGCCTGCACAAGAGCCCGTACTCCTTCAAGATTGGACTGCGCTGACCCGCTGCCTGGACTGGACCTTGGGCCAAATGGCCTTCCAGCAGCGCGGCAGTCAGGCGTTTACCACCCAAGAAGTGCCCAATCTCATTAACCAAGGCGGCTTGCCTGCCTATCGCGCCGCGGAAGTGCTGTTCGCCCACTGCCTAGAGGTCGACGCCGCTGGCAAGCTGGAGCGCGAGATCTGGGGCATGGAAATGGCCCTGGGGCTTGGGCTTTTTAGCCTGCAGCTGCTCGACCGCTTTCAGGGCCTGTGCCGCGCTCACGGCCGCGATTACTACGATCGGCTGATCTGGTTCGCCACCGACGGCACGCCGCGCATGGTCGTAGATGCTAGGGATCACGGTGTTTTTGCTCGCCACGCCGGTCATGTGGTCCTGGGCCTGGTCGACGCTCTGGATCCCGCAAGGCTCGTGCGGCTCGACAGCGGTGAAACCGTCGACCTGACGGGGCGGCTGCGCGCGGTGGTCCACACTTACCTGCTGTGCGTGCTGCCCGCCAACCTATTTCGTCGGCAAATTCGCAGGGATGAAGCCGGGATCCGCGAGAATTGGGGGGCGGTCATGGCCCGCACGGTGCTGCGCCGCCCAGAAGACCTCGCGCTGTTCACGCCCATGAGCGTGGCCCAGGTGCAGGCGGCCGCGGCCAGCGACGATCGCGCCGTGCTGCAAACGCTGACGCCGCTGTATCCGCTGGTGGACCTGGAACTGGCTCTGGCTGGCTTTGAGCCTGAAGACCTGAGCGATGGTCCTGAAATACGGAGAATCGCTGAGCAATTGACCGATGCCCTGCCCGCTCCGCCCGCAGGCGAGGCCGATCCGCGCGACGATCTGTGGGTGCTCCACTCGGCCGGCGCGCAACACAGCTTGGGGCGCACGCTGGAGATCCTGC
>JBIKTV010000617.1:0-3218 GCA_044347905.1 Myxococcota bacterium
GCGGATCCGCTCAAGAGCTCCAGGAGACTCGCATGTGCGGCATTATCGGTTATGTCGGCCCCCAACAGGCCGCTGAAATCCTTGTGGAAGGCCTGCGGCGCCTGGAGTACCGCGGTTACGACTCCGCAGGACTCGCGCTGGTCCAGGACACCATCCATCTGCGGCGCGCCGTGGGAAAGCTCCGCAATCTCGACCAGTTGCTGATCACCAATCCGGTACAGGGCAACCTGGGCATCGGCCACACGCGCTGGGCCACCCACGGCCGGCCGAGCGAGGAGAATGCCCACCCCCACGTCGTCGGCAAGGTGGCAGTCGTTCACAACGGCATCATTGAAAATCACCTGGAACTCAAAGCGCGGCTGACCGCCACAGGCCGCAAGTTCGCCAGTGAGACCGATACCGAAGTGTTTTCGCACCTCATTGACGAGCGCCTTGGCCTGGGCGAAGAGCTAGAAGAGGCGGTGCGGCAGGCAGCCCTGCAGGTGCGCGGCGCCTATGCCATTGCCGTGGTCCACGCGGATTCGCCGGACCGCTTGATCGTCGCCAAGCAGCAGTCGCCCCTGGTGCTGGGCATCGGCGACGGAGAAAACTTTGCCGCTTCAGATATCCCGGCGGTCATCAGCCATACGCGCGACGTCGTTTACCTAGAAGACGGCGACATGGCGGTGATCCGCGCCAGCGAAGTGGCCATCCGCCGCATCCAAACCGGCGAAGCCATCAGCCGGCCGCGCTCGCACATCGCCTGGTCGGCCGTCGCCGCGGAAAAGGGCGGGTTCAAGCACTTTATGCTCAAGGAGATCCACGAGCAGGCCCGCGCCATCACCGACACCCTTCGCGGCCGCGCCTCTGTTGAGCAGGGCGATGTTTTCTTTGAGGAGCTGAGGCTCGACGCCGCGACGCTTCAGGACCTTCGGCGCATCGTCATCGTCGCTTGCGGCACAAGCTGGCACGCCGGCCTCGTCGGCAAGCACTACCTGGAGCAAGCCACCCGCCTGCCCTGCGAAGTCGATCTCGCCAGCGAATTCCGTTACCGCAACCCGGTGATCGACAGCCACACACTCGTGGTCGCCATCAGCCAATCCGGTGAGACGGCCGATACCTTGGCGGCCCTGCAAGAGGCCAAGGCCCAAGGCGCCCGCACCGCAGCCATCTGCAACGTCATCGGCTCCAACATCGCCAGAGCGGCCGGGGAGGTCATCTACACCCACGCCGGCCCAGAAATCGGCGTCGCCTCGACCAAGGCCTTCACCACCCAGATGGTGGCGCTCTACTTGCTCGCGGTGTACCTGGGTCGGCGTCTTGGACGGCTCAGCGAAGACCAAGGCCGCGAGTTGCTCAATGTTCTTCTGCAGGTCCCCAGCGAGGTCGACAAAGCGATCACCCTCAACTGGCATGTCCGCGATGTCGCCCGCCGCTACATGGACGCCCAGAGCGCCCTGTACCTGGGCCGCGGCATGCTCCACCCCATTGCCCTGGAAGGCGCGCTGAAGCTCAAAGAGATCAGCTACATTCATGCAGAAGGATATGCAGCCGGTGAGATGAAGCACGGCCCCATCGCCCTGATTGACGAGCATACGCCCAGCGTGATCATCGCCCCGCGCGGACCGAACTACGAGAAAACCCTTTCAAATCTTCAGGAAATCCTGGCCCGTCGCGGCAAGGTGATTGGCGTGGGCGACGCGGACGACGAGGAAATGCGCGCCGCCGTCCACGACTACCTCGCCCTTCCGGCCACCCACGCTTGGGCTGCCCCCATCGTCTCCGTCGTGCCGCTGCAGCTGCTGGCGTACCACATCGCCGATCTCAAGGGCACGGATGTGGACCAACCGCGCAACCTCGCCAAGAGCGTCACCGTAGAATAGCCTGACCACACAGGATCTTTGGCGCGACGGGCGAAATTTGCCCGGCGCCAAAAGCCAACCGCCCGCCGTCAGCGAAGCGGCGCGGCGGCGAGATCAGCCAAACCCTACGCAGGTCTAAGCCTCCACCGCGCCGCCACAAAGGCGACGCGGCGGCGCGATCAGCCAAACCCTACGCAGGTCCAAGCCTCCACCGCGCCGCCACAAAGGCGACGCGGCGGTGCGTTCATCCAATCTGTATGCTAGGAAGCCTGCTCCGCCTACGGCGTGCAACCAGGCAGCGTGACGTGCACGCACGAGCTGTTGAACGTGTTGCACGCATCGACCGTGCACTTGTTCTTGTCGTCGCAGTCCGTATCGGCCTTGCAGGTCGCCGCGGGGTTGCAGCCCGGCGTCTGGATGTTGAAGCACTTGCCGGTCGCCGTGTCGCACAGGTCGGTCGTGCAGCTGTTGTTGTCGTTGCAGTCCGTGTTGCCCTTGCAGGTCGGCGTGGGCACGCAGCCCGCCAAGTTCTGGTAAATGCACTGGCCATTGGCGGTGTTGCAGGCGTCCAGCGTGCAGCTGTTCTTGTCATCGCATGCGCTGTTGGCGGCGCACCATTGACCGCAGCCGGCGATCGTCTGGTACTGGCAAATGCCGTACTGGGCGCTGCACGCGTCGATGGTACACGGGTTGTTGTCTGACGCACAAGTGACTGCCTTGCCAACGCATTTGCCCGCTGTGCAGGTGTCAGCGCTGGTGCAGTTGTTGTTGTCCGTGCACGCTGCGCCTTCCAGCGACGTCTGGCTGCACTTGCCCGCCACGCACGCGTCCTTGGTGCAGCTGTTGTTGTCGTTGCACTGGCTGTTGAGCGTGCAGTTGGCGCCACATCCCTGAATCTGCTGGAAGTAGCACTGACCGTTAAAGCACAAGTCGTTGGTGCACGGGTTGTTGTCGTTACAGCTGACGGCGTTGCCCAAACAGCTGCCGTTGCTGCAGGCGTCCTGGGTGGTGCAGGCATTGCCATCGCTGCACTGCGCCGTGACGGGCGTGGCGACGCAGAGCCCCGTCTTGGCATCGCAAGCGGTGCTGGTACACGGGTTGTTGTCGTTGCAGCCCACGGGCACGCCGGGCTGGCAGACGCCGGTCGCGCACTTCTCGCCCGTGGTGCACAGGTTGCCGTCGTCGCACGCCGTGCCAGAGAGCTGGCCGATCACGCACTTGCCGGCGCTGCAGGTGTCACTGGTGCAGCTGTTCTTGTCATCGCAGTCGCTATTCTGCGCGCAGTTTCCGCCGCAGCCGCTGATCGGCGCGTGGGCGCACTGGCCCTGCGAGCACGAGTCCGCCGTGCAAGGGTTGCCGTCGTCGCAGTTGACCGCG
>JBIKTV010000618.1:0-3202 GCA_044347905.1 Myxococcota bacterium
CGATCAGCAGCCCTGGCCGCAAAAGCTGCTGCTGTTTCGCCACGGTGTCGATTGGAAGGACGGGGTGCCGGTGCCGCGCCGCGCCGAGCCCGAGGCGGTGACCTTGGCGCAAGAGGAGCCCCTTGGCCGCGAGATGCAAGCGTTTCTTGCCGCCGTGGCCGATCCCAGCGCACCCATCGTCGCGGATGGTGCTGAGGCCACCCGGGTGCTGCGCGTGCTCGATGCGGCGGAGCGCTCCTTGCGCCAAGCTGGCGTGCCCGTAGAGCTGAGCCCTGGCGCAGAAGCGCAGACGTGGGGCGATCGCGGCGTGGTCGTGCACCCCAGCGCAGTGGTGGGCGAGCGCGCGGAGATAGGCGCCGGCACGCGGGTCTGGCACTTCTGCCATGTCATGGACGGTGCGCGCATCGGCCGCGATTGCTCGCTGGGCCAGGGCAGTTTTGTTCAGAGCGGCGCTGTCTTGGGCGACCGGGTGCGGGTGCAGAACAACGTCTCGATCTACACAGGGGTCGAGCTAGGGGACGACGTGTTCTGTGGCCCCTCCTGCGTCTTCACAAACGTCGTGCGCCCCAGGGCCCATGTCAGCCGCAGGGACGAATTTGCCGTCACCCAAGTGGGCCAGGGCGCGACAATTGGCGCCAACGCCACGATCATCTGCGGTCGCCGCATCGGCCGCTACGCTTTTGTGGCTGCGGGCGCTGTCGTCAGCCGCGATGTCGCCGATCACGCCCTTGTGGCCGGCAACCCAGCCCGGGTCAGCGGTTGGGTGTGCCAATGCGGTGAGAAACTGCAGCTCGCCATTGCCCCTGCCGCCGGCAGCCGCTGCAGCTGTGAGCGCTGTGGCGCCGGCTGGCGATGGGACGGCGAGGGCCTGGTCAAATCGGAGGACAAGTGAGCGATCTTCAGCCTGTGCCGTTCTTTGATCTCGCCCGGCTGCTCGAGCCGCTTCGCCCAGCCCTGCACGACGCCCTGGAGCGCTGCTTGCGCCACGGTACCTTTGTGCTAGGTCCAGAAGTGCAGCAATTTGAGGCGCAACTGGCGGACTACCTCGGTCTGCCCCACGTCATCGGCGTCTCCAGCGGCACGGACGCCTTGCTCGCCACCTTCTTGGCCCTTCAGCATCCGGACTGCGGATTCACCCCGCTGCAGCCCGGCGATGAAGTGCTGACAACGGCGTTTTCCTTCATCTCTTCGGCGACGTCGATTCTGCGCGCCGGCTTGCGCCCGGTGTTTGCCGACTTAGCTCCTGGGCAATTGCACCCGCAGGTCGAGCAGTTTGAGCGCATGCGCACGCCGCGGACCCGCGCGGTCTTGGCCGTCCACTTGTTTGGCGAGCCCCTCGACCTCGCGGCGCTCAAAGCTTGGTGTGATCTGCACGGCCTGATTCTGGTCGAAGACTGCGCTCAATCCATCGGTGCCCGCTTGGCCGATGGCTTATCGGTTGGAACTGCCGGCGCTGCTGGGTGTTTTTCGTTCTTTCCGGCCAAAAACCTGGGGGCTCTGGGCGATGGCGGTGCGGTGGTGACGGCCCATGCGGCGCTGGCCGCGCGGGTGAGGGAGAAGCGCCAGCACGGTCAAGCCCAGCGCTATCAGTTTGAGCACTTGGGCGGCAACTTCCGCCTCGACGCTCTACAGGCGGCGTTCCTGGGGGTGCTGCTGCCCCAATTGCCGGAATTCCTGAGGGAACGCCGCAAGATCGCCCAGGGCTATCTGCACGTCTTTGCGCCTTTGGCGGCGGCTCAAGCCGATCGCTTGAGGCTGCCCGTCGACTCTGCGGGGCACGGCTGGAACCAGTTTGTCGTGCGGAGCAGCGTGCGCGATCACCTGCGCCAACAGCTGCATGCCCAGGGAATTCCCACGCAGACCTACTACCCTTCGGCGCTGCACACCCAGGGGGCGCTCCGCGATGCCCAGCCCATTGCCGCGCTGCCAGAGGCTGAGAAGGCGTGCGGCGAAGTGCTGGCGCTCCCCATCGCCCCAGGTCTGACCGCCGCCGATCAGGAGCGGGTCATTGCCGCCGTTCTAAGCGCACTTGCGTAGCTGTTCTGAAGGCCTTTGCACGCGGCCTCGCGCTGGCGGGGCAAACCGGCTACACTGTTGCCCCCGTTCCAGGAGGCCCCAGTCCCTATGCTCAAGCCCCAGCCGCCCGTGTTCCGCAACCACGACGATGACGACGACGAGCCCGAAGCGCCGCCAGCCGTTGAACCCGCCAAGAAAGAAGGCGAATCGCGTCCAGACTTGAGCGAGCGCATGATCAAAGCGCGCACGGTGATCCTCTCTGGGCCCGTGGACGACAAGTTGGCCGCGCGGGTCATCCACGAACTGCTGTTGCTCGAGGCCGATGACGCTGAAAAGCCAATCACCATCTACCTCAACAGCCCTGGTGGCAGTGTCACGTCTGGCTTTGCCATCTACGACATGATGCGCTTTGTCGCCCCGCGCGTGC
Organism: Myxococcota bacterium; assembly: GCA_044347905.1. Classification (GTDB taxonomy): domain Bacteria; phylum Myxococcota_A; class UBA9042; order UBA9042; family UBA9042; genus SXRM01. The sequence goes on from JBIKTV010000618.1 coordinate 2,444, forward strand.
GGGTGGTGTGCAGCGGCCTCACGGCGTCGATTGGCACGGTGATCCTGCTTGGCGCGGCCAAGGAAGACCGCTTGGCCCTGCCCAACACGCGCTTGCTGATCCACCAGCCGCTGATTGCCGGCAATGTGTACGGCCCGGCCAGCGATCTAGAGATTACCGCCAACGAAATCCTCAAAACCCGCGGCAAGATCAACCAGTTGCTCGCGGCGCAGACCGGTCAGCCGCTCGAGCGCATTGAAGCGGACACGCAACGCGACTACTGGCTCACGGCCCAGGAAGCGTTGGACTACGGTCTGATTTCCAGGATCGTCACGCACCGGTCCGACATCTGAGGCCGCAAAACCCCTGTGGCTTCAGGCCGTCTCGCTGCTACATGTCGATGATCATGACCCCGTCGTAGTCGTTGTCGCTGCGGCGGTCGCTGTCGGCATCGCGATCCCAGCCGGGCGGACGCTGCAGCGGCATGCGGCTTGGGGACTCCAAGTGCGGCTGCTGGCGCTGGTTGCGCTGCTGCTCTTCTTCGCGGCGGCGGATCTGCTCGATGATGAAGGCGTCAAGCATGGCACCCTCCCGGGGGCAGGCCGGAGTGGACCCGGCTGTTCACAAGCTAGCATCCGAAGGGGACGTCCGCAAATTTGCCAAGGTGCGGCGCGCAGATCTGGGTTATCGCCCTGGCGCGCTGGCCAATTCGCCTGGCGCCGGCTCGGGCATCTGTGCAATAAAGGCTTCCAAATCAGGGTGATAGCGGTCTTCAAGCCC
>JBIKTV010000679.1:0-2774 GCA_044347905.1 Myxococcota bacterium
GACGGCGTCCGACGCCGCTTTCGGCGCCGCCTGCAAAGGGAATTCGCCGCCCGCCGCGTCGCCGAAAGTCGCAGCCGGGTCGCCGCAGGCGAGGCGCCCAAACCCAGCCGATCCGCCTCTGCAGCGCCGCCACCAGGGCAGTGCTCGGTCGGCGGCAGCTCGGCGCGGTGGGCCGTCTCGACGCGGGCGAACGGCTGAGAGGATGTGAAAGAACGCAATTCCAGCCCCTTTATCGATGAGAATGCCCAATTGTCATCAGTGGGCATTCTTCCGCATCCTCGATTAATTCACAGGCCCTGAGTGCTACTGAGGCCCGCCGAATGGGCTCCTGGCTCCTTGGCGCCGTGCGCCCCTGCAAACTGAAGCCCCGCACCGTAGGATTCAGCAGCTTCTAGATTCGCGATTCGCGAATTGCGGAGAATGCCGCCGGTGCTCAAGCCCCAAGACATCTACGCAGTGGTCGGCTTGCAGGTGCTCCTGCGGCGGCAACCGCTCGTGAACCTCGCACAATTATCGGCATTTCTGAGGCTGTCGGGCTCAGAGACGCACGCAGCTTTCGGTCGACTGCAGGCCAGCCAACTCCTTGCCGTGGCGACTGCGGAACAGCGCAAGCCCCTGGAATCCAATTTCTTGGAGTTCGCAGAGCACGGGTTGCGCTACGTCTATCCGCCTGAGTATGGCCCTCCGGCCCGCGGGATCGCGACCGCCGCCGGGGCTGTGACGGGGTTGAGCGTCCCTGGCCCGCCCCTGGTCTGGCCGCTGGAGTCAGGGGAGGCTTTTGGGCCCTCGCTGGCGCCGCTTTACCGAAGTGTTCCAGTGGCTTGTTTGAGCGATGCGGGCTTGCATGGGGCGATGGCGGCGCTCGAATGCCTGCGGGTTGGCCGACCGCGGGAGCGCCAGGCGGGTCTGACTATCCTCTGCGACCTCTTTGGAGCGGCGTGAACGCTGCCCTATACCTGCCCGCTGTTGCCAGAGCCCTGGATGCCGCTGGCATCGAAGTCGTGTTCGTGGGTGGGGCAACAATCGCGCTTTACCTGGACGGCCTGGGTGCGGCCGCCACAAGAGCTACTGAGGACATCGACTGCATTGTAAATTGTGTATTCCTGACAGATTATAGCGACATCCAGGAGACGCTGCGCAAGAACGGCTTCGCGGACTGCCACGACGAAGACGCGCCGCTGTGCCGGTTCGTCTTCCGCGCCGAAGCCGGGGTGGATGTGCTTGCATGGGGTTTTGGGTGGCGGTGGCCACGCGGGGTAGTTGGCGATTCGCGGACGGCCAAGTGCTGCCGTCGCCTGGCACGGAGCAGGGATCCGGTGGCCAACCTCGGCCACGAGACCAGTGCTGGGAGTTGGCGCTGTCGGCGATGGCGGTTGCGTACCCGGCTGGCGGGGTGGCGCTTGGGCGCCTCGCCTTCGGCGACCAGGCTGCGACTTTCGGCGACGCGGCGCGCGGCGAATTCCCCTTGCAGGCGGCGCCGAAAGCGGCGTCGGACGCCGTCGCTCCGCGATTCGCATCCTTGGCGCGGGGCTGGGTTTTCGCCGCCATGTCCAACCCCCTGGACATTTGGAAGGGCTTGATTTGCTGGGGGTGTTGGCGGTTGCGGTGGGGCGGTGAGCGATCAGTTGCCTTAGGGCAACTGATCGCTGGAGTCGGGTGGCGGGCCCCTTGTTTGACGGGGATTAGGTGGCCGCGTAGGCTGGATTGGCTTCTGCCTGCGCCGATGCCGGCTTGTTTGGGTCGTGCGCGGTCTGCGCGGGGTGAGGGGAGGTCAGCCGTGCCCAAGCTCTACGAGTATTTTGGCCTGGTGATCATGTTCTACTCCAACGAACACGAGCCGGTTCATGTGCACGGGAAATGTCAGGGTCGGGAAGGCCGGGCTGAAATTGTGATGCAAAACGGCAAGGTGATTGGAGTGCGCTATTCTGACATGGCCGGGCGGCCGCCCCTCGAGCCGATGGAACTGCGCTACTTTCAGGAAGTGGTGGAGGCGCGTGCCGACGCCATCGTGGCCAAGTGGATCGACTACTTTGTGCTGCACAAGCCGATTGTGCCGGAACGCATCACCCGGAGGCTGAAATGACGCAGAAACTCATCAACATCGTTCGCGCAGAGCAGGTCGGCGACTTTCGTCTGCGGCTGATTTTTGACGACATGACCGATCAGTTGATCGACTTCCAGCCCTTTCTCAGCCGTTCAGCGCATCCGGACATTCGGCGCTGGCTATCGCCTGAGTTGTTCGCTGCGTTTCGCGTTGAACACGGCGAGTTGGTCTGGGGCGACTATGAGCTCTGCTTTCCCACCATCGATTTGTATCGCAACTGCATCGACCACGGCGCTTCGCTGGGCAGGGCCGCCTAGCAATTTCGCAGCCATGCCCAAACGCGGCTGCGGACAATCCCGCTGGGGCGAGCGCCGGGGTCCGCGTGCAGCCCGCGCGGCAATTCCCTAGGCAGCAACCAGATCAGACATTGCCCTGGGTCCTGGGCGCTGCGGGGCGTACCCGGCTGGCGGGTGGCGTTTGGGCGCCTCGCCTGCGGCGACCAGGCTGCGGCTTTCGGCGACGCGGCGGGCGGCCAATTCCCTTTGCAGGCGGCGCGACTAAGCGTCGCCACCGCCGGGAGCAGATCGCCGCGATTCCCGACCAAGCCCCCGTCGACCGGCGGCCGGAGCGCGACGGGCCGGCGCTGACCCTCTCGTGAACCCGACCAGCCCCCGTCGCCGGCCCGGGACGCCCAACAAGCCCAGATGGCCATTCGATAAACCTGCGACTC
>JBIKTV010000013.1:0-30309 GCA_044347905.1 Myxococcota bacterium
AGACGCCAAAGAATTTGGCGCTGCGAGGACGAGCGGAATTCCCGCCCATCGCGGCCATCGCCGGCCCAATAAGCCGTTCGCGAGCGCTCTTAGGGCCTGTGCAAAGGTAACTTGACAAGACCTCTCGCGGAGCGGTGCGACGAACCCGATAGGGGGCGCGCACTTGCGACCCACCCAGCAGGCAAATGGGACCGGGGAGAATCGACTAGATTTTTCACGGGCCCTTACCACCCGCGACGGCCGCGACGGCTGCGGCGCTTGCCCGCGGTGCCCAGCTCGGCGACCTCCTCGCGATCCAGCAGGTATTCCTCGCCTTCGCGCAGGTACTTGGCCAGGAATGTCATCTCGGCCTCCGCGTCTTCGTGCTCGTCCATGCGCTCGGTCAGCGTCTCGACCGGATTGCCGTTGGTGTAGTTCATGCCTTCGACCTGCGCCTGCTTGAGATTGTCCACCTGTGTGCGGTACGCCGCGACACGTTCGCTGTGGTAGGCGGCAGAGGCCAGCAGCAGGTCGCGGAGGTCATTGGCGGGGATGCAGATTTTGAGTCCTTCGATCATGGTGTTCTCCTGTTATCGTTGGTGGCGCGGGGCCAGAATCCGGCGCGCCGCAGCGGCTTGACCGGTCTGACCCATCGGGCCGGGGCTGGAAAATGGCGCGCTCGGCGGATTCCGCGGTTCCGGTGCACCAGCCGCTGACTGCGCGGACACGCCTGCCCGGCCAACGGCTCCTTTGGGTGTTGGGTTGACTCAGCGGGCGCGGCCGACAGGCGCAATTCCCATCAGCCGCTCGCCGTTGTGGTACCGGACCAGGAAGACGCGGAAGCCCTGCCCCCAGAGCTCGGTGCGATTCGCCGCCATCATGTGGTTGGGGGACGCCAGATCGCAGAACGCAAAGTCGGCGTCCGCGTTGAATGCCTTGACCACGTCGGCGGCGGTCTTGCACCGCTCCGGGGCAAACAGCTGGGTAGGGCGGCAGTGCATGCCCGCGTCTGCCTTGAAAAGGGGACAGGCCGGCGGGTCGATGGGCTCCTGGGCCTTGGGCTCGCGGACCTTGCGGGTCTTGCGCAACACCACCGGGGGGCGAGGCGCGACGGGTGGGTCGCCCAACAGGTCGTCGAACAGGTCGAGGTTGTCGCCAAAGATGTCCATTGCCACTCCTAGAGGCGCACGCAGGTGCTCCAGTCCTGGCGGGATGCCGGGCGACAGGCAGCGTGGGCTCTTGGCCGAGCATAGCACCGGTCTGGCAGCGCTGTCAAGGCATAGTCTAATGAATACAATGAGTTGTACCTTCTGGTGAATCTCTTTCGCTAGATTTGAGCGGAATCTTGGCCCTTCATCGCGGTCAATAACCGGGATTGAAGATGCAGAAATACTGTCCTGGAATTCATATGGCGGCGCAGAAACGCCTCGCTGGCATTTTGTATACTGTGCATTCTTCTGCGCATCGTCTGGGCGAGCATCTCCCGTCAAACCGCAGCGATTTCTATCGACTTCAAAACACCCTTGGATGCCAAAATAGGCCACGCCGCCGCACTTCAATCAATTCATCGCGCGCTTCATTCTGCTGTTGAGGGTTCGTGCAAAATCTAGTCGATTCTCCGCGGTCCCATTTGCTTGCTGGGTGGGTCGGGTATGTCGGCTTGAACTCAGGCGAAATTGGACGGTTGACGGCGGTGGCTGGCAGGCGTAGGCTGGCTGCATACGGCTGGGATGGTCTCGGTCGGGGCGACGTGGCGCTGGCGGGGTGGTCTCTTCGGCGGTTGGGGAGTGCGTGGGCCATGCGCTTCTCTTGACCGGACCGCAGTGAAAATGGGGATACCTAACCATTACCTCCGTACCTCAGCGGGCCAAAGCGACCTTGCCGCATGATATCCTCCGCCTCATCGAATCCGTCTGAACCACCTGCGGCAGGCAGTTTCCCGATCGTCGGTATCGGGTGCTCGGCTGGCGGGCTCGAAGCCCTTGAGAAATTCCTCAGCCATGTCCCGGCCGAGAGCGGCATGGCCTTCGTCATCGTCCAACACCTCGCGCCAAATCACCTCAGCGCCCTGCCCGAACTCCTGCGGCACCACGCCCGCATGCCGGTCGTTGAAGTCATGGACGGCATGGCGGTCGCCCCCGACAGCGTCTATGTCATCCCGCCCAACAAAGACCTCTCGCTGCTGCACGGCACGCTGCGCCTGCTCGACCCCGTGGCGCCGCGCGGTCTGCGCCTGCCCATCGACTTCTTTTTGCGCACCCTGGCCGAAGACTGCAAGGAACGGGCCGTCGCCGTCATCCTCTCCGGCATGGGCTCCGACGGCGTCTTTGGTCTGCGCGCCATCAAGGCGAATGGCGGACTGACGTTGGTCCAGGAACCCGCCAGCGCCCAAGCCGACAGCATGCCGCGCAGCGCCATTGAGGCCGGGGTGGCCGACATCGTTGCCCCGCCCGAAGCGCTGCCGGGGCGGATTGCCGAGACCCTGCACTATGCTGGGCGCGCGCCGCTGGAAGCTGCCCCGCCGGCCGACGTTCTCTCCGCGCTCGACAAGATCATCATCCTGCTGTGCGACCGCAGCGGCAACGACTTCTCGCTCTACAAGAGCAACACCCTGCACCGCCGCATTGCGCGACGCATGGCCGTGCACCAGATCGACTCCATGGGAGAGTATGTGACGTTCCTGCGCGGCAACCCTCAAGAGCTGGACCTGCTCTTTAAGGAGTTGCTGATCGGCGTCACCAGTTTCTTTCGCGATCCCGAGGTCTGGAAGACCCTGCGCAGCGAAACCCTGCCGGCCCTGCTCGCCCACTACCCCGGGGGCAAGGCGCTGCGGGCCTGGGTCACCGCTTGCTCCACCGGCGAAGAAGCCTACTCGCTCGCCATCGTCTTTCGCGAAGTGATGGAGGCCCTCAAGCCGGAAGCCCGGTTTACCCTGCAAATTTACGCCACCGACCTCGACCCGGATGCCATCGACACAGCGCGCAAGGGCCTCTATCCGGCCAACATCGCCGCCGACGTCTCGCCCGAACGGCTGGCGCGACACTTCATTGCCGAAGAGAACGGCGGCTACCGCATCTCCCAGGATATCCGCCAGATGCTGGTGTTTGCCCCGCAGAATGTCGTGTCCGACCCGCCTTTCACCAAGCTCGACATCCTCACCTGCCGCAACCTGCTGATCTACTTTGGCGCACAGCTGCAGAGAAAGGTGCTGCCGCTGTTCTACTACGCCCTCAACCGGGGCGGCCTCTTGCTGCTTGGCAGCGCTGAGACGGTCGGTAACTTCACCCACCTGTTTGCGCCCGTCCACGACAAGGCGCGCCTCTACCAGCGTCTTGACCAGGTGCTTTCCTTAAATGATCTGGAGTTCCCCCGCAACATGACCCGAGCGCCCCTCAACGACCTCGCGCCCGCCGAACGTCCCGCGAACCTTGGCCAGCTCACCGACCAGCTCATCCAGCAGACCTGGGCGCCGGCCGCCGTGCTGGTCAATGGCGAGGGCGACATCCTCTATATCAGCGGCCGCACCGGCAAGTATCTGGAACCCGCCGCCGGCAAGACCAACATCAACCTTCACGCCATGGCGCGAGAGGGCCTGCGCGAGGCGCTCACCGGCGTCATCCGCAAGGCGCTGACCGACCCGGTGCCGATTCTGCTCAACGGGCTGCGCATCGGCAGCAATGGCGGCACGCAGATCGTCAACGTGGTGGTGCAGGCCATCGACAAGCCCGAGGCGCTGCGCGGCCAGGTGATTGTCGTCTTCAAGGATGTGCCCGCCCCTCGGGCGCGTCGCCGCACCGGCAAGAAAATCGAATTGGAGACCCATGCCGCGCTGGTGCAGGAATTGCAGCAGACCCGCGAGGCCCTGCAGGTGACCCATGAGGAAATGCAGACTTCGGTGGAAGAGCTCAACTCGAGCAACGAAGAGCTGCAGTCCACCAATGAAGAATTGCAGTCGACCAACGAGGAGCTGACCACCTCCAAAGAAGAGCTGCAGTCGCTGAACGAAGAGCTGCAAACGGTGAATGCCGAGCTGCAATCCAAGTTGGACGACCTCACCTGGGTGCGGAACGACATGACGAACCTGCTCAACAGCACGGAAATCGCCACGGTCTTCCTGGACAACGAGATGAAGCTGCGCCGCTTCACCACCTTTGCCACCAAGCTGTTTAAGCTGATTCCGGGCGATGTCGGCCGGCCGCTGTCGCACGTGGTCACCGACCTCGACTATCCGCAGGTCAAAGACGACGCCCTTGAAGTGCTGCGCACGCTGGTGTTTCAGGAAAAAGAAGTCGCTACCCACGATGGCCGCTGGTATCGCGCGCGCATCATGCCTTACCGCACCCAGGACAACGTGATCGATGGCGTGGTGATCACCTTCACCGACATCACTGAGATCAAGCACCTGGAAGCGGAACTGAGGAAGCGCGGCGCGTAAGGAGGGATCATGGACCGGAATCCCGCATGGATGAGTGCCGCCGAGCTGAGGCACAAGGCCGAGGAAAGCCTGGCGCACCACCCCGTTTCCCAGCGGACCAGCGAAGCCGACACGCAACGGCTGCTGCATGAACTCCAAGTGCATCAGGTCGAGATGGAGATGCAGAACGAGGAGTTGCAGCAGAGCAGGGCCGAGCTCATGGCGGCCCTGGAACTGGCACAAGCTGCCAGCCGCGCCAAGAGCACCTTCCTGTCCAACATGAGCCACGAGCTGCGCACGCCGATGAACGCCATCATGGGCATGACCGAACTGGCCCTGCGCAAGGCCGCCGACCCGGTGCAGATCGACCAGTTGAACAAGGTCAAGACCGCTTCCAAGCACCTGCTGCAAATCATCAACGACATCCTGGATGTTTCCAAGATCGAAGCCGGACGGATGCAGCTGGAGCACGTCGATTTCAAGCTGGGCGATGCCGTGATGAAGGTGGTCGGCCTGCTTGGCCCCAAGGCCACGGAAAAAGGCCTCCACCTCCTGGTGCAGCTGCCGGAAGGCATTGGTGCGCGCAGCTTTAATGGCGACCCGACGCGCCTGGGGCAGACCCTGCTGAACCTGGTCGGCAACGCCCTCAAGTTCACCGAACAGGGCACCGTCACGGTGCGCGCCCGGCTGATCGAGGAGACCGCTGCCGCTGTGCTGCTGCGCTGGGAAGTGGCCGACACCGGCATTGGCATGGACGCGGCAGCGCAGAGTCGGCTGTTTACCGCCTTTGAGCAGGCCGACAGCAGCATGACCCGCAGGTACGGTGGCACCGGGCTGGGGCTGGCGATCAGCCGGCGGCTGGTGCACCTGATGGGCGGCGAGATCGGCGTGGAGAGCCACCCGGGGCAGGGCAGCACCTTCTGGTTCACCGTGCGACTGGGCCATGCCGCGGACGCAGGCGCCGTGCCGCGAGTGCCGAACGAGCGATTGCCTTCTGTCACAAGGACTTCTGTGGCGGGGAGCAGTGAAGCAGAGCTGAAGGCCCGCCATGCCGGCAGCCGCGTCCTGCTCGCGGAAGACGAACCGGCCAACCAAGAAGTCGCGCGCCGCCTGCTGGAGCGGGCCGGGCTGCTGGTCGATGTCGCCGATGACGGCCAGCAGGCGCTGGACCTGGCCTGCAGCCACCGCTACGCCCTGATCTTGATGGATATGCAGATGCCGAACCTCAACGGTGTCGACGCCACGCTGCAAATCCGCAGCCTCGCTGGCTATGCCCAGACCCCCATCCTTGCCATGACCGCCCACGCCTTTGATGAAGACCGCGAGGTCTGTATCGCAGCCGGCATGAACGACCACCTTGCCAAGCCGGCGGAGGCGGAGGTGCTTTACGCAACCTTGCTGAAGTGGCTGTCCCACGGATCGGCCAGATCACTATGAACTCACGACAAAACTCGCGGTTGACGGCGGCTGTGGCCAGACGTAGGCTCGCAGCGCTGGGCTGAACTGTGCGGCCTGAACGGTGCGGGCTGAACTGTGTGGCCTGACCTGTACGGCGTGAACTGTGCGGCCTGAACGGTGCAGGCGAACAGCGACGGTGATCCAGCCGCCGCGCGCCTGCGGTCCGCCCAGAGAGGGAAGGTCTTGAACATGCTCCGATTTTCGCCCAGTCCGCTTGGAGTCGCGGCCTCCTTGGTGCTCACCGCTCTCTTGGGGCTGGGCTGCGGCAGCACTGAAGAATCCGCACCGCCCGAGTCCGCCGCCGCCTTGGCGTGCAAAGCCGCGGGGGCGGGAGCCCTGTCCGGCTGCGCGGTGGCCAAGCTGCCGGCCGCGTACTATGTAGACCAGGCCAATCGCTATTTTGATGCCCTAGATGTCGACGCGCCGGCCGACAGCACCCCCGCCTATGCCGAGCTTGTGGCGCGGTGGGAGTGGCCGCCGTGGCTCAAGCTCACCGGTTTTACCCGCGAACAGATGGAGAGCACGGACAAGGTCGTCAAAAAGTTTGCCCCCGCCGACGTCTCGCACCGCGACTGCCGCGCTTTTGCCACCCAGCCCTTTGCCCGCTGCCGGGTGTCCTTTGACTACGTGAACCCGACCCACGGAAAACCCTGCTTTATCTATGAAGAGTTTACCTTCAACGACGCCGGTGAGCAGACGTTTATCGAGGCCTGGTCTGACCTGCCGGGCCTGACGCCCATCCTCGATCCCAAGGACCCGTGGGGCGAGCGGACGGCGATTCACCGGCTGTCGACGCGGATTCCCGGGCTGGGGAGCCCAAGCGGTCACATCGACCTGGACGGCGCGGCGATGAAGAAGGCCGCAGCCCAGGACCCAGAGGTCGGCGATTTTGTGGCGCGCGCAAAGGATTTTTGGCCGTCCTTTACCGCAGAAGGCGAGTTGCAGGGCCCGGATTACTTTGCCCGCGGCTGCGGCTGGTAGGGGCTCGCTGATTCCGGCCAGCCCGCGGCCATCCGCCTGATCACGCACAAAATACCGTCCATCGCCCAGAAGCGCGCCCGCAGCGGCGTTTGGGGCCGATTTGCCCGCAGGCGACCTTTGCGGCTCTTTCACCGATCTTAGCGCTGTCTGGCTGCGGGGGGGCGAAGCTGGTATTTGCTTTGGCGCGGGCACCGGCGTCCCCACCGAACCGGGCGATCTTTTGCGCCCAAGAGGCTAGATACATGAGATTCAGAACTAAAGTTGCCCATCCGTTGGCCGGCCTCCTGGCTTTGACCCTGCTGGCAGCGGCGTGCGGGACGGCTGAGACGGAGTCGCCTTCCGCGACCCAGCAAGACAGCAGCGCGGGCGAAGTCCTGACGGGCGGCGACACGGCCTCGGCGGCGGATACGGCTGCGGGAGCGGACTCTGCGGTTGGCGCCGACACGGCCTACAACATCTGCACCAGCGGCATCGCCAATTGCGACAAAAACGCTACGTGCATCGGCATTTCAGACACCAAGTACGAGTGCAAGTGCAATGAGGGCTTTGAAGGCAGCGGCAAAGTCTGCTGCGGCCCGGGCTACAAGGCCACGCCCGGCGGTTGCTCGGACATCCACGAGTGCAATGACAAAGTGGACGACTGCGACCCCAACGCCAGCTGCGCCAACACCACCGGCGGCTTTACCTGCAAGTGCAAGACCGGCTACCAGGGCGACGGCAAGACCTGCACCGCCAACGGCAGCGACGTGAGCGCGGGCGACGTGGACGCTGGCTCCCTGCCGGACACGGGCCCAACGCCCGACACTACGGGCGGCACGGACGCCGGCTCGCAGCCGGACACGGGCCCAAAGCCCGACACGACGGGCGGCACGGACGCCGGCTCGCAGCCGGACACGGGCGGTTCCTGCCCCGCGGGCTACTACAATTCTGGCAGCGGCTGCACCGACCTCAACGAGTGCACCTCGGGCGCCGCCAAGTGCAGCGACAAGGCGACCTGCACCAACACCCCCGGCAGCTTTACCTGCACCTGCAACGCGGGCTTTGAGGGCGACGGCAAGACCTGCTGCGGCCCGGGCTTCAAGCAGAGCAGCGGAACCTGCCAGGACATCCACGAATGCAATGAGGGGCTGGACGACTGCGCCGACACCGCCGACTGTGCCAACAACACCGGCGGCTACACCTGCAAGTGCAAGACCGGCTACAGCGGCGACGGCAAGACCTGCGCCGACGTTGACGAATGCGCCACGGGCGCGGCCAAGTGCACCGCCAACAGCACCTGCAAGAACAGCCAAGGCAGCTTTGCGTGCACCTGCAACGCGGGCTACAAGCAGGCCGGCACCTCGTGCTTTGACGTGGACGAGTGCCTGGACAAGACCGACGGCTGCCCGGCCGCCTGCATCAACACCCCGGGGTCGTTCACTTGCACCTCCACGGTGTTTGACACCAAGAGCGAGTTCTACAACAAGAGCTGCGACCCCACCTTCTCCTTCCACAAGTACAGCTGGAAGGGCACGGCGCCCAATGAGACCTACGAGTACCAGACCAAGCTGGTGGCCGACTGCCGCTGCGGCGGCAACAAGCAGGCGCCGGGCGTGGGCGGGCTGTACATTTGCCAGCGGCCCTCTGAGGTTCCGCTGCAGATCTCCTTTGGCACGGGCCCCACGGTCCGCAAGCTGCCCAATGCCAGCATGCTCGGTGGCTATTTTGACGCCAAGACCCGCAAAGTCTACGCGGGCATTGAGTGGCAGGACTCGTTCTATGAAGACCAGGGCGTCATCTTGGCCATTGACGCGGACACCGGCAACCGCACCATCGTGACCGGCCAGTGGGTGTCGGACGCCAACGGCTATGAGACCTACGGCCAGGCCGACCCGGCAGAGAAGACCTACTTTGAAGAAGAGATCGTCGGCGTGGGCAAGTACAAGAATCCGCTGGGCCGCACTTACACCATTGAAATGGGCGCCGACGGCTACCTGTACGCCATGACCGTGGACAAGGACCTGTACACCGTCATCGTCCGCGTCGACATCGCCACTGGCAACCGCAAGATTATGTGGGCGGAGCACCGCACGCTGGATCCCCAGGGCAAGAACAATCCGGCCCACGTCCAGTGCAGCAACGGCGCAAAGTCGGGCGGCCTGACGGTGCAGCTGAACCAGTACGCCGGCTTTGCCTTGGAGCCCAGCACCGGCGACTACCTGCTGCCGGTCATCCAGGGCGCAACGACCAGCGACATCACCCCCAACGGCGTGGTGCGCATCAAGAAAGACGGCAGCGGCTGCTCGTGGGTGACGCGCTTTGGCATGGGCAGCAACAACGGCTTTGCCGGCCAGACCATTGGCACGGGGCCGCTCGCGCAGTTCTCATTTGATGCCCTGGAGATGCACAACGGCAAGCTCTTGGCGGTGGAGATGGACACCAACCAGGACATCTTTGAGATCGACCTGGCCACCGGCAAGCGCACGGTGCTGGGCGAGGGCGTGTCCACCGACTGGCTGGACTGGGACGCCAAGCGCGGCCTGATGTGGGGCGGCGGCACCGGCATGGGCACGGCGGTCAATTCGTGGAACATGACCTCCGGCATCGTGTTTCAGCACTTGGGACTGCTGTTGGCCAAAGCGGTGGACTTTCAGCGCGTCGCCGGGCCGTTGTCGACTTGCTGCGGCACCCACCTGCCGGGCTGGGTGGACCCGCTCAATGGCCAGCTGATCCTGATGCACAACGCCTATTCGCTGGTGCGCATGGAGCCGGAGTCGGGTAACTCGGTGATCTTGTCTCTTTAGGCCTGTGGCCAGCGGACCAGCTTGCGCTGGGCCGGAATGCCCGGGCAGGTTTTGCAGGCAAGGGTCTTTCCGGCCTCCGGCCGAGGGTAAAATCTGCTGATCGCAGTAGTGTTTTGCAAAGGTGGAACCAGAGAGGGGCCCCCGCGTGCCTCGGCCAAGGGCCGGGGCTCGGAAGAGCCCTGCGGGCTCTTCCGGTGGGGACGGGGGGCTGCCGCCCCCTTCGGTCCTACAGGTTCCCCTCTGCACTCCTCCTCCTTTACCTTCCATCCCCTGCTGCGTTTTCGATCGGCAAGACCAAAACCGATTCACTGCTTGACTGCTGCCAACCCGTTCGCCTGCGGATACCCTGATACTCGACCTCCCTGCGTGCTGGCCTGGAACGCGGGCTTTCGCAACGCCGTCTACTTTGCGACAGGGCGGCGCCGCGCGGTGGCGCGGGTGCGGGCAAAAGGGTGACAGTTCGCGACCTTGCGATTGCCCTGGCGGTAGGCGCAGCTTGGTCGCGGCGATTGACCAGCCGGTGGTGGTGAAGAAGATCTTCGCGCACCTCGGTCTGGCTGCGGATACGCTGATAAAGCCTGAGGAAACTACTGGCTGCCAAACAAGTCGACTTTGCGCGGGCTGCCGGTAGAGCGCGATGCCGTCAACGAGGATCAGCGCGAACCGTTCTTTAGACGAGTTCCCCGCCTGAGCATTCGCGGCCTAGCTTGGGGGGAGGCAGACGGCCCGCCCGCTAGGTAGCGGAACTCTTGGTGGTTTGGGTAGAAAGTATTGAAATCAAACAATAACTCTCAGTTGACGGCGGTGTCCGGCCGGCGTAGCCTGTCTGCGCGCCGGCTGGGATGGTCTTGGCCGCGGTCGAAATGGCGCGGCAACACCGTCCTGGGCGATGACGCCGCTGGGCTACAGGACGCATCCGCGACGCAATTGGGCGTAGACCGGGGTGGCGGGCATAGAGAGGAGCGGCGACCGGGTGCTAGCCGAATTGACGCGTCCGACGCTTGTCGGACAACGGGAGTGAAAATGACGGATCTGATCCAACTGCTCGAGGAGCGGTCCAAAGAGATCGTCGACGACGCCTCGGCCTCCTTGCAGCACGCGCGCATGAAACATTACGCGGAAGCTGGGGAAAGCACGACGCGCCAGCGGCTTCAGGGGCTCTTTGACCTGATGCTCAAGAGCCTCAAGGAGAAGAACCTCGAGCCGGTCATCACGCACGCCCAGACGGTGGCGCAGGAACGCTTTCGCGCGGGCTTTGGCCTTGGCGAGGTGCAGACGGCCTTCAACGTGCTTGAAGAGACGCTCTGGACCTGGATCGTTCGCGAGCTGTCGCCTGGCCAGCTGGGGGAGGCGCTCGGGCTGGTCGGCACAGTGCTCGGGGCCGGCAAGGACGAGCTGGCCCGCACCTACGTGGCGCTGGCCAGCCGCAGCCACGCGCCCTCGCTGAATCTCGAGGCGCTGTTCCGCGGCGCCTGGAGCGCCTAAAGGGGTGTTTGCATCATATCTGCGTGCGATCGGTCGGCGCGGACTCGAGGTTTGTCAGTAATTCCAGATGCTATAGCGGGCGAGACCGTGGAAAATTAGCATGGCCGGTTGGGCGGGTTTGAGTTTCAGTTGACGATCCATGGCCGTCGGCGTAGCGTTTGGCCAGCGCGCGAGCTCTGGCCGCGCAGGAAGCGGGCATGTCTCAAGACGAAATGAAAGCCCGCGTGCCGGACGCCCTTCGCCCACGCCGCCGGCTTATGGTCGCCGCGGTCTCGGCTATTCTGGCGCTCGCGGCGTGCACAAGTGCCGATGAACAAAGTGAATTTGGCGAAATCTCGCAGGACCTGGTGGTTGGGCCCCAGGTTGTCGCCGCTTGGCCTATCAGCGCCCAGGACCTGCCGGCGATTCCGGACGAGGCGTTTCTGCACGCGACCCACAGCTTGGCAGCCGCGGACTGGACGGCCAAGTGGCAGGAGGCGCTCAAGGTCAAGGTGATGTTCTTTCGGGCCTTTCCCGCTGGATTTCACAAGGATCTCAAACAGGCTCCCGCCGCCCGACGGCTGGGGCGCGAGACCATGTGCGCGGGCGACGCCCACCCTGGAAACTTTGGCTTTCAGCGTCTTGGAGGCAAGACTCGATTTATCTACAATGATTTTGACGATTCCGGCTACTGTCCGGTCGCCTATGATGCGCTGCGCTACTTTGTCGCCCTGCGGATCTTCTTTGACGACGACGACGTGAACGACTCCGTGCTTGAGGCTTACGTCGACGTGGTCAAGGACCCAAGTCGCGCGGAGGCGCTAGACAAAGAATTGCTGCCAGATTGGGGCGATGTCAGGGCCAAGGGCTTGGAGACGTACACCTCGGGTCCGAATTTTCTGCTTGAGGGCGACTTGCACGCCCCGTCCAAGAGTGCCCGCACTGCCGTTACCGCGGCGGTGGCCAAGGTGGCCTGGCTCAAAGGCGCCCAAGTCCTTGACGTTACTGAGATCGACCGCCGCAGCGGCGGAAGTGGCGGTCTCGATCGCTACTGGGCCCTGCTGCAGTTGGCGGACAAGCGCACCATTGTTGAATTCAAGCAGGCGGCCAAGCCGGGAACGGAGCACGGCGTCCACGCCAAGGCTCTGCCGCCCGCCTCTCGCCTGAGCATTCTGCAGACGCAGCTGTGGGGCTACTCGCAGCCAGATGCCCTCGCAACCGTGACGATCCTGAACAAGGCGTTCATCGTTCGAGACCGCTTGCTGCGGAAGTCCTTAGATGTCCTCCAGCTCAAGGTGCGCTACCGCGACCAAGTGTTGCGAGTCCAAGCGGCGGTGTTGGCCGACATGCATCGCGAAGCCTGGAAGGGTGTCTCCAAGGACATGATGCGCAGCTGGCTCAAGGCCTCGGCTAAGGTGGTCGCCAAGCGCTGGAGCAACGTTTACGACGTGGCAGGCGGTCAATAGCCCCCGGTCGCGGCACAGCCAGCACTGCAAGGCGATTGCGGGGGGAGGCGGCGCTTGGTCGAGGCGATTGACCAGCCGCCGGAGGTCAAGAAGATCTTCGCGCACCACGGCCTAGTTACGGATGAGCTGATAAAGCCTCAGGAAACGATCTGGCTGCCCATGAAGTCGACTCTGCGCGGGACGCCGGAGGAACTCTTACCGCTGTTGGACGAGCTGGCGCAGGAAGGCTGGGGGCGGACCGGGCGGATAAGCTTGAACTCACATTGAAAATTGCGGTTGACGGCGGTGCCTGGCCAGCGCAGTCTCGCTGCTGACGACTGAGACTGTCTTGGGCGGGGGCAACAGCTCCATCCCTACTGGCAGATCGCGCAGGTGCTGCCGCCGCACGAATAGGCCAACACGCCCGGTTTGGCGGTGCAGCAGTCGCCAATGGTCTTGCACGCCGAGTCGCACCAGCAACCTCCCGCAGGGCCGCCGCAAGATGCGTTGCACGGGTGGCTTGGGGCGCAGAGGTCGGCGCCGGAGCAGTCCTCGTCAATCCCGTTGCACTGAATCTCTACCCCGCCCGGGTAAGCGCCCTTGGCGTTGTCATTGCAGTCGCCGCCCTTGGTCGCGGTGTACGGGGCGGTCACGCTGCAGAAGGCCACGGGGGTGCCGGTGCCAAAGCCGTCGCCGTCGGCGTCTTTGTAATAGGGGGTGCCGCCCAGCGCGTTGTCGTCGGCAAGGCCATTGCAGTTGTCATCCAGGGAGTTGCACACTTCCTTGGCCCCGGGGTTGATGCCGGCGGACTGGTCATTGCAGTCGCCCGCTTGGGTCGCGCTAAACGGCGCATCGGCGGTGCACTGGCAGGTTGAGACGCCAGCCATGCCGTAGCCGTCCGCGTCCAAGTCCAGGTAATAAGGCACGCAGCCCTTGGCGTTTTTGGGATCGATGATGCCGTCGCAGTCGGTGTCTTTGCCGTCGCAGAACTCCGCGGCCTTTGGGTAGCTCTGGGCGTCGCCGTCATTGCAGTCGCCCGCGACCGCTGAGCTGTGCGGGGCGGCGGCTTGGCACAGGCACTTGGCGGGGGCGAGCGAGGTGCCGTAGCCGTCCTTGTCGCCATCCACGTAGAACATCATGCAACCCTCTGAAAATGCGGGGTCGATCGCGCCGTCGCAGTTGTTGTCTACGCCGTCGCACACTTCTGTGGCCTTGGGGCTGATGGTCGCGACGTTGTCATTGCAGTCGCCGTCATTTTGCAGGGTGTAGGGGAAACTGGGCTTGCACAGGCACTTTTTGCTCAAGCCGTTGCCGTAGCCGTCCTTGTCTGCGTCCGCGGCGTAGTTGCTGCAGCCTACCGCCTGCTCTTCATCGGCCTGGCTGTCGCAGTCGTTGTCCTGGCCGTCGCAGACTTCTGTGGCCTGCGGGTAGACGGCCGCGTTGTTGTCGTTGCAGTCGCCGCCCAAAGTGGCGTTGTAGCCCGGCAGCAAGGCGCACAGGCACTTTTGGCTTGCCGTGGAGCCAAACTTGTCTCCGTCGCTGTCGACAAACCAGTTGGCGCAGCCGCTGGCCCCCGGTTCATCGGTTTGGCCGTTGCAGTTGTTGTCCAGGCCGTCGCAAATCTCCAGGCTGCCGGGCTTGGCGCTGGGCTTGGCGTCGTCGCAGTCGCCCGGCACGCTGGTGACATAGATGCCCGCCGGCGCACACAAGCAGCTGCTGACCCCCGGATCGCCAAAACCGTCCAAGTCCTTGTCTGCATAGTACTCCACGCAGCCCTTGGCCCCCGGCTCATCCGCGCCATTCTTGCAGTTGTCGTCCTTGCCGTTGCAGACCTCCGCGGCGCCGGGATTGACCTCTGGGCTCTTGGGCTGGCAATCGCCGCTCTTAGGGGTGACAAAATCGCCCGCGGCGGCGCACAAACACGCGCTGTCGCCGCCCGCGCCGTAGCCATCGCCGTCCAGGTCCTCAAAGTACGCCTGGCAGCCCAGGCTATCGATTTCGTCTTGTTGGCCATTGCAGTTGTCGTCGACGCCGTTGCCGCAAATCTCCGGCTTGCCGGGGCTGACCAAGGCCTTCTGGTCGTCGCAGTCCTTGTTGTTGGCCGCGGTAAACACCCCTGTGGGGTCGCACAGGCACTGGAATTCGCCTGTGCCAAAGCCGTCTTTGTCGTTGTCTGCAAACAGGTTGATACAACCCTCCGTGACCGCACCGCTGTCGGTCGCTCCGTCGCAGTTCTCGTCTACGCCCGTCGCGCAAATCTCCTTGACCGCGGGCGAAATCGCGGCGTTGCCGTCATTGCAGTCCTTGCCGCCTTTGGGACAGGTGAGCGGTTGCCCCAAGATCGCCATCTTGCTGTCGCAGGCGCCGTCCTTGTCGTCGTCGCAGCCCTCATCCGTGCCCGCCGCGCAGTTGTTGTCCTTGTCATCGCAGACTTCATTGGCTTTGGGGGTAATGGCCGGGTCGGCGTCATTGCAGTCGCCGTCGACCGTGGCCTTCAGCTCGCCCTTAGGGGCGCACAGGCACTGCTCAAACCCGCCCTGGGCGGCGCCCTTGCCAAAACCGTCGCCGTCGCCGTCGGTATACAACAGCTGGCAGCCTTGGGCGTCAGCTTCGTCCACAGAGCCGTCGCAGTCGTCGTCGATGCCGTTGCACGCCTCGTTGGCCTTGGGATGCACGGCGGGGTTGGCGGGGGCACAGTCGGCGGCATTGGAGGTACCGTCGCCGTCGATGTCGGAGTCCATGCAGTCGGCGGTGCCGTTGCCGTCGCTGTCTGCAAAACCCTCATCGGTGCCGCTCAAGCAGTTGTCATCCTTGCCGTTGCACAGCTCTTTGCTGCCCGGCTTGACCTGGCTGTCGCCGTCATCGCAGTCGCCCGTGGTGGTCACCGGGTGGTCGCCGGTCGCGGCGCACAGGCACGCAGCGGCCCCAACAGCCGCCGAACCTGCGCCATCGCCGTCGCTATCTGGGTAGTACGTGGTGCAACCCGCGGCGCCGGCCTCGTCGGTCTGGCCGTCGCAGTTGTCGTCGACGCCGTTGCAGGACTCTGCCGCAGGTGTCGCGGCGCTGCACGCTGTCAGGCCGTCTGCGGTGCACTTGCGCTCGCCGCTGCAGTTGCCCAGCTCATTGGCCACCGCGCAACTGGTCTTGGCGCCGTCTTGAATCGCCGCGGGTGAGCAGTCGCACGCGTCTTGGGTGCGCACGCATTGCTTGGCGGCGCCGCTGGTGCCCTGAGCCTGCTGGCAGCTGTATCCCGCCGGGCAGTTGGCGTCCGCGACACAGGCCCCACCGCAAAAACGCCCCTGTTCGCCGCCGCCGACGCACAGCGCCCCCTCATTGACCGCGGCGCACTCGCCATCGCTCTGGCACGGCCGGCACAGCGCGTTGAGCTTGGCCACGCAGATGAACATCGTGTCGCTAGAAGGCGCCGCCTCGCAGGCAAATCCGCCCGGGCAGCAGCCGCTGCAGGTCTTGGTGCAGATTTTGCCGGTGGGGCCTTGCACGCACCAGCCGCTGTCGCAGTCGCCACTGGCCGAGCACGGGGCCCCAGCCTGGCCCGCTTGGGGCGACGCCGGAAAATCGCAACCCGCAGGGGCCGCTTTGTTATCCGCGCCGCCCAGGTCCGAAATTGCGGCCGCGCTATCGCCTGCACCGGCAGAGTCGGCGCCAAAATTGCTGAGCGAGTCCTGCAGCGTTGGCAGAGTCGTCGGCGCCGGCTGGCCAGCCCCAGGGTCGGTCTGCCCGCACGCAGCCAAGACGGCGTGAACCAGCAGCACTACGGCCCACAGAGTCCGCTGCGGCCGTGCAATCGTCGCCTGCCATGCCATGAATAGCCCCTTGCGACGGGCCCTGAGCGGCGAAAACTCGCCCGCGACACGGTCGATTTTGCTGGCCGCCCCCCGGCGGGCCCTCGCAAGTGTCCGCGCCCCTCGCCCTATCACCATAGCAAAGATCCCGGCGTTGACAAGCCAATCGCTCAGGGGGCCGGCAATTTCCCGCGGAGTTGCGGCCAAGCGCTGGTCGGCAGGGCGTCGGCCGAGCCCCGCAAGGGCAGTTACGAGTAGTTACGAGTAGCCATGCTACTGTCCGATGTGATACGCAAGGGCTGCGTTGGACTTGTCCGCAGCGAATTCTGCAAAGCCACCGGCGCATTTCCCGGCCCGGCCGTGCCTCGGCTGAGCACCGCAAGGGCGCATGGCGCCGCCGGCTAGGCACCGCTATACTCGCCCGGCGGCAGGATGCCGAGATCAGGTCCCCATGCGCCCAACCCCTGCCCATCGCAAGTCTTTGTCGCGGCGCCCGGCGCCCTGGGCCGCCCCGGCACTGGCCTTCCTGGCCCTGGCCGTGCCGCCGCAACTGGCGTTCGCAGAAACCCCTGGCGCGGTGCTACCCCCCGGCCAAGAGGCCGCCGTTCAGGCCATGCTCGGCAGCGGCGCGGCGGTGGGCGGGTGTCAGGCGCAAGACGCGCAGATTGAGCGCGACGTGATCCGCGCGAGCTACCAGTGTGCCCAGCCCAGCGGCGCCGCGGTTGTGGTCAAAACCACTTGGCGTCATGCGGCAAAGGCCCAGTCCGGCGACGCGATCGGCGGGGCGTGGGCGCTGAACCTAGAGCCGATGCACCCCGCGCTGCGCGATGCTTTGCTGGATCGGGCGAGCGCCCAGGGCGCCAAGGTGCTGTGGCAACTGCCCAGCTCCGCGGCCAAGGCGGCCGAGCTGCCCGCGGCGGCTACGGCGGATCAGGCAAAGGCGGATCAGGTAAAAGCGGGGCAGGTTCAAGCTGTTCAGGGTGCCATGGGCCAGGGCGAGGCAGCTGCGATGCGCCGGCCGATGTCGCCCGAGGCCCAGCGCGTGTACGACCAGACCCATCAGCTCATCCAGGCCGGCAAGGCCGATGCCTGCGTCGATCTGCTGCTGCCCATCCTGCGCAAAGAGCCGCATCCGCTGCTGCTGGGCCGGCTGGTGGTGGTGGCCGCCGGGGTGGCGAGCCTGAACGACGGCCCCAGCCGGGTGGACAAACTGGTCGCCCAAGCCGATGCCCACCCAGAGGATTCGCTGGCGCAGTTTCTGGGCGGCGTGGCTGTGCACTACCGCGGCCATTTGCGCGCGGCCTCTGCCCTAGAAAAGCGCGCCGACTACACCGCGGCGTTGCGCCTGCTGCAGCGCGTGGCCAAGGTGTATCCGGACAGTCCGCGGCTGTGGATCTACACGGCGATCAGTCACTTGCGCTTGGGTCAACAGGCGCAGGCAGAAGAGGCCATTGAGCTGGCTGTGCGCCACGACGACGGGGGGGACGCCGATGTCTACTACTGCCGCGCCGAAGTGTGGCACCGCAAGGACCCGGCCAAGGCCCTGCAGGACATCGCGCGCTACCAGCAGATCATGGTGCAAAACAAGCAGAAGGGCGCCTTCCTCAACCCCAACAAAGAGCAGCGGGTTGAGCGGATGCGCCAGGCCATCGCCGCCGCCCAGGCAGAGCAGCACCCGCTGACGGGCGAAGACCTGTTTGACCCGATCCTGGGCGCACCCCCGCAAGAGGACAAGCCGGTTTGGCCCAAGCTGGTAGCGGCGGCGGCGGCGTTGGTGCTGGCGGTGCGGCTGTGGCTGCGTCGGCGCAATTCCACGGCGTCGCGGTAGGGCATGGGCGTCCCTGGGGCTTGGCTGCGGCGGTGGGCGCTTCTGCATGGGATGGGCGCGGGGCTTTTGCTAGTCTCGCCGGCCATTGCCGCGGAACTGCCTGCTTTTGCCCTGAAAATCCTCAGCGGTCAGGAGGCCGGGCCGGCGCCCCAGCTCAGCGGCTACCAGCTCCTGGAGGCGGGGCCCAGCGGCGGCGAGTACCGCATGCTCTGGCGTCCGACCCCGCCCGCCAGCGGCGACCCCGTTGAGATCCGCCTGGCCCCGCGGCCACCGGATGCGCCGGCTTACGCGCTCACGCCGTCTTTTCGCCTGTCCTTTCGCGGATCTCAGGCGCCGCGGCCAAGCCAGCCCACGCCAGAAGCAACACAGCCCACTCCAGAAGCTACAGAACAACTGGCCAAGGCGGTGACGGCGGCGATCCTGCGCCACGACCCAGGCAATTTGGCTTGGCCCGCAGCCCACAACCCCACCGCGCCGCTGCACCAGACCCAGTTTCGCGCGGAATTGCAGGTGGACCGCCAGCTCGCGCTGCTCACGTGGGCGTTGCTGGCCGGCTCGCTGCTGGCGATGGCGTGGGTCGTGGTCGGCTCGCTCCGGCAGATCCGCCAGCTTTATCAACAGCATCCGCAGGGTGCGCGGATCGTGCTGGCGCTGCTGGCGCTGGGGACCGCGCTGCGCCTTGCCGCCCCGCAGCGGCTGGTCATGGCGCACATGGGGCACGAGCTGCTGGCCTCGGCCCGCGCGCTGGGTCCGCCGCTCAAGTATGGCCCCGCCGCCCAGCAGTGGCTGCACGCCTTGGATGCCGTCGGCCTGGGCAGTTGGCCCGCGGTCGTGGCCTTTGACCAGGTGTGCGCCGCCCTGCAGCTGCCGGTGCTGGCCGGTTTGCTCTTGCGCATGGGCCTGAGCGGGGCGGCGACGGCCAGTGCTCTAGCCGCCGTGGCCCTGGCGCCGGTGCTGGTGCACGACGCGGCCTCAGAGAGCATCCTGGTGCCGGCCATGACCCTGACCTTGGCGGCGGCCTGGGCCTGGCAGCTCTACCTGCACACCCACAAAATCCTTGGGCTTGCTGCGGCTTTTGTCCTGGGCTGGGCGGCGATGCTGGCGCGGCCTGAGCTGCTGGCGCTGGTGCCGCTGAGCTTGGCGGCGGTGGCGGTGCTGGCGTGGTCGCAGCCGGAGCGCGTCAAAGGCCGGCTTGCCCTGCCGCCCCTTGCGCCAGCGCTGATCCTGAGCGCGTTCTTGCTGTGGCTGCGGCTGCAGCAGCTGGCCGCCACCGTGCAGGCCGAACAGGCCGTGGGCAACACGCCGCGCGCCTACGCCGATTGGACCCTGGATCGCGGCCTAACCCTGCTGGGCGAAGCCCTGTGGCTCAAGAACGGCCTGTTTTGGCCAGAGCTGGTGCCGCTGGCGCTGCTGCCGGCGTGGCTGGCCGGCCTGTACGCCGCGCGGGGCCGCGACCGCAAAATCCTCCTGGCCCTGCTGATGCTCGCGCTGGCCTACCTGCTGCCGACGCCGCTAGACCTGCCGTGGCTGTCCGTCACCCGGGTGCAGGCGCCGGCGATGCTGTGGGGCCTGAGCGCCGCGGGCCTGGGCTCCTGGCTGTGGCTGGAGCAAAAAGCCCAGCTGCGCGGCCAGTTTCCCAAGCGAGCGGCGATTGCGGTGGCGGCGGTGTGGCTAGCGAGTGCCCTGGCGACCCTGCCCGAGCTGTGGCGCAAAGACCTGGCCACCCAAGAGGAACTCGCGCTGCGGGCCGCCCTGGCCAGCCTGCCCCCGGGCCCAGCGCGGCTGCTGACCCGCACCCATGGCGACGACCCCGACGAGCGCGTCCACCTGGGCTTTGCCGATTCTCTGCTGGATCCAGCGGTGCGCACGGGGTCGCTGAGCGAGCTCTTGCAGGGCGCGCCGGCGGATCGGGGGCCGGGGCCCACCTATGTCTGGCTGGGCAGCCGTTGCCAGCTGCGGCCTTGCGAGCGCCGCGGCGAACACCCGGCCTGCGCGGCGGTGCGCAGCCAGGTATCGCTCAAGCCCCTCTGGCAGGGCCGCCTGCGCCACGAGCCGTTTGAGCTGCGCCCCGCCTTTGGTCCCGGGCGCCAGGACCGCCACTTTGCCAGCCGCGACCTCGACTTTCCCTGGTGCGTCGCCAACCGCGAGTTTGAGGTCGGCCTCTATCGGGTGGTCAGGTAGGGGCCGTGCCGCGCCGACGAGTAGTTACGAGTCGCCATGCTACTGTCCGATGTGACACGCAAGGGCTGTGCCGGCCTTGTCCGCAGCGAATTCTGAAATGCGACTGGGCCAGCTACCGGCCCCCAATCGTTCAGCATCGGGCTGATGTGTTTGGCGTCAGTTACGAGTCGCCATGCTACTGTCCGATGTGACACGCAAGGGCTGTGCCGGCCTTGTCCGCAGCGAATTCTGAAATGCGACGGAGCCACCTCCCGGCCTGGCCGCGCCTCAGGGAGCCCAGGTCGCCGTGGCGTCGGTGCAGGCCTCCACGGGCAGCTGATACTGCTGGGCGCCCGGGTTCCATTTGGGGATGAGCAGGATCTGCTCGACCTCAGACGCTGCGAGGACCGTGCCGTCTTTGCACTTGGCGGCGGCCCCAGGGCCCACAGCCACCAGGGCCCACGGCCGCACGGTGCAGGTGCGCACCCGCTCAAGATCGTTCCACTCTGGGCAAATCACGTAATCTCGCCGGTAGTCGGCGCGGCTGCCCCGGGGTGCTGCGGGCGCCCAATACAGGCCGTCTGGCCCGGCTTTGCCCGGTGCGGTGGAGTAGACCCGGTAGACCCGCAGGGGCGCCGCAGCCGGCCCGGCTTCGTACAATCTGGCCTTGGCGAGGCTGCCGTTGGGGACACTTGCGCCGGCGGGCGCAGCGGGGGGCTCCAACAGGGGGGCATCGCTGCGCTGAGGGCCGGCGCAAGCGGACACGGCAAGGGCTATGGCGGCCAGGGAGAAACAACGAGACCACATGCACACTCCTGCGGCGGGGCAGCGCCAGATTCGTCGGCCACGGCGCCGATGGCGGCGGAGTGTAGGGCCCTGTGGGCCGCGCCGGCAACTGCCGCAGGGGCGCCCGTGCGGTCATCGCCCAGCCCCTTGCCCAAGGCCAGCCCAGGCCCTACGCTTGCTTCGACCCCGGGCCAACAGCCCCAACCCCCTAGAGCCGAGCAACCATGACCAGCCCGAAGCACCGTCTGTCCGCCCTAGCCCTTGCCAGCTTAACCCTATTCGGCGCCGCCAGTTGTAGCAGTGCAGCCCAATCGCCGGCCTCAAGCTCGCAGGACTCCACCGACACCAGCAGCGACACAGCCACCACCTTGGCCGATGCCGGCAGCGACACAGCCACCGCCTCAGCCGATGCCGGCAGCGACACAGCGACTACCTTGGCCGACACCAGCACCTTGGCCGACACCAGCACCTTGGCGGACACAAGCACCCTCGGCGACACCGCCGCCTCCACCGACACAACCTCCGACAACGACATCGCCTCCGACGCCACCCCCGCCGCGCTGGGCAGTCCGTGCTCGGCCCCCGGCGATTGCGGGACCGCGCTTTTCTGTCTGTCAGCGTCGAACGGCTCCGCTGGCACCTGCGTGGCCTACCACACGGAAGGCGAAACCTGCATGATCGACGCGATCCCGTGCGTGTCCGGGCTGATCTGCACCAACGGCGCCGTCTGCTACAAGCCCAAGACCAACGCCCAGGAGGGCGCGAGCTGCCATT
This sequence comes from Myxococcota bacterium, assembly GCA_044347905.1. GTDB lineage: Bacteria > Myxococcota_A > UBA9042 > UBA9042 > UBA9042 > SXRM01. Next base: position 21,876 of record JBIKTV010000013.1, read on the forward strand.
ACGACCAGTGCGCCCCGGACCTGCTCTGCGTGGGCTTGCCGCAGGTCGCCTACTGCAAAGCCAAAGGCGATGAGGGCGCGCCGTGCACGGACGCCTCGCCTGCCGGGTGCAAAGCGGGCTTGGTTTGCGGGCCAGACGTAAAGTGTGTCAAGGCATAGCGGGTCATCGCGGCTGGCAGAGGTGGGGTTTTTGGACACAAGCGAGGTTCGTTTCGCGCTCGGTGCGGTGGATAGGGCGAGAAGCGGCCTTGAACCCAGCGGCGGACACTAGTCTCACGCGTCCCCCGCCCGGCAACTGGCCGTCGTGGAATCCTACGTCCGCGACCAACCTCAACGCCATGCGGGCGGACAGGCCGAACAACGCATGGAAATTCCAACCGAAGGATGGCGCCCAGTCCCGAAGGGACTTCTTGACTATCAGCGGGGGACTTCAGTCCCACGCCAAAGAAGTTACGACATTCCATGCGGTTGCCGTTGCCGCTAAGTAGAAGCTCGCGCTAACCCTCTGCAACTACGTGACGCATCGGGACGCCGAGTTTCGTCCATCGAGGGTGGCGCAGGCCATGCGCCATCTAGCACCAGTTGCGGATTTTGGGCGCGTCGCCTTTGGCGACCAGGCTCGGATTTTTTGGCCGTCCGCACCGCCCCGCTGGGGCAGCCGCGGAAAGGGCCAAAAAACGGCATCGGATGCCGCCGCTCCGCGGTCTCGATCCTTCGCGCTTTGGCCTCCGTGCGGGGGGTCGGACAGGTGCATGGCGATTGAAACCTACGCAATAGCCAGGACCAAGGAATCTGCAATCGTTCAATATTGTGCTGACACGTTTGGCGTCGGACTGAAGTCCCACGCCCTCGGGAAATGGACACCGCGCTGGCAAAGAGGGGCGGAACAAACGAGCGCATGCCCCAACCCACGCCCTAGCACCCGCAACCTCACGGGCCCGCAGGCGAATTCTCCGCCCCCTGCGCCGCGCCGTCATCGGATTCTAGGCCCTCAAACACTTCGTCCCACCGCAGTTCGACCCCCAGGCTCGCCAGCGCCAGCGCTTCGCCGGGCTCAAGCGGCTGATACAGCCACGTGGCGCCCAAGCTGCGGCGAAAAACCTCAATGCGCCGGCGCTGCGGATCGACCAGCACATAGTCGCGCAGTGTCGGTAACATCTGATAAGCGCTAAATTTATCGCCGCGATCAAAGGCTGCGGTGCTGTCAGACAGGACCTCGATGACCAGCGTTGGCTCGCGCACAAACCGTTCTTCGCGGCGATCGGCCTCGGAACAGGTCACCACCACGTCGGGCAAGAAGCAGCAATCAGCGCGCTCAATCGCCACCTTCATGTCCGCGACAAACGGCCGACACGGCTTGCCGCGCAATTGCGCGTGGAGCATTGCCGCAAGGTTGAGGGCCACAACGTTGTGCCGCCGCAGCGCGCCCGCTTGGGCAAAGACCTCGCCGCGCAAAAACTCATGGCGCTCTGGCTGGGCTTCGTCCCAAACTAAGAAATCTTGCAGGGTAAAGGCCTGTTTGCGCGCGGGCTCGCCCATGGTCGCCTTCCTTTGGCACTGCGGGTGCCGACTGCACGATAGCGCAGGGCCCAGGCGCAGGCAACAGTGTTATCTGCAAGGGATTTCAAACACATGCGCCGGCCGCCGCCGCGCCAGCACTGCCAGCACCGCCAAAATCCCCAGCAGTGTCAGGATGCCGTGGTTTGGACCGGGCCGGGCCGCACAGCCGCCGTCGGAGTCCGCACTGGGCGGGTTGGCGGTGGGCTGGGTCGGCGTGGGCCCGGGCGGCGGGTCGGTGGGCGGTAGGTCTGTGGGCGGCGGCATGGTCCAGCAGCGGCTGGGGTCGTGGGCCACCAGCGGCTCCCAGGCGTCGCACCAGCTGCCGCCGGGAACTTGGGCAAAAGCCGGGCCGATCCGCTGCGTGACCAGCGGTGCGGATTTGTTGGTGCGGGGGTCATAAGCTTCCAGGACCGGCACGATTTCACCGCCAGGGCCCAGGTATTTCCAGGTCGAACGCTGCAGGATCAGCAGACCGTCGGGGCGCTCGGCCAGGTTGGCGGTGATGAGGTCAAAGGGCACCGGCGTGTCGGCCCACGGCTTGCCCATCTCCAGGGGCGCGTCGTCGCAGGCCCGCGCGTCGGCGACCTGAACCAGGCGCGCATCCGGTGCGGTCAAGGCCACCAGCCAGCCACCGCGGGTGGTCGTGGCGCCGGCGGCGTTGAATTTGCCGCGCTGGGTCTTGTCGGTCTCAAAGTTGTAGCAGGCGAGCTTGGGCTCCAGGCTGTCGACAATGCGGAATTCGCCCTTCTTTGTGCCCCGCACCAGCCTGAGGGGGCCGCTGATGGCGTCGAGCGTGCGCTCGCTGACGATATCGCCGTCGACGGTGCCGATGCGCGGCGGGTGGTCGGCCAGGTAGAACAGGTGGTTGTCGGTGTCAAAGAGGCAGTCGACCGCGTCATGGGCGTTGCCAATGCTCAGCCACTTTTGCGGATAGCCAGAAACATCGGGCGAATGGCCCAGGGTGAGCCCCCCTTTGGCGTCCACCACGCACAGCTGACCGTCGCCGCTTGCGCCCATCGCTGCGGGCGGATCCAGGTCTTCTACACTCATCTGCGCCACGCCGCCGCGCGGTCCGGTGTGGGCCAGTCCGCGCTTTTGGCCTGGGACATTGCTGTACACCCACGCGTCGCCCGGGCGGATGTCGTACTTCATCTGCGGCACCTCAATGACCCCAGCCAAATCGCCCGGTTCGTTAGAGCGCACCATCAGAGAATCGCCCCAGCCCGCGGAAAAGCTGCCGGGCCACGAGCCAAACTCGATGCCGCCAAAGGTCCGGTAGCCGCCGTCGGCAAAGTTGGGGTAGGCCAGGTCCCACTGCCACAGCCAAGCGTGGTCGCCGCGCGGCAACAGCACCGTGGGCGTCACCGTCCTGAAATAGTCAAAATCCTTGTTGACGGGATTCTCGATCAGTACCCGCGGCCAGTCGATGCCGCGCGCCACCACCTGTGGGGCCATGTCCACGCCAAAAGCCAGCAGGTTGACATCCAGGGTCGTGCGCACCTTGGCCAGCAGTCGGTCCGTCTCGGCGTCGTAGCCGACCAGCTCAAAGGCCGCCACCCCCTCATGGGCCAGCTGTTTGGTCACGGGCGGATCGTCAGCGGGTGCGCAAATCCCCATCAGGGCTTGGCAATCGGCGATCTTGCTGCCCCACAGCAGCCGCGGCGGACCGTCGCCCAGCACCGCCACGCTGTCCACCCCCGGCACGTACACCCGGCCTTTGGGGCCCACGATGAACTGGTGGACAGCCGGCAGCTCCTGGCCAATCAGCGTGGTCAAGGCCGGGAGGCTGATGAGGATCTCGTCGGAAGCCTTGCTGCCCAGGCTGCGGCGCCGCAGGTTTTGGCCGTCGCTCCACACCAGGGTCTGGCCGTCGCCGGAAAGCGCCGGGGTGTCCATGGGCACGGCTTGCTTGGGCTCGGTCCACGTGGCGGTCACGTCGGCCACCAGCTTGCCGTAGGCGTCATAGCACTTGCCGGAACCGCACAGGTAAGGCGCCGTTTGCCACTGAAACGCCAGGGTTTTGAGCGGCACCCGCAGGTGAATCAGCGCGGAGTAGCCGTAGTTGGCGTCCAGCGGATAGGCCTTGGCCCAGTCGTCGCCCGCTGCCGCGGGGTTGGTGAGCTGGACGTGCAGCTCGACCCCGTCTGGGGTGCCGCCGCCGTCGCTGTCGTAGCGAAAATCCGAGGTTCCGGCGGTAGCTTCGGCGGATTCGGCCACGCCGTCGCGGTCCAGGTCGCGCAAACCGGGGTCGGCCAGCAGCTCAGTCACTTTGACGTGCTCGTCGCTGTACTTGAACGGCAAAAACACCCGCCCGTCGGGGCCTTGGGCCAGGGTCGGCGGCACCCCCAGGCCGTAAGCGGTCACCAGCTGCGTCAGGTCGATAAGCCCCAAACCCTTGGGATCTTGCAGGGGCAGGAGTGCCGCGCCGTAGCCGCCCGGGGCCGCGCCAAAAATCTTGTTGGCCACGGGCGAGACCACCACGCTGGCGGTCTGGCTGTGGTAGGCGAGGTTCAGCTGTGCCGAAATCGGCGGCCAATCGCCGTCTTCGATGATGTTGGGCGTGACGATCGAGATGGCCGGCCCCATGCGCGCCACCACGTTGCCCGAGGCCTGGCGCTCGATAATCCAGCCGACGGTGTACTGTTTCTGACTCGGCGGATCGAACAGGTGCACGTTGATTGCCGCGAACACGCTGCCGTTGGGCGTGGGCAGGAGCTTGCCGTAGCTCCAGCCCCCCTCGACCGCGGTGGCCGGGATCTTGGTCAGTTGTGCGTAGGGCTTGGCCCCGGGCAACAGCGCGGTCCGCAGGCTGTCTTTGGTCCACAGGGTGGTCGTCTTGGCCGTGCCGTCCGGGTTTGGCTCGGCGCAGTAGACCGTGGCGTCTTTCCCCAGTTCATAGCACAGCCGGTGGTTGGGCAGGGCCTTGACCTGACCCAGCGGCTGCCAGAACTCGCCGGCTTTGACCAGGGCGGGCAAGGTCGCCAGCGTCTCTGGCTTGCCGTAACACTCTCCGCGCTTGAGGAAAACCGTCGCCGGGCTGGCGCCGTCGCTCTCCAGCCAGACCACGTGGGCCTCGTCATTGTCTACCGCAACCACGCCCTTGCCGCCGGCCGAAGAAGTGACCAGCGGCTCTGCGCCATCCGGCCCGCGGCAATTGCCGCCCAGCCACGCCACGCCGCCCTGGGCAAACGCCGTCGGCAAGCCGTTGTAGCCCAAAGCCGCATAGTGCCAAGGCGATTTGGCCAGATGCAGCCACGCGGGGCGGGCCAAGGGGCTCGGCGGGGCGGCGTGCCCAGGTGCAGGGGCAAGGGGCCAGGTCATCAGAGCGGCGATCGCCATCAAGCGCAGCCAATTGAGGGACATGAGCTCTCCTGGCCGCAGTCTTCCAGGCTAGGCGGGGAGCCACCTGCGGCCGCGATCCCCCCTTGGCTACCGCACCCGAATCATGCCCACCGGATGGCCTTCAGCAGGCGAGTGAAACAGGTAGTCGCCCGGCCGCGGGTACGTCACGGCGACCTGGGTGCCCCCCAGCATCATGCCGAGCGGATTCGCCGCCGCGCCCGCCGCCAGGTTGCCAAACACCCCGGACTTTAGGGCCTGCTTAGAGAATTCACCGGTAAAGGTCACGGTCTGGCCCGCGGCAATCTGCATGCACGCCGGGTCAAAGCCGCTGGCACTCAGGGCGATGGTGCGGTCATTGGCCTGGTAGTGGCGGTCGACAATTTCGGCACATTTGGCCACTGCTGAGTAGTCCACCTGCGGTACGGGCTCGACGTGGGCCTGGGGGCAGATCTGCTTGAGTTCGCCGTAGTAGTCACTGGCCGTCAGGGTCCAGGTGTCCAGGTTGTACGTGCCGTCGGCGGGCAGTTTTTCTATTTCGCTCAGCAATTCGCCCTGCAAGGTCGGGATGTCTTTGACGATCTTGAGGCCAATCGAGCCGCCCTTGGCCACGATGCGGATGCTGTTGCTCGTGGAGGTGGAATTGCACCAGGCCTGGGGCGTAAAGCTCAACGTGCCGTCAGCGTTGCCGATCAGGGGTAGCCAGCAGCCGAGGGCGACCTCCATCATCGCGCCACCGGGGCAGGCCAGGAGGTTCCAGTTCCACGCGGTGCTGGCGACACTTTCAGGCCAAGAGCTGCCGCCAAAGCTGTAGCGGGTGCCTTTGCGGCTGGTCTGGCCGCTCCAGGCGCCGTAAATGCCGTGGTCCGGGGTGGCGCTTTCGCTGCTGCACGCGGCAAGGGTCAAGAGCGCGGCGAGCAGGAGCCAGCGCCTGGACCTGTGGTGAAGACTCCCATCCCGGCGCGGGGTTCTGCTGGGGAGCATGGCGTCCTCTTGCCGGCGCTGCGGCCGCGGGGCGCGGTCAAGCTCAGCATCGGCTAGCTGCCAGGGTAGCTGGGCATGGCGGTTGCGTCAAAGGTTTGGCGGCTGCGGGTCCGGCGGGTGGGACCCCTATTTGCCCAACTGCGGCACCACCAACTGGGCGCCCTTGCGAGACAGGTGGTGGCTGTCCATGTAGAGCAAAGCGCCGTCGCGCAGGACCGGGCAATCGCCGCTGGTGCACAGGGCGGCCAGGGGATCGACGACGCGAAGCCCCGGGTGGCGCAGCCTAATTCGCTCGACCAGCGCCCGGTAGGCCTCCTGGCGGCCTTGGACGGAGGCGAGGCTAACGCTGCAGCTGTGGTCCTCTAGCACCCATTCGCTCAGCGCTGTGCGCGCAGGTAGACCAGGGGCGCAGCGGTTGGGGCGAAACGGGAATTCCGGGTTGTCTAGCACCAGCACGACTTCCTTGTTCGCCGCCTGCAGGGTGGCAACGGTGCGGCTCAGGCCCTGCTCCAGCAGTCTGAGCTTGGTCGGACCGTCGCTGTGGCCGTCGATCGTCACCTTTGGGGGGCCCGCCTTGGCAGCGACGTGTTCGGCGGCGTAGGCCTCCGTGTGGGCATAGCCGGAGTACAGCGACAGATACACGCGGTGGATCGAATCGGCTTTGGCAGACGTGAGGTAATTCAACACGAAGGCAGCCTTGGCCCGGCACGCTGGATAGTCGGTCTGTACCTCTATGCCCAGTACCGGCGGGCACGAGTAATGGGCGACCAAGAGCCACGGCGCCGTAACTCCATGCTCCATCGCAGAAAACAGGTGGGCGGCGTGACTGTCGCCGACAAACGCAGCCACTGGGGCCCCGGGTCGATTAGTTGAACAGTAGTCCAAACGCGCATCTGCTGGGCTTTTCAGCCCGTCTGGGCAGGGGAGCTTGGGCTCGTCGAACGCCAGTTTCTCAAGGTTGACGCGCCCAGGCACCCCGTCAAGGGCAAATACCGCAGCGCCCAGCAGGCCCATGATCGCCACCGCGGAGGCCAGCACCGGTGTGCGACCCAGCAAGGCCGCGCGCCGCAGCGGAATTTCGAGCTTGGCGTAGGTCAGGTGCGCTAGAACGACGGCCAGAAAGCCCAGGGCACAGCGGGCGGCCACAGAGATTTCCTGGCCAGCGACGCTCCGCGTCAGCGCCAACAGCGGCCAGTGCCACAGGTAGAGCGGATAGCTGATGAGGCCGATCCACACGGGCAGCGGGTGAGACAGGGCCCGGGCGATCGCCGTTTGCGGCCCGGCGGCGATGATGGCCGTCGTGCCCACCACGGGCAAGGCAGCCCACCCGCTGGGAAAGGGCGTCTTCTCGTCGATAATCCAAAGGCCTATCGCCACAAGCGCCATCCCTGCGCCAGCCAGCCACTGGCGCAGCTTGGGCGAGAGGTGGGCTTCAGAAGCGGGCCAGAGCTTTTGCTGTGTGGCCAACAGAGCGCCGCAGGACAGTTCCCCAAAGCGGCTCGCGGGCAGGTAAAACGCCGCCGAGGGCGAAACGCCGGTCAGCCAGATGCTCGTCAGCAGCGACGCGGCCATCAGCAGCAACGTCGTCGCCACCAACACCCGGGGCCTGCGGCGAAGGGCGGCCACCAGCAGGGGCCAAACTACGTAGTACTGCTCTTCAACCCCCAACGACCACAGGTGCAGCAGCGGTTTGGTCTCAGACAGCGTGTCAAAGTAACCGGATTCTCTGTATAGAGCCACGTTGGCAGAAAAAGCCGCCCCGGCGAACACGTGCTTTCCCAGGGCGCGGTACTCCTCCGGATGCAGTAGCCACCAGCCGAGCACTAGGCAGGCCGCCAGCACCGCCGCCAACGCGGGAAAGATCCGCTTGACGCGCCGGACATAGAACTGTTGGATCGAGAAGCGCTCTTGCTTGACCAGGATGCCTGTGATGAGGAACCCGGAAATCACAAAGAAGACGTCGACGCCGATAAAGCCGCCGCGCAATTGCTGCGGGAACAGGTGAAACAGCAGCACAGAGATGATCGCGATGGAGCGCAGACCGTCGATATCAGCGCGATACTGTTGGGGATGGCCCGGGGGCGGCGTGGAACTCATTGGCTGCTGCCCATTCTCCCGCCTCAAGGCCGCCCGGACCTGCCCCTTGCCCGGGAACAGGGGCCCGAGGCTACGCCGGCTCAATCGCGCCGTCAATCGCGGGAAAATCGCCGATTTTGCGCTGATCTCATTCCAAGCTGCCCACCCAGTTCAGCTTGTCTTCCGGTGAAAGTTGCTGCAAACCCGCATGCCGACCGGCCAGAAAGCCCCGCATCAACGGAAACCGCTTCGATATTAAACTGTTCTGATATCGACGCCGAGCCAGGCCAACTGCCGCGCGGGTTCCAACCGACGAGCGAGCAGGGCGCCGGCCCAGGTGCTCGCCTTGCGCCCGTCCCGGAAGAAGCTGAGCCGCCCCCCAAAGGCCCTGAGCAAGAGTCCTGAAGCAATTCGATCGACTTCATAGACATGGAGCGGCGAGACGGCCTGCAACGACGAGCACTTGCGACCCACCC
>JBIKTV010000619.1:0-3187 GCA_044347905.1 Myxococcota bacterium
ACCCCGAGCTAGCTCCGCAGTCGCCTGGGCTAAGCCCGCCGGACCGAGTTCAAGCGGGCCGCGGAGGGCGACGGTCTGCAACCAGGCGATGCGGTGGTCCAGGTCGGAGGCGAGCCAGCGCGAGCGCCGCCACTCGAGTGCCGCCTCGCCGAGCTTGGCAGCTAGACGCGCCAGTTCTGACTCGGACAGCAGCCCGTGGACTACCGGGACCTCAAGATGAGGCCCGAGGATTTGCCCCCACTTCTCAGCCATGTCATGGGGTTTAACCAGCGCCACACCGCAGCCGTCGCGAAGCTCGAGGAGCCACAGCGACGAATCCCAGGGACTGCACGGTACCAAGACGGCGTAGCTTGTCTCCTTGCTCTGAAGGATCGCGCTGACCCGGAATTCGGCGGCGGCGAGAATCGCGGGGTCATCGACCGTCAGGTCAATGCTAACGGTCTCGCCTTCTACGATGGCGTCGCGCAACCCGTCCTTGACCAGCGTCACGCGATGGCGATCGCAGGACTGGCAAACGCCTTCGCCGTCTGGGTGAAGCGAGCGGTGGGGGCCAAAGCGGCGCATTGCTTCAGGTTGGGGAATTTGCCGCAAGTGATTGCCGCAAAACGCCTCTCCGCAGCGAAAGCAGCGGTAACGCCAAGTAGTCCAGCCAAATTCGCTACTGCAGTCCGAGCAGTTGGTTTCAGACATCGGGCACCGGGGCTCACGGGGGCGTGCGTGTGGGGCCAAGGACACCACAGGGGCGCGCGCTTGCCAAGCGGGGTGACCTCAGGTCGTTGGCGGGGCGGGGTTAGTGTCCAGCGTGCTGGACAGTAACTTGCCGACGGTTCCCAGTGGCGCCTCGCGGCATAAAGCGCAGCAGCGACTGCCCGAGTTCCCCTCCCGACCAGCAACGGGCTTGTCGAACGCACCCCGGTCGCGGCCGCTGTCAGAGCCGAGCGGTCAGCGACGTCCAAGCCGACAGCGGACGGCTGTCCGCGCGTCGAGTGGCCACTGTGGTGTACTCTTGCTCACTGCCAATAGCTAAAGGCGCACATCTACACGGCAGAGGTCGCGCCGACCGTCGTGCTAGCTCTGCGCCGGACAGACCGGGCCAGCGGGTCAGACGGGCGCTGCGGTGCCGTTGCCGCTACCGTCTCATTCTGGTAGGGTCGCGGGCCGCAAAGCCTGGAGGCATCATGTACCCAAACGTCGGTCGCGACTGGACTAATCAGGACTGGATAGACCAATTCACGGCCTACCGCCAGGCTGCTGCCGAAACGCCAAGAATTGCACCAGTGAACAACGAGGCGCTGTGCTTGGCGTTGCAGAGCCTGTCGGCCATCGTGGGCTCTTATCGAAACAATATTAGAGATTTCGACGACATCATCGCTGATGCCGTGTGGGGTCGCGAAGGCCGCAAGGGCCTTCTCGAGGCCATTGTCGAGTTATCCGATGTACCAGCCAACCCAAAGGCGTGGGCGGTCAAGTCGCTGACCAACCGACTCATCGACGCCCTGCGCCGGCAACGGCACACAGCTGACGCCGATGTCACGGAGGCGATCGGCGAACGGACGATGGCAGGCCGGCCGGTAATGGGCGTCGCTGCCTTCAACGCGTCTCCGCACTCGGCTACGGCAGTGCCGCGCCAGGTCGCCAAATCCCTACATGAGGTTGTGCGCTTTTCGGCGTTGGCCATCGAACTAGTCCGGGCTTCGCCGGCCAACGCGGCGGATCTGGGCCTCGGCGAGGTTGACCCAAAGGCCTGGGCCAAGGCGGCAACGAAATGGGCGACCCTGGCGGATTGCCTGAGTCGAGATGTCGACCTCGGCCCCGGGCGACTTCGCTGGCAGCATCAGGGCGTCGACGCGACCGACAATTCGGCCCGCGCCTGGCAGAATACCTTCCACCTCGACCAGGGGCACGAAGATTATGTCGATGACGGCGAGCGCCCGACGCAGGTCAACGGCCCCGCCGGCAACTTGTACTATCAGCACCTCAAACGCTTTCGCGAAGCCTATGCCGCGGCGAGTGGCCACGGCTGCGCGGTGGTCGAGGGCGCGGCCAAGACCGGCGTCGGCGGCGTGGATGCCCGAACGCGCTCCCGACATCTGCCACTAGAGTGGGAGCCGGCAGAGCATCCGACACTGGTGTCCAACCGAACACCTGGCGAGAGGGATCAATGACAAACCTGACGCGCCCCCCCTTTACCGACAGCCGACGCATCGAAGCGCTGGAGGCCGCCCCGGCGCGCTGGTGCCAGGTGACCGACGTCAGCGCCCATACGCTGTCGCTGCGCAGCTTGGACGGCGTGCCGCAGTGGGCCTGTGATCTGCCCCTTAGCGAACTGCTGCAGCCTTGGCCGGCCATCGCCGCGGCCACGGCAATTCAGACGCCGGAATTTGCTCGGCACGCTGCCCAAGCCCTCCTGGCCACAGAGATGCCGATTCGCGTCGCCGTAGACGCACACGGTCGGCCGCACCGCCCTGCGGGCCTGGCTGTGCTGCGGCGCGCCGACGGCCAGGTCCGGATCCGCCTGAGCAAGTGCATCGACAACTTGGCCGAACACGTCATCAAGCACTTGGTGGACGAGGCAGATGACCTCGCCTGGACCCGCGCCCTCGCGCGGCTGGGGCCGTCGCCGCTGCGCAGCCATCACCTGCGCACGGCAGCCCGCTACTTTCAGCGCGAAGGCGATCAGCAACTAGGTATCGACGGCTTGGTCCCAGCCCTGTGGCCGCTGGTCGAGGCTTACGTGGCCCTGACGGCGGCGGCACTCGCTGACATGAAGCACGGTGAGGCGCTGCACCTTGGTCGCGCGCCCAACGTTTTTGCTTCGGCGATCAACTCCTTACTCGCCCTCACAGGCCCGCGCACCAACCCGCTGGGCATGGCGCCGGGCACCGAACAGCTGATGACCCTCAGCCCCGGTCGCCTGCATTGCGTGGCGCGCACCGGTGCCCAGGGTCAGGGGCCGCTGCTGTGGCGCTCCACGTATCCATTGCAGCGACCGACGCCCGGCGAACTCGACAAGCTAGACGAGACCATCGACGTGGCCAGTCGCGCCCAAGGCTTCGAGTACGTGCGGCATCCGCACACTGATGGGCCTCGCGCTTGACCACCGTGTGTCGGCTCCCGATGCCGACCAGCGAGCTGAACCATGTTGAACTCTGACCTGTTCCGATCGCTCCGCGACCTCGCCATTGAT
>JBIKTV010000620.1:0-3181 GCA_044347905.1 Myxococcota bacterium
CAACCGACGGTGCACGTACTGGCGAGCGGCAGCAACCACGGACCAGCCAAAACCGTCACCCCCGCGAAGGCGGGGGCCCAGGCTACCGGAACCATAGGATTTACGATGTTCCAACCGACGGTGTACGTACTGGCGAGCGGCAGCAACCACGGACCAGCCAAAACCGTCACCCCCGCGGAGGCGGGGGCCCAGGCTACCGGAACCATAGGATTTACGATGTTCCAACCGACGGTGCACGTACTGGCGAGTGGGCGAAACGGCACGCTGTATGTCGGCGTCACGTCCAACCTCGTCCAGCGAATTGGGCAGCATAGAGCGGGAATGATTGCAGGCTTCACTGCCACTCATGGAGTTCACCAACTCGTTTGGTATGAACCGCATACCGACATGACGGCGGCAATAGCCCATGAGAAGCAGCTTACGAAGTGGAACCGAGCATGGAAGCTGCGCCTCATCGAGGAGCAGAATCCGCAGTGGACGGACCTGGGGGACTTGCTTGAACCCTAACGTTATTTAGCCTGGGCCCCCGCCTCCGCGGGGGTGACGGTGTGGGCGGACGCGAGGTTGTGGCGATGGTCGTAGCGTGCGCGCTTGCGCGGGGAGAGAGTGTGGGCCGACCTGACGGATCTGCTTCAACCCTAACGATAGTTAGCCTGGGCCCCCGCCTCCGCGGGGGTGACGGTGTGGGCGGTCCAGCTCCACGCCGCCCGGCCCGACGAGACCGGCATCCCCGCCCTGGAGGTCTGGCTCGGCGAGGCGCTGGATGTGGCGCTGCATGCACGTGGCCAAGCGCAAGGACCACGCGGTGGCGGTGACTGGAATCGGGGGGGCGAACCGGTCAAGGCCTGCGCGACTAAGGAGCTGACAGGCCTGGAGGTTTTCGCTGGCGAGGGAGCGCGGGACTGAAGTCCACGCGCTTGGGTCAAGATGTCCCTTCGGGACTGAGCTCCAGCAATCGTTGGGGAATGCGACGGACCGAGTGGACCTTCTGGCGAGGCCTGCTGGTCCACGCCCGAAGCCGACCGTTACCCCAGCAGCGCTTCCACCGCCGCGACTTTGGCCTTGAGGTCCGCCATGGCCTTCTTGGCGCGCTCGCCCTGGACACCGCGCAGGTTGCTGGTGTCGGCGCCCGCCCACTCGGCGGCCCAGGTGTCCAGGTCTTCGACAGCCTTCTCCAGGCGCGAAACCAGCCGGCCGGGCTGGGTGGCCTTCTCCGCCTCGGGCCTGGGCGGCGGCGGCTGGGTGCCGGCCTGGGTGGCGTCGGTGTCGTAGTAGTTGCCCAGCATCACCTGCCTTACCGGTTGCCGACTACGACCCCCGGGTCGCCGGTCTTGCCGGTTGAAGTCGACAAGCGCGCGGCTTTTTTGACCCTTACGCCCGGGCTGCGCCCGACCTTTCTCCCGCGAAGTGGGCAACGGGTGCCGCGAAGGCGGGGTGGGGGCGATCGAGCGGCATCGAACGCTGGTACTGAGAATGGCCCTCATCGGCAGCAGCCAACCGGCAACGCAGCCGGACCGCGGTAAACCCAGCGGATTTGCCGATCCGCACGGGCGTGAACCGGTCGTCCAGACACCAGCCCGTCTCGCTCTGGTGCCTTTCTACAGCGCCTTGTTGGCAAAACCCGGGGTCGGCGACGCCGCCTTGAACGCACCTGTGCCGTTGGGCACGCGCCCGTAGGTCTGGGTGCCGTCCAGGAGCACGCCGGCTGGGATCTGCACGCTGTCGATGACGTTTTTGCCCTGCAGCAGGAACACCTGATCGCCGCCGCCGGCCGATAGCTTGAACGCCGCCTGGTAGCAGGTCTCCGGTCCGCCGGCGATGCACTTGGTGGTAATGCCAATTTCCGGAGTCTTCTTACCGGCTTCTACCAGCAGGTAGCCGCCCGCGGCGATGGTGGCGTCGGCGGGGAAGGTCAGGGCCTCGCCCAGGTCCGGGCAGCCCTCGGCGTTGCCGTCAGACAGCGTGTAGCCAGAAAGGCTGGCCGTGGTGGTGCCTTTGTTGTGCAATTCGACCCAATCGTCGACCTTGCCCTGCACTTCATTGATGACGATGGTGCCCGTGCCCACCCCGGTGTAGGTGAACGGGCACGCGGCTGTGTCGCCGCTGGCGTCGCTGGCGGTGGTCGTATCCGCGGTCGAAGTGGTCGAAGGTGCTGTATCGCAACCGATTGTCAGAACTGCCGCCGTAGAAATTGCCGCCGCTGTCGCCGCTGCCCAGATTGCTTTGCCGTTCATGTCGCTCCTTGGCCCACTGTACGCAGCGGCGTCGTGTCACATAGCGAATGTTGGCGTCCAGCGCAAGCCCATCGCAGCGCTACGGCGTGCTGTAGAACAGGATCTTGGAGCCCTTGCCTTCGCTGACGGTGTAGAAGCCGCTGCCGTCTGCGGCGTAGGCCAGCGCCTCGCCCTGGTCTTCGCCTTTGAGGGGCAGGACGCACGGCGCGGCAAAGAGCGCTTGCGACACGCTCTCCCCCGGCAGGCGCGGCCACTCAAACGCGTGGTCGCGGGTGCGGATGGCAAAGTGCAGGCCGTCTGCAGCGATATCTGCGGCGGTGGCCAGCTCATCGCCCACCAGCAGGCCCTTGCCAAACTCGAGCTTGCCGACCTTGGCGAATTCGACCACGCCGAGCGGCTGCAGCGGGGCCTTTGCCCGATAGAGCTTGGACTTTCCGTCGCTTTCCTTGCTGACCACAAACAGGTCGCCGCTCAGGGGGTCGACCATCAGCGACTCGGCGTCGCGCGGACCATCGGGATAGCGAAAGGCAAAACTCTCAACTTGATCAAGGTTTATCTGGACTCCGGCGAGGCCTGGGTCGATTTGCGGCTCGGGCGCGCGGTAGACCGTCACCTGGTCGCGGACGGCGGTGTTGTCGCCCGTATCGGCGATGTAGAGGTAAGGCTTGGCGGCCACTGGCCCCGGACCCACCGCAACATCCTCCCAATCCTCCGCTTTTGCCCCGGGCACCGCTGCTTCTGCCAGCAGGTTGCCGGCCAGGCCCACGGCGAACAAGCGCGGGCTGTCGCCGGCGTCGTTGTGCAGCCAAAGCACGCCGACGTTGCGGCGACTTTCGACCAGACCACTGATTTCAACAAGCTTATCGGTCTTGAGCGCGCCAAGCGCCTGGCCCGGCTGGTAGCTGCGGCAGACCGGACCACTGGCGGTATCTGCGGCGACTTCGCTC
>JBIKTV010000621.1:0-3171 GCA_044347905.1 Myxococcota bacterium
TTCCTCCCAGAGCATCGACGACAATACGTTGATTTCAAACTGTAGTCGTTGAGCGCACACGAGCCGCCCTCGATCACGCATTTCAGTCCAAATGCTCCCACAGCCACGCGAACAAGCCCCTGCAACCTCAGACAGGAACCCCGGCTACCAGCAACGTCTCGGCTAACCCGCTGAATCTTCATCACATCACCCGTCAGTTCGACGCGATCCGCGACAGGATCTAGATCAGTTTAAAATCGCTGGACAATTCCCGCGAAGTGCGATCTGTTGTGCACCCTGCGTCGCGCAGGAAGGCAAACTGATGGCGGACAGGATTCCCAAAACAGAACAAGGCCGAACGCTCTGCTCGCGGCTGGGCCCAGCTCGCTGGTCACGTGTGGTAGGCGAGGCCGCGGCGCGGGCCAAGGTATTTGACGCGGTCGCCAGGCATCAGCGGCGCCACGGCGGCAGTTGGCGCGGTTCGCTGGCGGCCGTCGCGCCAGATGTGCCGTGGCCGACCTTTGTGCATTGGATGAGGCGCTGCAAATCGCGCGTCGGGCCCACGTGGGAGCGGCTGCTCGACGAGCGCGCGCCGGCCCCGCGTCCCGGGATTGCGGCAGAAATTCGAGAGGCTGCGTGTGACCTGCGCCGTTCGGATCGCTCGATGTCGGGATCCGCGACGCGCGGGCATTTGCTGGCGCGCTTCGGCAAGGCGGGCGAGGTCAGCGATTCGTACCTCAAGCGAGTCTGGGCGGCGGCCGATGTGCGCTATCAGCCTGTCAAACCTGAACAATTTTCCAGCAGCTCACCATCACAGGCTTGCAGCGCCGGCACGGTCCAAAAGGACGTCGAGGGCGAGGATGACGAGGACGGCAGCGGGGCCGCTGACGAAGTCGTGTATTTTTCCGGCGGTACAGGCCTGGCGCTCATCGTGGCCGCAGAGGCCGAGCTGGGCTGCATGCTCGACCTGGCGAAGTGCGCGCTCACCCAGGGCCGAGCGCACGCCGCCGCTCAGGTCGTCACCGACGGATTCACGGACGATGCTGCCGAGCGCGGCGAACACGGCACATTCACCGCCGAATACAATGCGCGCAGGCGAGGTTCGACGCCGGCAGGGCAGTCCGACGCGCGCTGGGCAAGCGATGCGACCAAGGCCGACCAGCGGCAATTGGCGACGCTGTCAGTGCTTGGCCGGCGTCCCGAGACGCTAGGGCGCAAGCTGCTGGCGATGGGGGTCAGCCCTTTGCTCAGCGAGCGTCGGGGCTTTTGTGGCTTGGAGGGCACGCAGGGGAGTTGGCTGAGCCTGCTGGGCGGCCTGGCCTATATGCCGGCGACGCTGGATAAGGCATTGACAGAGCTTGCTTTACTCGATGTCGACGAGGCGATGTGGCAAACGCACGCCGATGCGTGGCACCAGGTCACGGCGCGGTGGCGAAGCGCGCAGGAGCCCAGCTGGCCCAGGACGGTCGTTTACATAGACGGGACGGCAGATCCCTATTGGACACGGGCATTTGCCAAGAGCGGCAAAGTGTCGCGGGTAGGTCGAGTGATGCCATGCTTGAGTCGCGTGGCCGTGAACTCGGGAGCTGGGCTTCCGCTGCTTATGGAGACTCACATGGGTGCGGTATCGCTAAAGAATCGCCTGCTGCCCATGCTGGCCAAGCTGGATGCGGCGGTAGGTCCAGAGGCGAGCGTGGACCGGCTGACCATCGTCGACTCCGAAGCCGGCACCGCAGGGGCGATCTGGGCGATGCACACGCAAACACAGATGACCTTCATCACGGTCCTCAAGGGCCAAGTGCTTGCCGGCGCACGCATTCTCCAGCAGCAGGCGTGGCAGACGTACCGCGAGCGCGACGAAGTGAGCGAAGTCGAAATCGAGTTGCACGGAAAAGGTGCTCCGCCGGAAGGCTTTCGCATTCGCGGTGTTGTGATGCGCCGCGCGGACAGCCGGCACCCACATCCCACGGTATTCGTGACGAATCTGCACGAAGACGACGTCGCCGCGGGCCCCGTCGCCGACCACTACTTGGCGCGCTGGCCGCGGCAGGAGCAGCTGTTTCGCAAGGCGCGCAATGGCGGAGGCCTGAACAGGTCGCACGGCTTTGGTGGCGGCTATATATTGAATGTGGCGCTGGTTTCGAAGCTGGAGAAAGTCGGACGGTCGGTTGCATACGCCCAGGCCAAGCACGACCGAGCCAAGGCCACGCGTGGCGAACTGGCGACTGCGCTGGCCAGTGCGCCTGCTGCGGTGCGCAAGCACGGGCTAGCCCTGGCCGACAAAGCCGTGCGTGAGACCGGTCAGCAATTGACCAAGCGCCAAGAGCAACAAGCTCAAGTGCAGACGATGCCTACACAAATCTACGAGCGCGACACTGGACGCGACAGCTTGATGACCTGCTTGAAGCTGACCGTGATGGCGCTGCTGGAGTTCGCCCTTGCGGAGTACTTTTGCGGTAAGAGTATGGAATGGCGCACTTTCATCGAGCAACTCGTCACGCTTCCGGTGACGATGCGCACGACCGCGAACCGATGCCTGTACCAGTTTCACCCCAACCCGCGAAATCCAGACCAAATGGCTGCGCTTGCGCTGGCGGTGGTCGAGCTCAACCGCAGAACGCTACACCGTGGCAAGCGGCGCCTGGAGTTTGAGCTTCTGCTGGCTGCTCCCCGTGGACCGTGACGACGGATCGGCCTGAACGCGGCTGGCCGGGGTTCCTGGCAGAACCGCACGTCTTCGCCAGGCCTGCGGTATGCGTGCTCACCCTACTGGCGGCGGCCCACTGCACGCGGCAAGTGCCTATTGCGTCAACGAGAGCAGTGATCTCCGCGTCGGCCGCTGCGACCTCCGGAGGAGCGTCGACCGACCCCCATCGACCCTGGCCACCCCTTCGAACCTCCAAGCCGTCGCCGCTGCCCACTGCGTCGCCACGATCGGTGAGTTGCACGTCACCAAGCACCAATCCAATGTGACACGCAAGCCCAGTCTCCCCGGCCCCGCCGCGAAATTCCGTCGCCAGCCCACCCCCCGCGCCAGGGGGCGTATCCCGGCAGGGCAGAGGCGCGGCAGGGGCGAGATCGCGTTGCTGCAGTGGATCGCCCCGTGGCCCCGGCCGCGTCTCTGGGCGCAGAGGCCGGCAGGCCGGCGCGCCAAGCACCCGGTGCCGCGCAGCGGCAGGCGCCAAAACCCTG
>JBIKTV010000172.1:0-10997 GCA_044347905.1 Myxococcota bacterium
AGCGCCCCAGTCGCGCCGCTGCCACCGCTGGCCAGGCCTCCAGTCTGGACGGCCAAAGCCCCGCCCGCGGCAAAGTAGCCCTGCAAACGCGCCGCCTCAGCCTCCGTCGGGACTTGGGTGTGCTCGCCGTTGCCCAGCACCGCGATCACCGCACGGTAGTCGCCCAGGTCCCCCACATGGGCCAGATCTGGCGTGTCCATGACGGATCGGCCCGAGGCGATCGCTAGGTCCTTGAGCCCTTGCCAATGGTCCCGGGGCAGGGCCTTGGTCCATAGCAGCACGTCGGTCTTGTGGCCTACATCCACTGTGGCGGTGCAGTCCGCTGCCAGCACGCCATCCGACACTTCGATACGCGCGGAGTGCGCGCCGCGGTTCGCCGCCGCAGCGCTGCGCAGATCCAGCGAGCCGTACCAGCGGTCGTCATGGCCGTTGTACAGCCCTGGGTACCACTGCAAGAACGCTGGCCCGTCGAGCGTGCGCCAAGCCAGCGGCCTGCCCCGGCCCTGGCCCGCGCCCGCGCGGGCCCAGACCCCGTGGGCGCGATCAGTGGGCTTGGCGTCGGCGACCTGGCTGACGACCTGGGCGCAGCTCAGTTCCGGCGGAGTCCCCAAGCTGGCGCAGAGATCGTCAAACCGCCACTCTGCCCCAGCGGCAGTCCCTTGCACGCACCACGCCAACTGAATTTGCGTCGCCTCGCCAGGCGGCAGCAGCCCCAAGTCAAGGCCGGCATCCTGGCGGTCCCAGGCGGTGACGGTCGCATCGTTGGCCCACAGCACTTGTGCCGCGCCTGGGCCTTGCCCAGCGCCGAACCAGCGCAGGGTCGCCGTGCCAGCCGGCGCAGCGATCGCCCCCGCGCCCTGGCCGCGCCAAAATTGCAGCCACAGCTGCTCGCCTGGGGCGACCGCCAAAGGCGGGCTGACCAGGCAAGACACACCGGGAAGTGGCGAGCTGTTGGCGTAGCGCAGCGCCCCGGCGCTCGATTGGCCCGCCGGGGTCGCGACGTGCTCCCACAGGCCCTGCGGCGGCTGTTCCGTCCATCCGCTCAGGCCGCTCTCAAACCGATGGCAGCCAGCGAGCGGCGCCGCCGCGCAGGTCGACGGATCGCTCAGGCACACGGCCCACGGGCCCGTGGCGCCCGTAAGGTCCCACGCCTCGGGCGAACAATTCAGCCCATCGCCGCACGCCGCGGCGCTGGTGGAAACACAGGTGCTCGCGCCGCTGCCCAGGCCCGTGCAAGTGGCGTCCTCCGCGCAACCCAGCGCCAGAGCGCAGCAATTGTCGCGCTCGCGGTAGCTGCAGGTACCGCCGGTGCACTCGTCTTCTGTGCAGGGATGACCATCAGCGCAGTCGGGGCTTGAGGCACACGGGCCAGTGACGAACAGGCGCCAACTGGCCGACTGCCTAGCGCCACTGGGTTGCGTCACCGTGCAGCGCAGGTCGTGCATGCCGCGGCCGAGACCTGGCAAGCTCAAAGTCCAGTCGACCTCGCCCTCGGGCGGCGAGGTGATCGCCAGGCTGGCGCCGTCGAGCGCGCAGCCGAGACTGTCCCCGCCGACCCGGTGAACGCGAAACGCAGCCTCTACACCGGCTTGCGCCAGGGCCAGCGGAATCACCGCGCGATCGGTGCTCTGCAGGGCGATGCCGTGGGCGCTCAGCGCCCCCGTCAGAGTGGCAAAGCCTTGGGAGCCGGAGAGATCCGCCGCATCGCCGGCGTCGCTACCGGCCGCTGGCGAGCCGACCCCATCACAGCCGTTGAGGAGGAGAACATGCCACATGACAAGGAGGAGCGCAGATACCCATCTGAACAGCCTGGGCCTCAACTCACCCAGATTCCGAATTTGCCGTACCTTAACCCAGTCTTTGACGTTGCGGGCCATGGACCACCTCTTGGATGTCCATTACTCAGACCATGCCCACAATTTCGGAGTCAACCCGATGCGCCGACCGCGGGTGAGGATCCAAATCCGGGGTCGGTCGCACGCCGCGGCGCTGCCGGCCCCGGGAAGAGCCGGTTCTGGGCAAAAAGCGTGCACCCATGGGGGACATCGTGCGGGGCCGGAGCGCTTGCGGCCCACAAAGCAGGGGCGCGGGGCCAGGTTTTCAGGGGTCATTTTCTTGACCCCGGATTTGGAACCGCGCCCGCCGACCGCAGACTTCTTAGGCCTTGCCAACGGCCATGGACGCAGCCACACTCTAGCTGCAGTCCCTAGCGGCGCTCGGCTGCGCCGGCACCGGCACCGCTGGCCGTGGACGCTCAGACTCCAGCCCGGCGACAACGAGGGAGGTCAACGATGCAACGAGCGCCAACAGCGGTTCTGCACCTCGCTGCCCGGGCAGCCCTGGCAGCCCTGACGGCCCTCGTCGCCTGCACAAACCCCGACGCAGCCGAACTGGGCCCCGAAGCGGCCTCGCGCTCGCCCTGCCCTTGTGCCGCCGGGTTTGTCTGCGACCCAGCCACGAACCAGTGCCTGCCCCAAGCCACGGCCGATGCCGGTCCGGGCGACGGCGGGCCCGGCATTCCCGACGCTGCCCCCCTGGGCGATGCCGACGCAGAGCACGGCCCTGGTTCAGAACTGGGCCCCGGTACAGACCTGGGCCCAGGGCACGATGAAGCCCCTGAGGCAAGCAGCGATGGCGATTCCGCTGACCCAGCGGAACCCAGCGATCCCGACGCCGGCAGCGCGGACGAGACCTCGCCCGACGGCGACGGCGCGGCGGCCGACGGCTGCACACCGCAGATCGAGCAGTGCAATGGCAAAGACGATGACTGCGATGGCGCCGTGGACGGGGATATCTCAGCCGGCGCCCCAGATTGCCTAGAGCTCGGGGTGTGTGCGGCGGCCAAGCCAGCGGCGGTCTGCGTCCAGGGCGCGTGGGCCTGCAACTACGGCGGCGTCGCTCTGTTTGAGGCATCGACCGAACTGAGCTGCGACGGCCAGGACAATGACTGCGACGGCCAAACCGACGAGGATTTTGCCCTAGCAACCGGCACGCCGATGGCAGCTGCCTGTGGACTCGGCGCCTGCGCCGGGGGCAAGGTGGTGTGCGCCGCGAGCGGCAAAGGGGCGGTCTGCGACGGCGCCGCCAAGGCGGGCCCCGAGGCCTGCAATGGCCTCGACGACGACTGCGACGGCCAGAGCGACGAAGCGGCCGATCTGCTGGCACCGGCGACGGACTGCAAGGCTACCGGCGTGTGCGCCTCAGGCGCCGCCAGTCCGAGCTGCACGAGCGGCAATTGGACCTGCGACTACCAGAAGGTCGCAGGGTTCGAAGGTGCCCAGGAGCAGTCCTGCGATGGTCAAGACAACGACTGCGACGGCCAGACCGACGAGGGCTGCGACGACGACGGCGACGGCTGGTGTGACGCGGCGATGATCGCCCAGGGCACGCCGGCGGCGTGCCCCCAAGGCGGCGGCGACTGCAGCGACGGCGGCGGTGCGGCGGCGGCGGCGATCCATCCCGGCGCGTTCGAGGCGTGCGACGGCGTCGACAACAACTGCGGCGGCGGCCTCGACGAGGGCTGCGCCGCCGAGCTGTGCAACGACTGGGACGACGACAAGGACGGCCAGACCGACGAGGGCTGCGACGACGACGGCGATGGCCACTGCGACGCGAAGATGGCGGTGTATGGCTGGCCGAAAGTCTGCGTCGCGACCGTAGGCACGGGCGCTGTCGCCGCTGGCGACGACTGCAACGATGATCCGGGCCTGGGCGGCGCGGCGGTCCACCCCGGGAAGGCCGAATCGTGCGCTGTGGCTGGGGTCGACGACGACTGCGACGGCGCCACCGACGGCGCGGGCGCGGTCGGCTGCATCGGTTACTACGCCGACGCCGACCAGGACGGCTACGGCAATGGCAAGGCCCAGTGCCTGTGCAAATCCGGCGACATCGCCGGCCACACCGCGACCCAAACGGGCGACTGCAACGACAGCCCGGGGGTCGGCACAGCGATCCACCCCGGCGCGGCCGAGGACTGCGCGACCCCGGCCGACGACGACTGCTCTGGCAGCGCCAACGACGTCGGCGCCAAGGGCTGCAGCAGTTACTACCTCGACGTTGATCAGGACAGCTGGGGCGCGGCGGAGGCGAAGTGCCTGTGCTCGGCCGACGGCGCCGGCAAATACACCGCCACCAAGGGGGGCGACTGCAAGGACGATCCTGCCGCGGGCGGGGCCAGCGCCAACCCCGGCCTGCCCGAGATCTGCGGCAATGGTGTGGATGACAACTGCAGCGCCGGCACCGACGAGGGCTGCCCCAACGCCAACGGCTGCCCGCCCACGGGCAGCGGCGCCCCCTGCGGCAACGGCAAGGGCACCTGCGCAGCCGGCCTGTGCCAGCACACCGATGCCCGCGGCCACAAGTGGACCCTGGTGCCGGCAGGGCCGTTCTGGATGGGCTGCAATCCTGCGGTCGACACGGCCTGCGCCAAGGAGCCCGACGAGCAGCCGCAGCACCTGGTCGAGCTGTCGGCTTATTGGATCGGCGTGTATGAGGTCACAGCAGACCTCTACAAGAAATGCGTGCAGACCACGCCCGGCGGTTGTCCCTTGCCAAGGACCTACAACGGCATCGACCACAGCACCTACGGCGTTGCGGGCAAGGGCCACCACCCGGTGAACCACGTCACCGCGATCGGCGCAGAGGCGCTGTGCAAGTGGCTCGGCGGTGACCTGCCGACCGAGGCGCAGTGGGAGAAGGCGGCGCGCGGCGGCTGCGAGGTCTACCCCGGTAAAGACTGCAAGACCAGCGCGGCGAAGTATCCCTGGGGCAACTCCGAGCCGATCATCTGTCAGCACGCCGTCTACGCCGGCCTTGCGGGCACGTGCGATCTTGCCGCGTACAGCTTCCTGCTCCTCGGTATCGGCGAAGGCAGTATCCTGGGGGCCAGCCCCTACGGCGCCTACGACATGGCAGGCAACGTCGAGGAGCGAGTCAAGGACTCCTACAACCCGACCTTCTACGCCACGCCAGCGGCGAGCGCCAAGGACCCCGTCGGCACGGGCGGCATTCCCGGCAGCACGGTCGTCCGCGGCGGAGGCATGTACAACCAGGCAGTCAACGTGCGCACCAGCAGGCGCTGGCAGAAGGCCTTCGTCTTCGAGACCTGGCCCGGCTCGACCGCTGGCGTCCGCTGCGCAAAACCCCTGCTGCCCGCCAAGGAATTACAGTGCGACGACAAGGACGACAACGGCAACGGCCAGACTGACGAGGGCTGCGACGACGACGGCGACGACTACTGCGACGCCGTCATGGCCCTGACCGGGGCCAGTGCCGCTTGTCCTTCCGGCGGCGGCGATTGCGACGACAGCAAGGGCGCGATCCACCCGGGCGCAGCGCTGCTCTGCGATGACATCGACAACGACTGCAGCGGCGCGACGGACGCCGGCTGCGATGACGACAAGGACGGCCACTGCGACGCGAAACTCGCGGTGGTCGGCACACCCAAGGTCTGCCCGGCGACCAAGGGCTATACCAGCGCGGCCCCCGGCGACGACTGCAACGACGACCCGGCCCAGGGCGGCATGGCGGTCCACCCGGGCGCCAAGGACACCTGCGCGACCCCCGGCGTCGACGACAACTGCGACGCCAAGGTCGACGGCCCAGGCGCCGTGGGCTGCACCCTGCTCTACCCCGACGCCGATCAGGACGGCTACGGCAGCGGCAGTGGCCAGTGCCTGTGCAAGGCCGACCCGCTGGCCGGTTTCACCGCCGCGCTCGCCGGCGACTGCGACGAGAGCGGCCCGAGCGCCGCAGCGATCCACCCCGGCGCAGCCG
This sequence comes from Myxococcota bacterium, assembly GCA_044347905.1. Classification (GTDB taxonomy): domain Bacteria; phylum Myxococcota_A; class UBA9042; order UBA9042; family UBA9042; genus SXRM01. The sequence goes on from JBIKTV010000172.1 coordinate 5,776, forward strand.
AGTCCTGCGCCACCGCTTGGGACGACAACTGCAGCGGCGGCGCCAATGACGTGGGCGCTCTGGGCTGCAAGCCCTTCTACGCCGATGGCGACGGCGACGGATTTGGAAGCGGCACGCCCAGCTGCGTGTGCCAAGCCGATCCGACTCAGCAATTCGTCACCCTCGCCAACGGCGACTGCAACGACGACCCTGCGACAGGCAAGGCGGTGTTTCCAGGCCAGCAAGAGAGCTGCTTGACCGCCTGGGACGACAACTGCGACCTCGACACCAATGAGGTCAATGCCAAGGGATGCAAGCCCTTCTACCTCGATGTCGACGCCGATGGCTATGGCACCGCGGCGACCCAGTGCCTGTGCAGCGCCGACTGGTCGACGTGGTACAGCGCCGCCAAGCCCGGCGACTGCAACGACTCGCCGAGCGGCGGGACGGCCTTCAACCCCGGCAAGCCAGAGCTGTGCAATGACCAAGACGACGACTGCGACAGCGCCACCGACGAGGGCTGTGCACCATGAAGGCGCAGCGGGCTGCCGAGCTGGTCGTGGATCGGTCGGCGCCGCTCGCTGCGCCGCTTTCGCCGCCCAACGCAACCGCAACGTCGGGCGAATGGCCTGAACTCGCGTTCGGGAATCGCGCCCGCGGATTGTCGCCGGCGCCTTTCGCCACGGCCCGGACCACCCGACCGTTCAGGTCGTACGCCAGCGCCTCGGCGCCGAGCTGGACCAGGCGGTCCTGGGCGTCGATGATCGCCGTCACCTCGCCGGCCAGGCCAGTGTGCTTGCCAACGCGGTTGCCGCGGACGTCGTAACTCCAGGCGTCGGCGAGGTGTTGTTCAGCTTGGGCTGGGCGAGACAGCCGCGGTGGAGGTGGGCTAGGTTTCCCCGGGGAAACAGTGGTGGCCGCGGAGGTCGGTGTTTGGCGAATCCCGCTTCGCGGGACCGGGTGCTAGGCGCGCCGGCCTGCCGGCCTCTGCGCCCGGAGACGCGGGCGGGGCAGCGGGGGGTTGGGCGGTGACGGTGCTGCGTCGCCCCGCCTGCGCCTCCGCCCTGCGGGTGACGCCCCCTTTCGCGGTGGGGCAGACAGCACGGTGGCGACTGTCTGATGGCTCGGCGGCCAGCCAGGCGCATCATGCGCAACAGCCCGGCGCGCTTGGCCAGGGGTCCGGGCACTGGTCTTTGGATACAGCCGGTTGCAGGTCGGCAGGCCTGACGGCTGGCCGGCGGGCTGCGAGCTTTTGCACAGTGAAGATATCTTCACTGTCGCAAAGCTAGCAGGCCCGGCGGGTGGGCCAGGCAGCGCGCGCCGGTTTTCGTGCGAGTTCGACCACATGAGCGAGGGGTGGTTGCGCCAAGGGGGGCAGCCGCCACCCAGCTTGGCACACGCCAGGCGCAGGCGCATGAGCGGGCTGCTGGCCGCGGTTTCCCAAGACAGTTCGGCGCCCTCATGCCCAGCGAAGGCAGTTCATGCTATGCTGTGGACCTCGGCGCTACGTACGCCGCGGATGTCCGATGCCCGAAGCTCCGACCCAAAGCCCAGCCGACCGGCGCCGCGCGACCTGGCACGGGGGCGTGTCGCATGGCTTTGCCCAGGCTGCTCAAGACGACCTTGCCTATTGGCAGGCCGCGAGCCCCTCAGAGCGGCTGAGCGCAACGCTACAGGCTGCGCTCGATTGGTTGGCCATGCGAGGTGAAGATGGCGATTCCGCAGGACTTTGTCGATCTGTTGGCGGAGTTCGCCCAGGCCCAGGTGCGCTACATGGTGGTCGGCGGCTACGCAGTCGGCGTGCATGACGTTCCGCGTTTCACCAAAGACATCGACCTGTTGATCGATCCTGTCGCGGACAACGTCGCCCGGTGCGCGTCAGCGCTGCAGGAATTTGGCGCGCCCACGGCGGTGGTCGAGGCTATGCGCAGCGCCGGTCCAGATGACGTGGTGTGGCTCGGGCACCCACCGTTGCGCATTGACCTGCTGCTGTGGATACCCGGCGTCGTGTTCGGCCAGGCGTGGGAGAGGCGGGTCCAGACGGAGTGGTCCGGCACCCCTGTCGCCGTGCTTGGGCTGGACGACCTGATTGCCGCCAAGCGCGCCGCTGGTCGGCCACAAGACCGGCTGGACGTGCGGGCGCTGCGCAAGGCTCAGGCGTCCAAGCGTTCCCGCTAGCAGGCGGCTGAAAATCTTGACGGGCAGGGTCGCGAAGGATCGCCCGCTCATGTACAATCTCAGCAGGTTGCCAGGGGTTTCCCGACGCGCGGTCAAGTCCCTTCCCGGCCTTCGATGTTGGCCCTGGTCTAGCCGGCCGAGGCCATCCCGAAGGCCCAACCCGTCCACCAGGTCAACCGGCTCGCCGCCGAGTGCCTGCGTGCCCTCGAATAGCGCCCCGCCCGCGCCTCCGCCCTGCGGGTGACGCCCCCTTTCGCGGTGGGGTGGACAGCACGGTGGGGAGGGTCTGATGGCCCGCCGCACCGCCAAGCGCATCGTCTGCAACAGCCCGGCGCGCTTGGCCCAGGGGTCATCGTCGGCAACCGGTAAGGCAGGCTGCCTCTCCCCGCCTAGTCGTCGTCGTCCCGTTCTCTGTCGCGCTCCTTGCCGCGGTCTCTGCCCCCCTCGCCGCCTCCCGAGCCTTCTCGGCCGCCCTTGGCGTCGTGTTCGTTGGGCGTCCTGTGGCATTGAACGCAGTTGGCGAATTCGCGGATGCCGTCCTTGGTGTGCTTTCGCGCCATGCCGGCCTCGGTGTGCTCGTGGCAGCCGTAGCAGGTGTATTTGGCAAAGACGTTGCCCGGATGGCAGGTGGCGCAGCTCACGTCGTGATCGCGGTCCAGCAAGAAGTATTTGCGGTGGTCAAAGGTGGCCGGTTTCCACGCTTCTGTGGTGTGGCAAGTGCCGCATCCTGCAACGGATCCGCGGTGCAGCTCGTCTGCCGGCCGGGCGTGGCACGACACACAGTCGCCGCGATCGGCAGGCGCCAGCATCGTGTGGCTAAAGCCGGCGCGGGCCTTATCCGCCGCCGAGCCCGGGTGTTCCGTATGGCAGGCAAGGCATTTGGTCGTCCAGAGCCGCTGATGAAATGACACTTTGCCGGAAGCGCGGGCCAGCGGCTGACCTTTGCTTGTGCGCAGGCCAATGCCGTCCACCGCGTGGCAGCCGACACAGCGCGACTCGGGCACGCCGCTGCCCAGCTTGTGGCAGGCCAGGCAGTCGGCCTCCAATTCGCCGTGGCCCTTGATCAGCGCCGCTGGAGACAGCGCGGAATGGGGATACGCGACAGCTAGGCCAACGACCCCCGCTAGCGCCGCACCAAGCATCAAGCGAGCGACGAGGGCGTTCATCGCCAACCCCACAGCAACAGCGTGCTTGCGATGTGGGCAAGCGACAACACCACAAAAACAGTAGTAATTGGAAAGTGGACGCGCCGCCACTGCTTCATCGCATCCACTGCCACCGCATCCCAGAACAGCTCGCGCTGCAGCTCCGGTTCGGCGAATCCCTTGGCCACGAGCTCGGCTTTGCGCCCATCCGCTCGCTTGCGCGCCCGACCAAGCAGCATCCGGCCCACGTAGCCGCTCGCCACGTTGAGCACCAGGGCCAGCAGCGCCGCCCACGGCAGCCAGGCGTGCAGGTGAATGCCGGCGTGCACCATCACCATCAGCGCGCCGATCCAGGCCAGCTGTTCGTGAAGTTGCAGCAGCTTAGCCGGCGATCCGCGGCGGATCAGCTTGCGCTTGCGCAGACTGTAGGCAAAGGACGCGATGATGAGCAGGGTGCCCGGAATCCCCAACCAGCGGCCAATCCAGGCCAGGTTCAGCAGGTGCAGCAGCGCGTCGCAGATCGCTGTGGCGGCCAGCAACAGGCCAAAGCCCCACACAAAGGGCAATACTTCGCCTCGTAGAACAGAACGGTTCAAGCGCAGCCCCGCGGTCCGACCGGTCGGCCGATCTGGACCCAGGCTACGCGCATTGCCCCGGCTTATCTATGCGAAGGGCCTGAGACTTTGCACAGGTTGCGGCTGATTAGGGGTCGATGATCCCGCAACCGAGCGGTCGCCTTGCTGGCCTGCTACAAGAACTTGCCGACAATGCTGCCGCACCAGCCCGGCGAAACCACGTCGCCGACCACGTAATACGGTGCGCAGTGGCCCGAGGGGTAGTTGTCGTAGTGGAAGTGGTACGTGCCGCCGCCGCCGCCCGCGCCGCACAGGCCGTACTGCTGGCTGTTGTAGCCGCCAGTAATCACGCAGCATTTGCCAACGCCGCCAAAGTGCCCGTCGCAGGCCTTCTGGGCGCGGGTCTGGGTGCTGTCGCCGGAGTTGTAGCAGTACTTCTTGCCGGTGCCGGTATTGCCAATCTGGCTGCCGCCGCCGGGGTTGCCGCAGGCCACCGAGCAGCTGGTGCCCGCGCAAGATTGCCCGCCGCCGCAGACATTGCCGCAAGAGCCGCAGTTGCTGCTGTTGTTGTTCAGGTTCGTCTCGCAGCCGTCCGACGCCTTGTTGCTGTTGCAGTCGCCGTAGCCGCTGTTGCAGGTGCCGTTGCAGGTGCTGCTGCTGCAGGTGGGCGAGGCAATGTTCTGGTTTGAGCACGCCGACCCGCAGCCGCCGCAGTGCGAGGCATTGTTGGTCAAGTTGACCTCGCATCCGTCGCTCTTCTTGTTGCTGTTGCAGTCGCCAAAGCCGCTGTTGCAGGTGCCGTTGCATACACCGCTGCCGCAGGTGGGCGAAGCGATGTTGCCGGTCGAGCACGCCGATCCGCAGCCGCCGCAGTGGGCGGCGTTGGTGTTCAGGTTGATCTCGCAGCCGTCGCTCTGCTTGTCGCCGTTGCAGTCGCCAAAGCCCGCGTTGCAGGTGCCGTTGCAGGTCCCCGCACTGCAGGTCGGCGAGGCGATATTGCTGGCCGAGCACTTGGTGCCGCATGCCCCGCAGTTGTTGGCATCGGTGCCCTTGACGTTGATCTCGCAGCCGTCGCTTTTCTTGTCGCTGTTGCAGTCCGAGAAGCCGGCGTTGCACGCGCCGTTGCACACGCCACCGCCGCAGGTCGGCGAGCTGATGCCGCTGGCCGAGCACTTGGTACCGCAAGCGCTGCAGTGGTTCGCGTCGGTCTTCAGGTTGACCTCGCAGCCGTCGGCCATGGTGTTGTTGCAGTCGTCAAAATCAGCATTGCAGACGCAGGCATAGCTGCCGACCTTGTTCTGGCACGCCGTGTTGGCTGGGCATGTGTAGCTGCCCGTCTTGCACT
>JBIKTV010000173.1:0-10990 GCA_044347905.1 Myxococcota bacterium
AGTTTACGCGCGTAAACTCCAGGTGCGCCGCTCGCCCACAGGGCGCAGCGCCCGGTCCCTCTCCGCCTAGAATTGCCGCAAAACCCCAGCGCCAGTCCACGCCCCGCGGGCCAGCGACCGTTACCCGCATGGGCCGAGCCCCGGGCGTCGCGCGGCTGCGGCAACCTCCAAACCCTCAGCGCCTCCCAGCCGCGGCGCGCCCGAGGGCTCGGTCGACCGGCTGGCAAGCCGGGCGATAGGGCGCGGTCTTGCGACGCGGGCGCGCAGCGCCTGCGGACCAAGAGGCCCCCAAAACCCGCATCGCATCAGAAGAAAGACCGACCTAAGGCTCCCGGCCCAGCTCAACCCACCGCTGCACCAGATAGCCGGCCACCTGGCTGGGCGTCGTCCCCGGGCCAAAGCCGGCGTCAAAGCCCAGCTCCAGGGCAATGGGGTGAGACAAGCGCGGGCCGCCGCACAGGAAAATCATCTGCTCGCGCTGCTCTTGGGCCTCGGCTAGGTCCATGAGCGCGGCGAGGTTGGAGCGGTGGCAGTCCTTCTGCGTCACGACCTGCGACACCAAGATGGCGTGGGCGCCAAAGTCGCGGGCGGCCTGCAGCAGCACTTCATTGGTGACCTGAGCGCCCAGGTTCTTGACCTCAAAGCACTTGTACGACTCCAGGCCCTTGTCTCCGTGGTAGCCCTTGTAGTTGAGGATGGCGTCGATGCCAACGGTGTGGGCGTCATCGCCGGTGCAAGCGCCCAGAATCCGCAGCTTGCGCGGGCCGTAGTGCTGGGCCCACAGCTGCTCAATGCCCGCGTGGTCGAGCTTTTTGGCGCTGACCTTGGGCACGGAGATCTTAGTAAAGTCTACGGAAAAAGGACTCTTGGCGTAGACAATCAGGTAGGTATAGCCCTCGCCCAAGTCGTGAGCGTGGTAGACCTGCGGCTCTTGCAGGCCCATTTTGCGCGCGAGCTGGCGGCCGGCTTCTTTGGCCTCGTCGCCAAACGGCACGGGCAGGCTAAAGCTGAGCATGACCTGGCCGTCGTCCAGGGTATCGCCATAGGCGCGCACTTGGGTCAGGTCGACTTGGCGCGGCCCAGGCCGGGCGACATGGGGGGCCTGCGGCGGTGCGGGCAGGGCTGCGGAATCTGGGTCTAGTACGGCCACAGGGCACCTCCATCGCTGCTCAGGTGGCCCAGGCGGACCAGCTCTTGCTCCAACAGCGCCTCACACGGATCCCAGTAATCGGCCGATCGCAGCGCCACGCCGTCCAGGCCGCGGCCACCCTGGGGCGAGCGCGAAATGTCGGCGAACAGTCCGCGCTGCAAGGCGTTTTGCAGGCCCGCGGCGCCGATGTCTTCTAGCAGGGCCAGGGCGTCGCTCAGGGTCTGGCGGGCCCGCGACTCAATGGCCCCGCCGCTCGCGACCTGCAGCTCTGAGCCCAGCCCAGCGCCGCCGCCGAACACCAGCCTCGCGCACTCCAGCGCCAGATAGCGGTCGTGAATGTGCGGGGTGTGCATGGCTTCTGTCATCATCCCCAGCAGTTGGATGCCCTGGCCGGTCAGCACCCCCACCAGGTTGAACAGGGTGTCCTGCACATGGCCGCGCAAGACGTTGCCCGTCATGTGCTTGGTCGGCGGCATGTACTTGAGCGGCGCCCCGGGGAACAGGTGCCGCAGCAGCGCGGCTTGGGCGATCTCCAGCCCCAGGGCCCCGGGCATATCTGGATTGATCTCCATAGCATGGCCCAGGCCCAGCTGGTTGGTCTGCAGGCCGGCGGCGCGGGCCAGGGCTTCATTGATCAGCGTCGACGCCACCACGGTGTGGGCCGCTTCCACGGCGTCCGCGGTGGTCAGGTAGTTGTCTTCGCCCGTGTTGATCACCAGGCCCGCAAGGGCAGAGAGCCGCCGAGACAAGCGCTGGTCGCACAAGGTGCGCTGCATGTTGATGTCGCGAAACAGGATGCCGTAGAGGGCGTCGTTCAGCATCATGTCCAGGCGCTCAAAGCCGCCCAGGCAGGCGATCTCCGGCATGCACAGGCCGCTGGCGTAGTTGCACAGTCGGATGTAGCGGCCCAGCTCCTCGCCCACGTCGTCTAATGCCGTGCGCATCAAGCGGAAATTTGCCTGCGTGGCGTAGGTGCCGCCAAACCCTTCTGTGGTCTCGCCCTCTGGGACAAAGTCGAGCAGGCTCTGGCCGGTCGAACGGATGACCGCGATGACATCCGCCCCTTGGCGCGCCGCCACCCGGGCCTGCACCACGTCTTCATGGATATTGCCTGACGCGACAATGACATAGCGCAGCGGCTGCGCCCCACAGCCCAGGCGCTGCAGCTCGGCCTCGCGGGTCTGGCGCTGGGCCAGGATGCGCCCCAGGCCGGCGCGGGCCAGCTGGTCGCCCCACTGGCGAATCGAATGCGGCAGTTCCGCCGTCGCACCGCGCTCTGCCGACCAGGGCCGCAAGTCGATGCGCGCCTCGGCAATGTGCTCGGCCAGCACCTGGGGCGAAAGGCCGTGGTGCTGGGCGGCGCTCAGGAACGGCCGGGCCACGCCGCCGGCCAGCAGCCCCGCTTCATGCAGGTGGGCGACCACGGCGTTGACCAGCGGCTCGCCGTCGGCAGTGGCGCCTTCAATGCCCAGCAGGCGCAGCACGGTGCGCTCCACCGCCACAGTGGTGCGCTCTGCGGTAAATTGCTGGACTTCTTGGGCAATCTGCCGAGCCAGCCCGCGGGCCCGCTGCAGCAAAGCCGCGTCTAGGTCCAGCGGAGGGCAGGCAAAGCCGGGCACCACCGGGGCAAAGTCGGAAACCAGAGAAGCGGGATTGGGGCGAGCGACGGTCATGGCGCCTCCACAGCGGGGGCGGAATGGTAGCCTATCCCGCGTTCTGGTGCACCATGGCCGGGTGTGGCCGCGCTTGGGGGCGTCACCGCCGGGTCACTGCGCCGGCCGCGAGTCCAACTGGCCGTCGCTATACAGCCGTGGCTATAAGCACAGCTTGGGCAAACAATTGCCGGACGCACAGCTGTGGGTGCTGGGGCAGTCCTCGTCTTTGACGCAGGTCGCGGGCGCGCTGGCGCTGGCTTTGACGCAGGCGCCGGCCTCGCACTGCCAGCCGTCCCAGCACTTGTCTGCCAGGTTGCAGGTCGAGCCGGGCTTTCCGCAGGTTTTGGCCCGGGTTAGGCCGCTGTCCAGGCACTCTAGCCCCACTTTGCACGGCTGGGTCAGGCTGCAGGAGGCGCCGTCGCCCACGGCGTTGGTGCACACGTACGCGTCGATGGTCTTGGCGGTGCAGCGGCCGGAGCCACCGGCACAGGGCAATTCAACAGGGGCGGCGCAGGGTTCACCCACCTTGGCCGGGTCGACCCAGGCGCGCATGCACAGGCCCAGGGCGCGGCTGGCGGCTTGGCGGTCGCAATTCTGCACCGCGGCTTCTACAGCCTGCTGGCAAGCGCTGGAGCGGGCGCTGTCTTTTTGCAGGGTTGCGGCGGCTAGCGCCTCGTCCAGATCGGCCCAGCCCAGCTTGAGGCAGGCTTTGGCCCAAGTCGCCTGGCAGTTGGCCGGGGCCGTGCCGCCGCAGCAGCTCTGGGCTCCCGCGCAGATGGCGGAGGCGAGCGCCGTGCAAGCGCTTTCTGCCGGGCTGGCGCTGCTGTCGGCGCTCGCGTCGCTGTTGCCGGCGGTGTCGCTTGCGGTGGAGCTATCGCCTGCTGGGCCCGTATCCGTTGTTGGGCCCGTATCGCCACTCGCCACCGCATCGGCGCTGGTGTCGGATCCCGCAGCGTTGGCGCTGCTGTCGGTCTCACTTCCACAGCCGAGGGCCAGCGCCAGGGCGGTCAGGCAGGTGGCCAGCAGGGGGTTCAAGCGCGGCGCCATGGCGGACTCCTTGTCGATAACGATGGGCCTATACAGGCGTGAATTCAACGATCAGACAGTTGCCTGGCACCTGTCCGGCACCCCTGTCCGGCACCTGTCCCGGGGCGCCACATTGGGCGTTAGGCCGGCTTGCGCGCGACGACCTGGGTCACGGCGCTCAGGCCGTTGTGGCCGGCGCCCTCGCGGACGTCGCGCTCGATCTCGCCGGCGTGCAGCCACTCCAGCCCGTCCAGCTCGCTGCGCAGGGCCTCCAGCGTCATCATCAGCAGCGGCGTGGGCGGGCCGCCGGTGCCCCGGCCGATCTGCCGCGGGTGATAAGCCTCTAGGATCAGCACTCCCCCGGGCGCAAGGCCCTGGATCACCCCGGCGTGGACTTGGCGGCGCAGCGGCTCGGGCAGGTGGCACCAGACCGAAACCACCGCGTCCCACTGGGCCTCGCCGATGGCGAATTCAGCCAGGTCGGCCACCACCGTCTGCAGGCTGACCCCGCGTTCTTGGGCGAATCGCTTGGCTTTTTCTAGGCCCACCGCAGAGCCGTCGACGGCCGTGACCCGGTGGCCCAGCCCGGCGAGATACACGGCGTTGCGGCCCTCGCCCTCCGCTAGGCACAGCACCCGCGCCTTGGGCGGCAGCAGGTGAGCCTGGGCCATCAGGAAATCGTTGGCCTCGGTGCCGTAGTAGAAGCTGTCGCCGGCGTAGCGTTCGTCCCAGGGGTTGCTGATCATCTTGCTCCAGGGCGGTAGGTCGAGGTTGGGCGCCGCATGGTAGCGATCTCCGCGGTCTTGGCAACCCGGAATCGCCGCCCTTCCCGCGGCCCGCCATTGACCCAGCGAGCCGTGACCTTCACAATTGCCGAGCCAGCCCGCGGCTCCCGACCCGTCAAGCTCGCCCATCGGCAGCTCATGGGGCCCCAGCCATGCTGACAGAGGCAGCGAGGTGTGCATGCGATTCTCGTCGATCCAACGGACGTTTTGGACGTTTTCTGGCCGGGCCTTGGGGTTTTGGCTCGTCTCCTTGGCCTTGGCGGCCTGCTCTAGCGGGGAGACGGCCGGGCCAACCTTGGCCAGTGTCGACGCAGCCATCACCGCCGACACGGCTACCGCCGCCGACACCACCGCCGCAGACAGCGGCCCGGCGGGCGACGACGCGGGCAGCGCCGATGCCCAGGCCGTCGCCTGCAGCGGCCAGTCGCAGTGCCCAGCTGATTCAGCTTGCTTTGCCGGGTATTGCGCCGCCGCCGTGGCCTGCAAGAGCGACAAAACCTGCCTGGCCCTGGACGCGGTCTGCGATTCGGCCGCGGGCCACTGCGTGCAGTGCGAAGAGAGCGTCGACTGCGCCGATGGCGGCAGCTGCAAGGACCGGGTCTGCGTGGCGCCGGGCAAATCCTGCGCCAGCACCAAGGAGTGCGACAGCGACCAGGTGTGCGACAAGGATCTGGGCCAGTGCGTCCAGTGCGTCGAAGCGAGCGACTGCGCCGATGGCCTGACCTGCGTCGATCGCCAGTGCCAGCCGCTGCAGTGCCAGGACGGCGAGGCCAGCTGCAAGGACCTGATCATCCGGCAATTGTGCAATGGCGGCATGTGGATCGAAGCGCCGTGCTCCGCGGCGGAGGTCTGCCAAGGCGGCGAATGCAAGGCCAAGCTGTGCGTCCCCGCGAGCGGTCAGTGCGCCGGCGGCCTGCTGCAGGCGTGCGATGAGCTGGGCTTGGGCTGGTCGGCCGGGGTAGCCTGCAAAGACGGCGAGTTGTGCGTCAAAGACGCCTGCGTGGTGAGCAACTGCGCGGCAGGCCAGAGCAAATGCGCCGGCAAAGCGGTGGAGAGCTGCGGCGCCGACGGCCAGTGGAAGTCCTCGGCCTGTGCCAGCAGCCACACGTGCGTCAGCGTGGACGGCGCGCCCCAGTGCATGCCGCTGATTTGCACACCCAATAGCAAGACCTGCCAGGGCAACGCGGTCGCTAGCTGCGACGCCAGCGGCACGGCAAAAACCCTAGGCGCGGCGTGCCCGTCGCCCAGCACCTGCCAGGACGGCGCCTGTGTCACCCCGCCCCTGTGCAAAGCCGGCGCGGCCAGCTGTGTGGACGGCAAGACCCTGCAAGTCTGCGCCGCCAATGGCCAATCCTATGACCTTGTGCCGTGTGCGGTCGGCAAGGTGTGCGTGGAGGGCATGTGCATCGCAAAGGGCTGTACCGCCAATCAGCTGCAGTGTGCGGGCGACATCTTGCAGACCTGCGACCCCACCGGCCTCTGGAAGAACACCTTGGACTGCAAGCAAAACGCCGCGTCGTGCAAGAACAGCGCGTGCGTGGTGGACCCGTGCATCTTTGGCAACTACGGCTGTGTGGACGGCACGCCGGCCTTCTGCACCAAGGACAGCGGCTGGCAAAAACAGGCGGGGTGCCCCAGCGGTCAAGTCTGCATCAATAAAGGTGAATGCAAGGCCAAGCTCTGCGAACCTTGGCAGGCCTTCTGCCAGGGCGGCGCGGCGATGATGTGCGACTCGAGCGGCACCCAGGGCACGCCGCTGGCCGACTGCGAATTGCTGGGCCAGGTCTGCAAATCCGGAGGGTGCGAGGCGGCGCCGGTCATCTGCCAGCCCGGGGTCAAGCAGTGCCAGGGCAACCAGCTCAAGATCTGCAACCTCTTGGGCACCGCCTGGACCCCCAGCCCTTGCGACGATGGCGACCCGTGCACCACCGACGGCTGCAGCCAGGACAAATGCACCAAGATCAGCGCTCCAGACGGCACGGCGTGCAGCGGCAGCGGCGCGAGCGGCTGTGAGAGTTTTGCCTGCAACCAGGGCAAATGCGTGGTCCAAGGCATTGGGATTTGGCAGAAAACCTTAGGTACTCCCGGGGGAACCGGCGTGGCGATGCGCGCCCAGGCCCTGCCCGACGGCAGCGTGCAGTGGGCCGGCCAGTGGTTCGCGGCGGGGAGCGGCAGCAACAGCACGGCATGGCTGGCCCGCAGCTCGCCCAGCGGCAGCTTGAGCGTCAACTGGCCGATTTCCGGTGGCGCTGCTTGGTACGCCACCGCCTGGACCGCCCAGGGCACGTGGATCGGCCGCTCCAATGAGGTGCTGCGCATCGGCAACAGCGGCGCTCCTGAGGCGCAGGCGCTGATCCCGCCGCCCAGCGGTTTTGGCACGCCCACGCTCTACGCGCTCGCTGCGCATCCCCAGGGCGGCGCGGTGGTGGTTTTGGGGAGTTCTGGTGTCGGCTTGAGCTACATGAGCGAGCTAATTCGCATTTCTGCCAGCGGTGCCATCGCGTGGCGCACCAAGACGCCCGTGTCGGTGACGGCGGCAGTCATCACAGTGGGCGAAAATGGCGAGGTTCGCCTCATCGGCAACCAGGCTGGCAGCGCAGTCCCGCTCAGCTACCATATGAAGTTTACAGCAGAAGGTGCGGCGGGTCCGTCGGTCAAGCTGGCCCTGAGCCAATGGAGCGCCTGGACCGACTTTCAGATGAGCCCCTTGCCCGGCAGCGCCGATGTCTTGGTGGGCGCAAGGCTCCACAAGCCGTGCTCGGGCTGCTCCAGTGACTGGCAAGACGTTGGCCTAGCGCGCATCGGTCCAGACGGCGCGGTCATCTGGCAGGCGCCGCTCATCAACCCCCTGGGCGCAGAGGAGCAGCTGGGCGGCCTGTGGATCGAAGGAGACACCGCCGTCGCGGTCACAAGCCTGGGCGACGCCAAGCAATCGGGCTGGACGTGGTACCGCCTGCGCCTGAGCGACGGCAAGGCGCTGTTCAGCAAAAACTGGAGCGTCAGCGGCAGTTGGGGCAGCTTTGTGCCCGTGGCAGCCCCGAGCGGCAGCGGAGCGCTGTTGGTCCTGCGCCACCCTTACGGCAGCGCGGCGCTTTCACCGCTTTTCCGCGTCGACGCCTGGGGCAACCCCAGCTGCAGCGAAAGCGCAGGCTGCGCCGCCAAGACCTACGCCACCTGTGACGACGGCAACCCGTGCACCCTAGAGAACTGCCTGGCCGGGGTCTGCCTCCACCCCGCGGCGCCCGACGGCCTCAGCTGCGGCGCCGGCAAGGTGTGCGGCGGCGGATTGTGCAAATAGTCTAGCCATTCAGCGGCTTCCGCCCGGTGCTACTCGCCTTTGCCAAGCTCCGCTCCGCGGTCCGCCGTTGCTGCGGCTGAGAAACAGCAGACGCGGTTGCGCCCAGCGGCCTTTGCCTCGTAGAGCGCGTCGTCCGCTTGCTTGAACAGCGTGTCCAAGTCCAGCGGCTGGCCGGCCGAGCGCGTCGCGCAGCCGATGGAGAGCGTGAGGAAAAAGCCGTCGCCCTTGGGTGTCGCGATGGCGAACTCGGCGATGGCCTGGCGCAGGCGGTCGGCTATTGCGCGCGCGCCGTCGCCAGGGGTCTCTGGCAAGAGGATCGCGAATTCCTCACCGCCAATGCGGCCGATGAAGTCGGCTTTGCGCAGGGCTTGGCGGCAGCGATCAGAGATGGCCTTGAGCGCGGTGTCGCCCACCTGATGGCCGTGGGTGTCGTTGACTCGCTTGAAGTGGTCAATATCCATCAGCAAAAGCGAAACGGGCCGGTCGTAGCGCCCCGCGCGGGCGAGCTCCCCTTCCGCCCGTTCCATGAATTGCCGGCGGTTGGCCATGCCGGTCAGGTAATCCGTCCGCGCCTGTTCGCGCAGCTCTTGCTCCAGGCGCATTCGCTCGGTGATGTCGCGGTTGCTGGCGCGCCGACCCTGGAATTGCCCGTCTTTGGTGAGTACCGGCTGGCAGGCGTGGGCGATCCACTGGATTTCTCCGTCCTTGCGGATGATGCGGAAGTCCAGCGCGCTCTCCTTTTCGTACAGGTGTTCGCTCCGCAGGTGGTCCACCATCAGGTGCGTGTCGTCGGGGTGGATGATGCGCAGGAGCAGCCCAGGGTCCTCGGTGAATTCCTGAGCGGTATAGCCGGTAATGCGCTCGCAGGAAGGCGAGAGGTAGAGGAACTCGCCGTTCACGCCGCGCCAGTACTCCCAATCGTAGGTGTAGTCGGCCACGGTGCGAAAGCGCTCTTCGCTCGTGCGAATCGCCTGTTCCGCCAGCACGCTCTGGGTGATGTCCAGCACCATGCCAATCGAGCGCAGGGGCCGGCCATCGGCGCTGTAGTGGGTCGTGCCCGCCTCCTTGACGTATTTGACCCGGCCATCTGGCATGAGCAGGCGGTGGGTTATCTCATAGGGGGTGCGGTGCGCCACAGAATTCTTGAAGGTCTGGTCGACCAGTTCTCGGTCTTCCGGATGGACCGCCTCCAGGAAGGCCTCATAGGAGGCGCCAAACTTCTGCGGGTCGATCTCAAAGATGCGGTAGATCTCGTCTGACCAGGTCAGGCTGCGGCTGGGCAGATCCAGGTCCCAGCTGCCCAGGTGGGCCAGCCGCTCGGCCTCCTTGAGCTGGGCTTCCGTCGATGCCCGCAGCTTGGTATGGGCGGCGGCCAGGTCGTCGTAGAGCGAATTCAAGGCCTCAAACAGCACCTCGGTGCTGCGTCCGACCCCTTCGCGGCGCGCGGTTTCAGGCATGGCGTGGTGCTGGAGGGCGCCAATCTCCGCCGCCATCTCCAAGTCCTGGCCCAAGATGTGGAAAGCCAGCCATTTGACCAGGTACTGAAACAACTGGTCGACGGCGATCGCCACCTCCCCGCCAGCCTCCGCGGCAATTTCCTTGATCTGGCTTAGGAAAAGCTCATGGGTGCGGCTGTGGGCGGCAAAGTGATCGGGGCTAATGCCGGCCGCCCTCATCACGGCGTCTTCCGTCTCAAAGTGGAATCGGGCGTACTCGGCGAGTTTGCCCAGCGTGGCCTCTACTTCGGCCGGGCTGCTTCCGCCGATCCGCTGGTCGCCCAAGCGGTTGATGATCTCGACGAGGCCGCGGTGCTGGGCATCCACCTCCGGCAGTCCGGTTTCGTACTTGGCGTCCCACTTAAAGGCGGTCATTTCCATGGTGAGGCAGCGTCCCAGTCGGTAACTCGGCCGGATCCTATGCTCTTGGCCCAGGCAATTCCAGCCCTTCGCAGACGGGCGATCGGCAAGCGCAAGAACGGCGACGCCGGCCAAAAGGTTGCCGCTGGCGCCGGCTGGACGTATTGTCTGCCCCGGCGGCAGTCCGCCCCATTGAGCGCGACCATGGCCGAACCGCCCGCCCCAGCTAAGGGTTCATCGCCAAAACGCCCGCCGGCCAAGGCTGGCGCAGGTGCGGCCGCTGCGGTTGGCGTGTTGATCGCCGCGGCCGCCGCCTTGGTCGCGCCGACCCTGTCCTGGCCCTTTGGCCGCGACCAGGCCATCTTTCACTACATTGGCCGCCAGTGGGGCGCCGGTGAGCTGCCCTATCGCGACGCCTTTGACGTCAAAACCCCTGGGATTTTTGCCCTCTATCGCCTGACTAGCGCCCTCGCCGGTGACGCGATGTGGGCCATTCGCCTCGCCGATGCCCTGGCGTGGCTGGCGATAGGCGCGCTTTTGCCCTGGGCCTGGCCTGGCCGCGGCGACCGCCGGCCGAGCGGGCCGCTGATGGCCGCGGGCGGGCTCATCGCCATCGCCAGCTATTTTGCCGTCTTTGACTTCTGGGACACGGCCCAGACCGAGACTTGGCAAGTCCTGGGCTGCGTCGCGGCTGCGGCTGCGGCGCGCTGGCTGCCCGGGCTCTGGGCCGCGGCGGCTTCTGGCGCGCTGCTGGGCGCGGCGATGCTCTTTAAGCCGACCGCGGTGGTGATGGCCCCGTGGCTGCTGGGCAATTTTGCTACCAGTCCGCGGCAAAAGGCTGGCTCCCGGGGCCTTGCCCTTGGAACCGCTGCGGCGATCCTGGCGTGCTTGGCGGTGTTTGGCGGGGCTTTTGCCTCGCTCTATGCGCGCGGCGCTGGGCCGGCGCTGGCCGAGCTGTGGGACTACCAGCGCGCCTATGCCAAGGCACCGCTGGGCCACGGCGAGGCGCTGCCGCGGCTGGCCTTGGTGTGGGGCCGTCAGCGCCAGCTGTGGCCGACCCTGCTGGGGGCTGGGCTGGTGGTGGATCTGCTGCTGCTCTGGTCGGTCGCGGCTGCGGGGCCGGCGGCCAAGGCCCTGCTGGCGTCGCTTGGGCTGTTGGCGCTGAGCCTGGCCGCGGTGGCCGCGCAGGGCAAGTACTTTACCTACCATTTTGTGGTGCT
>JBIKTV010000174.1:0-10964 GCA_044347905.1 Myxococcota bacterium
TCAAGGTGCAGATCAGCGTGCCCAGCGACTTCACTTCGCGCGCCCAGCGGCTGGTGACGGGTCGGCGCGGTGGGCAGATCCTGGGCTACGACGCCAAGGACGGCTGGAAGGGCTGGGACGTGGTGGACGCCTACCTGCCGCAGTCAGAGATGAATGATCTGATTATCGAATTGCGCTCGCTCACCATGGGCACCGGCACGTTTACCTGGGGCTTTGATCACCTGCAGGAGCTGGAAGGCCGCGATTCAGACAAGGTGGTGGCGGCGCGCAAGGTGTCGCTGGGTCACTAATTCCAAGGGTTTGTTGTGCTGCAGGTTCGGCCGCGGCGGGGTCTTGGGGGTCGCCCCTCCCCGCTGCGGTTAGCCCGGCGCCTGCGCGATCTGGGGCAGCGGCCGCAACTCGCCGTCGCCGTACAGGGCTAGGTAATTGCGCCTCACGCCAAAGCAATTCGCCCGCAGCTCGCATCGATTGCACGCCGGCGGGTGGATGAACTCGCCTTGGTCATAGCCCTCAGGAATTTCGCTTTGCGCGCTTTGGCGGTAGCGCTCTGGCAGCAGGCACAACGGCATCCCGCACATCGACTCCAGCCCGCCCAGATCGACGCCTAGCTCTTCCGCCCGCGCCATCGCCGCCAGCAGGTGGGGCAGGACATCGGTATAACTCGGCACCATGGAAGCATCTTTAGGCACCACGTCGCTAGAGGGGCCGACAAATGACAGGGTCACCGTCGCCCGCGGCCAGCGCTGCGCGCACAGTTCGACGAAGGCCACGAGGTCGGCAAAGTTGCGCTGGGCCATGACAAAATTGATCGTCAGGTACACGCTGGGGTGGCGGTGCAGCTGATCGATACCCGCGACTTGGCCGGCAAAAGTCCCCGGCGCGTCGCTCATGGCTTCGGCGAGCTCGGCGTGGCTGCCGTGCAGCGATACCTGGACCCAGCCAATCCCCGCGGCAATCACCGCACTGGTCAGCGCCGGGTCGGCCAGGCGGATGGCGTTGCTCTGCAGGGCCACGGGAAGCAGCGGAGAATGCGCTTTAGCTAAGCGGATATAGTCGATCAGCCGCGGGTTCAGGGTCGGCTCGCCGCCGGTCAGGGTCACCTGCTTGCCGGCTTGGGCCGCCTCGACGATGGCCTCGCGCAGCATCGCCTCTGCCGGTGCCGGCAGGTGGGTCGAGACAAAGCAGAACCGACATGCCTGGTTACAGTGGAAGTTGATGCGGATCAGCTGCTCTTGCCCCAGCTGGCCGCTGCGCCGATCGACATAGCGGTTGGCCTGGCTGAACTCGCGGCGCACTTGGTCGGCGACGGAGCCTTGGCGGGTCAGGCGGCGGCGAAGGCGGTCGTCAATAATCGGTTTTACCGATGGATTACAGGTTGTTGTGGGGTGGGTCACCCCTGTGCGAATTCCGGGGCAGCGGTCCGCAACCAGGCACTGCGCGCACTCGGCGAGCTGCCGATACCCAGGCCTCGCTCCAGCCCCTGGCGCCATCGCGTACAAGTGGGCAAGCCGTCCGGGATGGGGCAGCAGGCACGGTGGCGGCCCACTATCCGGCGCTAGGCGCACCGCCAGGCCCACGCGGCGCGCCTGTTCGTCCAGTTGGGCCAAGACCGCCGCGGCGCTGGCGTTGTCGAGCAACTCGGCGGGATCCGGGCTGTCGACGGCGACGGCCACGACCAGGCCGCGTAGCCCCTCAAAATTTGGCAATTGGCTTAGATGTTCGATAATTGTGGGTAGGGTCACCCCTGTCGATTTGACCAGGGTCGCGGCGACTTCGACGGGCAGTTGGGCTCCAAGCGCCGCCTCCAGCGCCACCTTCGTCCGGGCAAAACCGCCGGGGTCGCGAGTCAAGCGGTCGCAATCGTCGCCCCACGCCGGCAGGTGCAGGCGCAGCAGGGTCAGGCCTGCTTTCTGCAACTCGCCGATGCGCGCGGCGTCGATCAGGGTGCCATTGCTCTCCAGCGTCACTTCTTGGGCCCCTTCCGCGCGGGCGAATTGGACCAACTCTGTGAGATCGCGACGCATAGACGGCTCGCCGCCGGTCAGAACAATCTCCCGGGCGCCGCGCTGGGCCGCCTGTGCGATGCGCTGCTTGACCGCGGCCGTCGCGATAAACGCCGGATCATCGCTAGAACGCCGCGCTGTGCAGAACGTGCAGCCCTGATTACAGCGGTAATGGGTGGCAATTTGCTCGGAACGCACGCGGATCCTGTGGGGCTGGCTGCGCACAGTGTAGGCGAGCCCGGCGGTGCTGCCCAGCGGCAATTGACCGCCGTGTCGCCTCAGCGTAGCCTCCCCGCTCGGCACTGCCACGGTGCTTCACGACAGCGATTTGCTGGTCCAGACATCCCTCTTGCAGGAGACGACATGCGCAACGCGTTCAAGATCCCGACCCGACTGATGTCCGCTTCTCTGGTAGCCGCGCTGGCCGTGACCGCCGTTGGCACCACCGGCTGCTTTGGCAAGTTCGCCCTGACCCGCAAGGTCTATGGCTGGAATGACAGCCTGGGCAACAAATTTGTCAAAACCCTAGTGTTCTGGGGCCTTATCATCGTGCCCGTGTACGAGATCGCTGGCGCTGCCGACTACTTCATCCTCAACCTCATCGAGTTCTGGACCGGCTCCAACCCCGTGGCCGACAACCGCGACATCCAGAGCCGCGAGCTTGAGGACGGCTCGGTTGAAATCCGTTACGCCGGCGCGGTTTACCACCTGGTGCCCACGGGCGATCAGGGCTTTGAGCTGCACCGCAACAGCAAGCTCGTCGGCCAGGCGTCGCTGCGCTTTGACGGCAGCTTGGAACTCTCGACCGAGAAGGGCGTGGCGATTTTCCACCAGGGCGAAAAGCCGGTGGGCAGCGCCGTCGCTCAGCGCTAAGCGAAAAAACCTCGTCCGGGTCAGGCTTTTTTGGAGGGGTCACCCCAGCTGGATTTGGGGCCTGGCGTGGCGCTGAGGCGGACCCAGACCTCCTCGTCGAGCACCTGGCCGTTCTTGACCACTGCATTGCGGCGCACCCCCTCTAGGTGGTAGCCACTCTTGGCGAGGACCCGGGCGGAGCGCTGGTTGCCCGCAAAAACCCCAGCGAACAAGCGGATAAAGCCAAGGTCTTCTTCTGCGTAGCGGCTCAGAGCCTGCAGCGCGAGGGGGGCAATGCCGCGCCCCCACGCCGTTCGGCCCAGCCAATAGCCGACCTCAGCCGATAGGCGAAACACGTCCTGACCGGGCATCAGGCCGACGGAACCGACCGCTTCGC
Organism: Myxococcota bacterium; assembly: GCA_044347905.1. Lineage (GTDB taxonomy): Bacteria > Myxococcota_A > UBA9042 > UBA9042 > UBA9042 > SXRM01. The sequence goes on from JBIKTV010000174.1 coordinate 3,253, forward strand.
CCGCCACTTCTATGGCAAAGACCTCGCGCTTCAGGACCGTCCCGGCGTATTCGACCCACTCATCGGCGTCATCGGCCGTATACGGATGCGGGAAGCGGTCGCGGAGCCAGCGCGCTACATCCCAGTCATTGGCGTGGCGCAGCAAGGCGGGCTGGTCGCCGTCGCGCCAGGGCCGCAAGCTGCACACACCGAGGTCAAAAACCGTTGAGGAATCAGCCATGGTCGCCTCGGGGCTCAAGGCCGGGCAGATCAGAAAGGGCAGGGGTGACCCTACCTATAAACGCTTGAAATCGATAGTCTATTGCCATTTTCCGAGACCTCATCGCCGGCTAGCTTCAGTTTCGCGTCGTCTGCATCTGGGCCCCCAGGCAACTGGGCAGCAGCGCATGGGCCGGGAAGGACACTGCCCGGACCCTCAGCCCCCGCTCGCTCCGACCGATCTGCTGGGTCAACCGCTTCATCGCACGCCGATAGGCATCGCGGAATTCGGCCAAGCTGTGGAGATACGCTTCGCGCGCAGAAGAACTGGCCGAGAGAATCTCCAACGGGCGTCTGCGTTTGCCATCACCGTGTTCCCGCGAATTGGGTTCGGGCCGCGATTGCCGTTTGCCCGTTTGGTCGTCGTGCGGATCGGGGGCCGGCAGCTTGGGCATGGCTTCGCACGCAATCTCCCTCTGGTCGGTCTGTTGGGGCTCGGGGCTGGGCTGATCGCCGTCCGCGACCTGCTTGCCCTCCGGCTCTTCCTGGTCCTCGTCGGCGCCGGCCATTGCCAGGTCCACCTTGGGGATCTTCGCCTGCGCGCCAAAGGCCAGGAGGTGGTCCATCGAACAGCCGGCGATCTCGTCCGCCAACTCCGCGAATGTCCCATGCAACTGTTGCCACGTTTGGCCCAAAAAGCAAGGCAGAATAGAGATCTGGACCTCGATTGCCCTCGGCTCAGCGCGCGCCGTCGGCAGAGCGGCCCCAGGTTCCTCGACACTTTCGGCCTGAACCTCGCCTTCCTGCGGCAAAATCGCTGGCGTTGCGGGCAGTAGCGCCGGGTTGTAGCGCCCCATCAGCGGAATGCCCGCGACGAGCCAATCCACCGCAGACGGCCCGATGAACTGGCAGGGGTGCTGCACCAGTTTGGCGCGGGTCGCCTGGCCCATGATGTATTTCATCCTTAGCATCAGGGTCTTGGCGTCGGTGGTCACGGGCAACGGCTTGAACTTGCGCTTCCAGACGGGGCCAATCCGGCCGTGCCGCTGGTTGACAGCAGTCCCAACCAGCCCGTGAAAAATATTGAAAAACTGCGCGAGTTGCCGCGGCGAGGGAGCGCTGAACATGCCGTGGTAGTGGTTGCTCATCAAGTGGAAGTGGTAGACCCCAATCTTGCAGCGACGTTGTGCAATGGCGAGCGCGCCCAGGACCGCCTCCATCAGCGCGGTATCGTTGAGGTCAAACAGGAATTCGCCCCCAATCGTGCGGCGGGTGACCTCGTACAGGTAGTCGGGCCGGTAGTATCGTAGGCTCATCGCGGACTCCCGGGGGCAGAATCGCCCTGAAGGAGTTATCGCCGGCCACCGGAAAAAACCGCGGCGCCCCGATCAGATTGTTGCTTGCGGTGCGGTTGGCGCGCTGAACTCTTGGCTGTTCTCGGTCAATTTCTAGAGCGCCAAAATCGGCTTATCCGCATGGATATCAGATGCTTTGGGGGTGGGTCACCCCTCCCTATCTTCCCCCCTTGGTCGGTCGGGGGTGGCATCGATCGGCCGTGATCGCCCCGTGCAGTCGATGATCACGCCAACTCCAGAAACCCGGCGCTCGGTCCTCTAGCCCGCGGGCCGGTCTTCGCCGCGGATCACTTCAAGCCACAGCGGCAGGAGTTGGGGCTGGCCGGCGCCGATGCGATAGGCCGCCGCCAAGTCGCGCCGCGCCGCTTCAACCTGGGCGGGGGTGCGGGCGTGGATCTCGGCCAGCACATCGCCAATCTCCACCGCGTCACCGGGCTTCTTGCGCAGGGCAAAACCAACTGCAGGATCAACCTTATCTTCTGAGCGGTTGCGACCAGCGCCCAGGCGAACCGCGGCGAGTCCCACCTCCAGGGCGTCGAGGCTCAGCACGGTGCCGGCGGTCGTGGCCAGCAGCGATTCGACGATCGGCGCACGAGGCAGCACCCCCCAAGGATCCTGGCACACCCGCGGATCACCGCCCTGCGCCGCGACAATTTGGCCAAAGCGCTTGAGGGCCTCGCCGTTGTCCAGCACTTCGGCAATGCGCGCCTCGCCCTCTTCCAGCGTGGCTACCTTGCCGGCCAGGCGCAGCATCTCGCCGCCCAGGCGCACGGTCTCCTCGCGGGTATCGGCAGGTCCCTTTCCCTGCATGATCTCTATGGATTCAGCGATTTCCAGGGCGTTGCCCACGGCCCAGCCGATCGGACGATCCATCGCCGTCAAGAAGGCCGTGACCTTGCGCCCCGCGGCTTGGCCAGCGTCGACCATCGCGGTCGCTAGGCGGGTCGCGTCCTCGCGGTTCTTCATGAACGCCCCGGAGCCGACCTTGACGTCCAACACCAGGCTCCCCACGCCTTCCGCAAGCTTTTTGCTGAGGATCGACGCGACAATCAGCGGGATCGACTCGACCGTGGCGGTGACGTCGCGCAGGGAATAGAGCTTCTTGTCGGCCGGGCAGATGCGCTCCGTTTGGCCAATCAGACAGCAGCCCAACTCTTTGGTAAGCGCTTGAAACTGCTCTAGTGTCAGGCGGGTCTGGAAACACTCAACGCCGCTGCCCGGTGCGCCCGGGATCGACTCCAGTTTGTCCAGGGTGCCGCCCGTATGGCCCAGGCCGCGGCCTGAAATCATCGGTACGGCCACACCGCACGCCGCCACCGCGGGGGCCAGGGGAATCGAAATTTTGTCGCCCACGCCGCCGGTCGAGTGCTTGTCGGCGGTTGGCATTCCCAGATCGTCCCAGTGGACTTCATCGCCAGAGTGGAGCATGGCCTGCAGCAGCGCCGCGGTTTCTTGGGCGTCCATGCCGCGCCAGACAATCGCCATGGCCAGGGCCGCCATCTGGTATTCGGGGACGCTGCCATCGGTGTAGCCGGCGATCACCTGCTCGATCTCGGCGGCAGTCAGGCGCTGTCCATCGCGCTTCTTGGCGATGAGCTCTACGGTTCTGGGGGCCATGGCATCCTCAACCGGCGCGGGCCGGCGGCGCGAAATCATGCACCCAACCCCGGCGGGCGGCAACCGCGCAGGGTGCTCTGGCGCGGCGACAATTCCGGGGTCAAGAAGATGACCCTGAAAACCTGGCCCCGAACCCTGTCGATCGGGCCGCAATTGCGCCGACGCCGCGCAGAATCCCGGCGGTTGGCTTCGCCTGCTGGGCAGGGTCTCGTCTGGGTTCCAGGTGGGGTGACCCACCCCCTAACCAGCTGAACTGCTGAGCTTTTGGCAAGGTTAGCAGCAGCTGCCGTTCAGCTTCCACGAGCCCGCCAAAACGGCAGGCATCAGGTGGGGTGACCCACCCCCTAACTAACTGAACTACAGCGCTTTTAGGAAGGCCAGCAGCTGCTGCCGTTCCCCTTCCGCGAGCCCGCCAAAGCGCTTGGCGCTGGCCTCCGCCTCGCCGCCGTGCAAGCGGATGGCCTCCACCAACGAGCTTGTGCGCCCGTCGTGCAAGAATGCCTGGCGCCGGCCTAGGCCCCACAGGGGCGCCGTGCGCCACTCATCGGCCTGGGCAGAGAAATCGACGATTCCGCCGGCCAGTTCTGCGCCCAGCTTGTGTACGCACAGGTCGGTGTAGGCGCCGGGGGCCACGGGATCGGGGTCGGGGCGGTGGCAGGTGGCGCAGCCGATGTCGCCAAACAGCTTGCGGCCGGCCTGGGCCTCTGTGCTGTTGATCGCCTCCATAGGCAGCGGAGCGGGCAGCGAACGCACGTATTCTGTCAGCAAATCAACCATGTTAGCCGTGCTCTCGGGATCGGAAACATCGTCGTCGTCCTGGCGCAGCCTTGGGTCGCGGTTGACTGGATTGCTAATGCCGATCTCGCCGGCCAGGGCATTGCCAATAAAATCCCGAATATTGGACGTGTGGGCCTGGAGGCCAAACCGCCCCGGCCGGTTGTCATACGCCGTGTTGATATTGACGTGGCCGGTGACGCCGTCACCATCGCGGTCCGCCGGGTCGCACAGCTCATTTAGGCGCTGGTCGCTGATCTTCTCTAGCAGACCCAGGCCAAAAAGCGGTGGACCGCGGCGGGGATTGACGACCGCGTCCGCGGGTAAGGCGGCGGGCTGCCGTCCGGCAATGGCCTGGCGCGGCCACACCCCCACCAAGTGAAGGGAGGCAGATGCGATGACCCGGGCCGGCTTTGCGGGGTCGCCGCTGCCGCCCAGGCCCTCGCGGTCGTGACAGTCTGAACACGCCGCCTCGTTGAATCCCGGTCCAAGCCCCTCAGCAACGGTCCAGCGCTTGGTAAAGGCGGCGAGGGGCGTCAATTCCCCAGGCGCGGCGGCTTTTGCGGCGGGAGCGGCGCTGGTCGTGCCGTCGTGGGCCGGCGGGGCGCGGTTGCAGGCCAAACCAGCAAATCCGGGCACTATCAAGAAGAGTCCGGCCAAATTCCCCAGGTTTTTTCTGATCACGATAGACCCGCAGTTAGCGCTTGCGCGATGGGGGCGGCGGCGCCCAGATAAGTTCGCCGACGTGCAGTTCGCCGCGGTCTTCTCCCGCCCCCTCCAGCGCGACGGCCCGCACGGCTCGCCACGGCACGGGCAGCGGCAATTCTACCGCCATGCGCACAACGGGTGGTGTTTCAACGCCATAGCTGCCTGCGTGGTCCAGGGGAGGCAGGACTTCGACGCTCCCCGCCGGCACCCAGCGCGCGCCGATCTGCCAGCTGACGCGCAAGGTCATCGGCCGGTGGCGCGGGCTGCCGGGCAAGGCGGCGAGGCGCAGCAACGCGCGCTGACCAGAGGGGGGACCCTGGCCAGACCACCGCATTTCTAAACGGAAACCTGGCCTCGACCAGCGCACTTTCCACCCCGGAATTTCGCTGGGACCGGCCGCCGGGTTGCAGGGCTGGACGGCACAGCGGCTCAAGGCGTCGACGCGCTCAGCGCTGACCTGAACCTCAGCGGCGCGCACGTGGCCCGGATCGATGACCAGGCTCCGCACTTCTGGCCAGCGGTCAAATTGCCGCGGCGGCGGAGGGCTGGCCTCGCCGTAAAGCCAGGCAGGCCAAGGCATTTGGCTCGCGGTGGCCCGAACAAAGCCGATCGCCAGCTGGCCCAGCCAACCGCGCTGAATCTCCGGGCCAATCGCACTTGCGCGCGGGCACAGCCCTTTGCCAACGTCGTCCGCCTCAGAGGGCCACGCGGTGTTGGCGGCGTTGTGGTGGCCCCCGACCATTTGCCATAGGCCAACGCGCTGGTGATTGCCGGCCGCCAGGGCCCGGGCAAAGATTTCGCGCCCCGCCTGGGTGTACACATCGCCATCGCAGGACGGCAGCACCACGCCCAGGGGGGCGCTGTCCGCGCGGCTCTGCAGCCAGTCCGGCGGGGCGATGAGCAGCGTGCCGCGGATGACCGCTGGGGCCACCGAGCTCGCGGGCCAATTCTTGAGGCGCGCGGCGATCTCCAGGGCCGCATCGCCGCCCACAGAGTGGCCAATCAGCACTACCCGGCTCAGGTCCGCCGCGGCAGCCACGCCCGGATCGATCCCCGCCACGCCCTCGCGCTGGGCGCTGCGCCAGGCCTGCAGGTGGGCCAACGCCAGCTCCACGCGGCTGAATCCGCCTTGGGCCCCAAAGGCGCACACCAGCGGCTCCGCGTCGACCACAGCGGCGACAAAGCCTTGGCGCGCCAGCGATTCCGCCAGCCAGTTCATGCCTTCCGCGCTATAAACCCGGGTTTCTCCGGGGGCGCAGCTCTGGGCCGGCGGTGTCGGACAGTGGTCGATGCCCTGGCGATCGCGGCAGGCGCCGTGGTTGCCGTGCAGAATCAACACCAGCGGCGCGCGGCCCCCGGGATCTTTGACGACCTGCGGCAAACGCACGCGCTCGCGGAGCACTGCGCGATTCCCTGAAATATCCACGGCTTTTTTCGCCGTCCAGTCGCCGATGCGCAGCGGCTGATCCGGCAGCGCGGGCGTCTGTGGCAGGGCTTTGGCCCGGCGTTCCGCGTCTATCTGCCAGCGGGGATCCGGCGGGCTGCCGGCATTGCGGTAATCCACCGCGGCCCCCAGCGCCGTAGTCGCCAGCAACGCCGTCAGCAGGGCCAGAAGGCCCGCCCAGGTCTGCAGTGCGGCGATCTGTGGACGATGCATGTTCAGAGGAAGCGACAGCGGCCGCGGGTCCAGCCCTAAGGGTAGCGGATTGCCGCGCTAGAACCAGCTTTTGTCCAGGGAATTTCACATTCGGACACGCGCCGCCCGCCGATGACACGCTCCGGCCCTGCGTGTATCCTGCGCCACCGCCCCACCGGGCGCAGCGATCCGCCCATGAACATCCTGAACAGAAAGGCACTGCAACTGGCGGCGATGATCGCGATCGCCCTGCCCGCGGTCGCTGTGGTGGCGCCGGAGCCGCTGCTGGCTGCGGAAGCCGCGCCCAAGATCGCCCACCAGCGCTACCTGCTGCCCAGCGGCATGGAAGTCATCCTGATCGAGGATCGCTCAACGCCCCTGGTGGCGGTGGACGTCTGGTACCACGTCGGCTCGGGGGATGAGGTGCCGGGCAAATCCGGTTTTGCTCACCTTTTTGAGCACATGATGTTCCAGGGCGCCAAGCACATCGGCGAGGACGTGCACTTTGACATCCTCAAGAAAGCCGGGGCGTCGCAGATCAACGGCACGACCAACACCGATCGCACCAACTATTTTGAGCAGGTGCCCAGCCACCACCTGGAGACGGCGCTGTGGCTAGAGAGCGACCGCATGGGCTGGCTGATCGACGTGCTAAACCAAAAATCCTTGGATAATCAGCGCGAAGTCGTGCGCAATGAGCGGCGCCAGCGCTATGACAACGTGCCGTACGGCAAGGAGCGCTTCGCGGTGTGGCAGGCCCTGTACCCAGAGGGGCACCCGTATCGCCACCTGACCATCGGCCTGCACCAAGACCTGGAGCAAGCGAGCCTAGCCGACGTGCGGCAGTTCTTTCAGAAGTGGTACGTGCCCAGCAACGCAACGCTTTGTCTAGCCGGCGATTTTGACAGCGCCCAGGCCAAGAAGCTCGTCGACAAGTGGTTTGGCAGCTTTCCGGCGACCCCCAAGCCGCTGCGGCGCACGGTGGCGATGCCGGTGCTAAAAGCCCCTGTCAGCCAAGAGATTTTGGACCCGCTGGCCAAGCTGGAACGCCTGCACTGGGCCTGGCACAGCCCGGCGTCGTATCAGCCGGGGGATGCGGAGTTGGACCTGCTGGCCAACGCCCTGGGGCACAGCGGCACCGGGCGGCTGTACAAGCGGCTGGTGCACCAGACTCAGCTGGCCCAGTCGGTGTCGGTGTATCAGCAAAGTGCGCAGATGAGCTCGACTTTTCACATCGTCGTCGATCTGAGGCCGGGGGCCGACCGCAAGCAAGTGCAGGCGATCCTGGGCGAAGAGCTGCAGCGCGCGGCCGCCGAGCCGCTGAGCGCCAAGGAGCTGAGCCGGGCGGTGCTGGAGGTGGAGAGCGGCTTTGTTTGGGGGCTAGAGAGCCTGCTGAGCCGCGCCGAAGTGCTTCAAGGGTATGG
>JBIKTV010000623.1:0-3141 GCA_044347905.1 Myxococcota bacterium
ACGGCTGTCGCAAGAACCCCAGGACCGCCCACACTGTCATTCCCGCGAAGGCGGGAACCCAGGCGAATGGTTTGGTTTTAGCCTGGGCCCCCGCCTCCGCGGTGGTGACGTAGGGGGGCGAATTGGACCGTGCGGTCGTCCCAAAACCCCTGCTCCGCGGTTCTTGCGATTGCCCTGACCCATGGCTACCGACAATCAGGCCCCAGCGAATCGACAATCGCCCAGCGCCGATGGAAACCCAGTCCCAAAGGGACATCTTGAACCGCAGCGGTGGACTTCAGTCCGACGCCAAACGTCGCAGGAGTAGCGGGCAACAGCACTCCGTCGAGCAGTCCCGGCGGGATTCTGGCAGGTTGCAGGGGGCATCGCCGATGAGATTGGCGTTGCACCAGGCCCGATATCGGATACAATCTAGATTCGGACGGAATTCCGTCCGCTGAAGGGTTCCCATGCAAGTGCTGGCCGAAAACTTACTGCCGCTGACGGACTTCAAGGCCCACGCCGCCGACGTCATCCTCCGATTGCGCAACGACGGGCAACCCATTATTCTCACGCAGAATGGCCGATCTGCTGCGGTGTTACTGTCGCCGGCGGCCTTTGATGCACTGGTGGCCCGCGACCGTCGGCATATCGCCGCAGGCCTTGCGGACCTGGATGCGGGACGCGTGGTCGACGGCGATGATGTCGCGGCCTATGCCGAAGCGCGCATTGAGGCTGCAGAGCGGCGATGAAGGTCACGTGGTCAGCCCGCGCCAAGCTGGACCTCGGCGACATCGCAAGTTGGATCGCCGCGGACAACCCCGCCGCAGCGCGGGCGCAGGTACGGAGAATTCTCGACCGGGCGCGTCAGCTAGTTCAATTTCCTCATTCTGGCCGGGAGGTTCTTGAGTATGACGACCCGACGATTCGCGAATTCGTCGAGGGCAGCTACCGGGTCATCTATCGCGTACGACCGGGCGCGGTCCAAGTTGTCGCGGTGTTGCAGGCCCAGCGCTTGCCAGGCCCGCCGGATCAGCTGTGAGGTCGCCAGTTGGCTCCGGGTCATCCGGGTCAATTCTGTTGAATATCTGCGGGATAACCAGCGAGCGCCCAAACCGTCCCCTCCACCCGGCGCCGACTACCGCTCGCGCCGGAGGGGGCGCGGAATCGCCGGGGCTCCGGGACCACGGCGATTCCCGAAATCCGGCTGCGGCGGGCGGCATTACTGCGATGGTGAGTTTTAGCTGTCGTCGATGACGAATTCTAGTTGTCGCACAGCACCGCCACCAGCGCACGAGCGTCACCTTGCCGGACGGCCGTACCTGACACCACGCTTGACCACACCCCGGCACCAAGCTCCGCCCAAAGCGAATCCCCCCAGGACCCACCCTGCGAATTCGCGCGCTTCCGCCTGGGAAGCGCAGCGTTCCGCGGTGCGCCAGAGTGGATCAGTCTCAAGCCGCTGAGGGCTTCAGCTCGCCGGCGATGGGTCCCCGCCGCACCGCCACCAAGATTTGGGCGCCTAAATCCTCCCGGACCACAGCCCACGCCCGGCTCGACACGCCCACACCCACCGCTAAATTCAAAACCCCGCTATTGGCACTAAAAGTGCCAATAGCGCCACCCCACCCGCCGAGGCCAACCCCGCGCCAAGGATGCGAATCGCGGAGCGACGGTGTCCTACACCGCGTTCGGCGCCATCTGCAAAGGGAATTCGCCGCCCGCCGCGTCGCCGAACGTCGCAGCCTGGTCGCCGCAGGCGAGGCGCCCAGACACCCGTCACCAGCGCTGCCGACCGTGCGAGCCTCTTGAACGTTTAAGCATTCGCCCTGGCAATAAGCCCGCAGGGGGGACACAGCGGCGAGCAGCTTGAGGCACCCGTGACGCCACCCCAGCACAGCGAAATCGCCAGCGTCTGCCAGCACCCCGACTTCGTGCCGACGTCTGTCGCGGCCGAACACGCCTTCCTGTTGCGCCGTGCCCGCGACCTGACCCAGCCCTGGGGTTCCCGCAAGGACTTTGGTTGAGTTGTTCTTGCCGTGGCCCTTACCCTGCCATTCGACCTCCGCTATGTGCTCGCCTGGAACGCTGACCTGCGCAACGCCGTCCACTAGGCGCTGATGCGGGCGATTGCCAAGCACTACCTCCGCGGTGCCGTCGACGACGACCCCGGCGAACCGCTCTCTGACGAGCTGCCTGCCGACGACTGGGCGGCGCAGCCGGGGGACCTGACGGTCTGCTGGCTGGCGAAGCCTTGGCCGAACCGGGCAGATCCGCGCGAACTCACGTTAAAATTCGCGGTTGACGGCTGGGATCGCCTCGGTCGGGCGCGACACGGCGCTGGCGGGGTGGTCCAATGGGCGGTCGGGGCGTTTGCGGGTTCTATGCATGGATCGGCTTCAACGGACGGCAACTTTCCAGGTTGACCGCGGTGATCGGCAGGCGTAGGCTGGCCGGTGGGGGCTGGAATGGCCCTGGTCGGGGCAGCGCATCCCGGCGCGGACTGAGCAAGCCGAGGCCGGAACAGCGGGCAAAACCCATCGCGTGTACTGGGCCGGCGCGTCGGCGAGCACAGAGGAACCCGAATGAAATTCAAAGTTGTTGTTCATCATGCAGAAGAAGGCGGCTATTGGGCCGAGGTTCCGGCGATCCCAGGCTGCGCCACCCAAGGGGATGATTGGCAAGAGCTTCTCAGCAACTTGTACGAGGCAATCGAGGGTTGCCTTTCCGTTCCCATTGACGCCGAGCAAACGGATGCTGCGGCGCAAATTATCGAGATCGCGGTATGAGTTCGATTTCGGGCAGAGATCTGTGCAAGGCTCTTGAACGCAACGGCTGGGAACTCAAGAGGATCCATGGAAGTCATCATATCTACGGAAAGTCCGGGACGGTTGTTCGCCTCAGTGTTCCGGTACACGGCGCGACACCATTGAAAATTGGGCTCTTGCGCGCCCTACTCAAATCCGCCGGACTTGGAGAGGGCGATTGCCGGTAGCCCACGTCCTCCAAGACCAATCCGACGAAATGATCCACCTCGGTTGGACTAGCCCAGCTCGAACTGTCGTATCTCCAAGGAGAATAGCCTGCCGCCTTTGCGCCGACCCGAGACGCAACGACCCTCCGGGCGGTGTTAGGAACCAGCGGAAACTGCTCGTCTGATCT
>JBIKTV010000014.1:0-29920 GCA_044347905.1 Myxococcota bacterium
GCTTGGGGCGGCCAGTCCGTCACCAGCTACGACCACGATGTGCTGTTTGACACCGCCGCGGCTGGCGGCTCGACCATCATCTACGAAGGCGAGAATGCCCCAGAGGGCGAGGGCTTTGAGAAGGGCGCCACCAAGCTCAATGACACGGTGCCGCAGCAGTGGTTCCACTACATCGCCAAAGTCGTGGCGGCGCCGGCCAGCACCTACCTAGAGGGCTTTGGCCAGATTCCGATCTGTTTCTTCTACCCGTGGTACGCGGGCGGCGTGTTCGACTGCAACTCGGAAGAGCTGAAGATCCGCTACTCCTTCCTAGAAGTCCCCAAGTTCAGCAAAGAGCCTGAGCGCGCCTACGTCGCCCGCGACAGCGATGACGTTGAGATGGAGAAGTTTGGCTACTTCCGCACCGAGCGCCCGGTGTTCGACATTCAGTTTGGCAACACCCACAACGGCGCGATTCGCCGGGTCGAGCGGCACCGCATCTGGGACAAGTACGTCAAGTGCAACGTCAACCCCAAGGACGACAAGGGCGCGGACGGCAAGCCCAAGTGCGTGACCGAGAGCAAGGACACCGTTTGGCGCGGCGATTTTGACTACAGCAAGATGACCCCGGTGCCGGTGGTGTACTACATCAATAGCGATCACCCGCGCGATTTGGTCTCCGCCTCGATCGAGATTACCCGCCGCTGGTCAGAGGCTTTTGACGCCACGGTCGCCGCCGTCAAGGGCAAGAAGGCCGATCATCCCATGTACATCTTGTGCGAGAACTCGGACGCCGACGCCAAAGCTGCCAAGGCCAAGGGCCTGCCGGTGGCTGAGTGGTCGGGCTCGGGCACACCGGCCGCCAAGTTCTGCAAAGAAATGGACCAGCCGCACCGCTTTGGCGACTTGCGCTGGTCGGTCATGCACGCCGTGCCGAATCCGATTCAGGTCGGCCTTTACGGCTACGGCCCTTCGGCCGCCGATCCGCTGACGGGCGAAATCGTCGCCGCTTCGGCCCACGCGTATGTGGGGGTGATGAAGCCGGGCGCCGAGGCGGCCCTGCAGAACCTGGAGCTGCTCGCAGGCGTCAAGGACTGGAACGACATCAAGCGCGCCGATGAGAAGAAGTTCACCGGTTACCAGATCACCTCGCTGGCCAATGACGGGCCGTCGGTGTCGTCGAACAAGTCGCTCGCCGCCGTTCAAGCTGAAGTGGCCGGGATGATGGACCCCGACGTGCGCGGTCGCCTGCAAAATGAGGGCCTGCCGCAGGAAGACAACGGCGGCACTTACGCCCAGGGTCGCTTTGCCAAGATCAAGCAGGCTCCCGAGCTAAACGCGATGGTCTCGGGCGATGACGACGGCCACACCATCCCGCTGCGCTTCAAGGATCCGCGCGTCACCACGGCCAAGGGTCCCATGAAGTACACGGCGGACCAGCTGCAGGCGTTCAGCCTGGCCAACTGGAACCACACGGCGGCGCGCATTAGTCGCGACAAGGCCTCGGCGGCGCTCGCAGAAAAGACCATTCACTTCCAGGATTTTGCCGACAACGCCATTCTCGGCTTGGCCGACGAGTACGGCCGGCGCTATGACGCCGAGTTCTGCAAGGTCTACGCGGTCGCCCCAGGCACGCTGTTCACGAATGCCATGGCCCTGCCGGGTAGCGCCGCTGAAGTCTGCACCACGGAAGCGGAATACCAGTCGGCTGGCGCCGGCAACGGCAAGATCTGCGCCAAGGCCAGCGACGGCAAGAGCTACTGGAAGGCCTGTGCGACCAAGAGCTTGATGCAGACGATCCGCGTCGCCCTGAACAAGGCCAACGGCGGCAGCCCCCTGGCGGAGTCGTACCGCGTGCTCCCCGGTCCGCTGTACACCGACACGGTCGACCCGGTGATCCGCGCGACCCAGGAAATCGGCCGTCCGATGGTCGACACGCTGCGCGGCAAGTTCAAGGCTGAGCTGCTCGAGCGCATCTACATGGGTACGCAGGAGCACGAAGTTGGCCACACGTTGGGCCTGCGCCACAACTTTGAGGCCTCGACCGACGCGATGAACTTCACCAAGGAGTTCTGGACCGCCAAGCTCAAGGCCGGCAGCAATGACGAAGTCGCCAATCCGCTGCAGCAGGACACGTATGAGCAGGCGATCGCCCGCGTGCGCGAGAAGCAGCTGGCCTCGGTGATGGATTACACCAGCAAGTTCAACGGCCGCTACGCTGGCGTGGGTCTGTACGACCGCGCGGCGATCAAGTTCGGCTACGGCAACTTGGTCGAAGTGTTTGAGAACTTCAAGCCCACCGACCTCGATGCCGATCCGGACGGCGTAGGCCCGTTGGCCCCCGCAGCCAAGTACCTGGAGACCCCGGCGAAGAGCACGGCAGGCCTGCTGATGCTGCAGCACCAGGGCAACCAGGACATGAACATCCTGAACCGCCGCCTGCACTGGTCGACCCTGCCCAAGTACTTCAAGGGCGTGGACAACATGCTCAAGCGCAAGGATGTCTCTTGGACCGAGCTCAAGGGCGACCGCTGCGAAGCCGACGCGGACTGCACCGGTGGCAAGAAGTGCGCCGCCTTTGGCGAAGACAAGTTCTGCCGCGACGCCAGCGTGGTCGAGGTGCCGTACCGCTTCTGCTCGGACGAGTACAACGGCCAGACCCCCAACTGCGCCACGTGGGACGAAGGCCTCGATGCCTACGAGATTGCGCGCAACGCCATGGAAGATTACGAGAACTACTGGTGGTTCTACGGCTGGGCCCGCGACAGCGAGATCTTCTACCCCAACAACTACGCCGCGCGCGTCGAGCGCTCCATGTGGACGGCGACCCGCCAGTTCCAGTTCTGGGCGGTGGACTTCGCGACCAACCAAAAGGACGGCTGGTGGAAGAAGCGCTACGGCGTGGAATACGATCAGGACATCAACGGCGGCCTCGCTGGCGCTTACTCGACCCTGAACACGTTTAACACTTTGGCGCAGGCCCTGGGCCGCCCCGGCTGCGGCTTCTTTGGCTGGAATCCGGTCAAGGGCCGCTATGAGCCCTACACGGACGTCGATCAGGCCCAGTGGACCGACATCAAGCGCGTCGACGAAGTCATGGGCTGCCGGCCGCTGTATCCAAACTGGAGCTATGACGGCTACGTCACGCGTCCGGAGTCGGGCGGCCAGATGTACGACCGCTTGTCGGCCCTGGCGATGCTGACGGATCCCACCTATCCGTCGTTTATCGCGACCAACGAGTCGGAAGATACCCGTCGCTATTTGGTCAGCTTCTACAACGTGTTCCCGCGCCAGTTGACCAATTTGCTCGCCTCGATGTCCGTGGAAGACGCCACGGCGTACGGCTGGCAGGTGGTGGCGGGCAAGAACAGCGACGACGACAAGCTCGTGCCGCGGCCGTGGGTCGGCAGCGAAGCGCAGAAGCAGCGCAAGTTGTGCGGCGACCTGCCGACCGATGCCACCGACGCCGAGCGCGAAGGTTGCCTGAAGTACAACGTGTTCCCGGATGCGCGGCCGGTGTTCCCGTCGAGCCGCTTCCGCATGCCTCTGCAGGCCGCGTACTACGGCATGGCGGTGCTGACCAAGGGCTTTAACCGCACCTTCCTGGACGTGTCCCGGGTGTTCCTCAAGGGCCACCACCAGCAGATCGACCTGCCGGCGGACCTAGACAGCAAGGATGTCGCGACCTTTACCGATCCGCTGTCCGGCAAGACCTACATTGCCCCCAAGGTGACCGATGAGACGCTCAACCCGGGCTATCTGGCGGTCAAACTGGCCGAAGCGGAGCTGAAGAAGTGGACGAACCTGGGCAAGCTGCAAGAGAACTACCTGTTCTCTGAGTACCAGTTCCGCGTCTCGCTGCTCGACATTATGCGCTCGATGCACGAGGTCTACGAGAAGTAGCCCGCCCAAAGGTCATCGCTGGCGGCCGGTCCGGGAGCAATCCTGGGCCGGCCGTCGGCATTTATGGGCTGAAGCGCCGCGACCGGCGAACGCCGCGTGCTTTTCTGGGGGCGAGGGATCGCTTACACTCTCGCGCCCTGGCGCTGTGCCCACGCCGTTCCGCGCCGCCATCTGCTTCAATTCTAGGAATTACTATGCGCGCTAGTCAGTTGCACCTGCCCACTCTGCGCGAGCCGCCCAAAGACGCGGAGACGATCTCGCACCAGTTCTTGGTCCGCGGTGGCTATATCCGCCGAGTTGCTGCGGGAATCTATAGCTTTTTGCCGCTGGGCGTGCGCTCGATGGAGAAGGCCAAGCGCGTGATCCGCGAAGAGATGGACCGCGCGGGCGCCCAAGAAGTGTTCATGCCGGCGATTGTGCCCGCGGAGTTGTGGATCGAGTCGGGGCGCTGGCAAAAATACGGTCCCGAGCTGCTGCGCCTCAAAGACCGCAAGCAGGCGGAGTATTGCGTCGGTCCGACCCACGAAGAGGTGGTGGTCGACCTGGTGCGCAAAGACGTTCGCTCTTACAAGCAGTTGCCGGTCAACCTCTATCAGATCCAGACCAAGTTCCGCGATGAGATTCGCCCGCGCGCCGGTTTGATGCGCGGCCGCGAGTTCGTCATGAAAGACGCGTACAGCTTTGACGCCACCGTGGAAGGGGCGCACAAGTCGTACCAGCGGATGTACAACGCGTACAACAAGATCTTTTCGCGGATGGGCCTGCTGTTCCGCCCCGTGGACGCCGATACGGGCAACATCGGCGGCTCGATGAGCCATGAATTCCAGGTGCTGGCTGAATCAGGCGAAGACGCGATCGTCGCCTGCAGTGCGTGCAGCTTTGCCGCCAATGTGGAGAAGGCGCCGCTGCAGCCCAGCGACTGGGCCGATACGCCTGAGGATTTGCCGTTGCCCCACGCGGTCGAGACACCGGGCGCCAAAAGCATTGAACAGGTCTGCAAACAACTGGCGTGCAAGCCCGAGCAGATGATCAAGGCCGTCTTGTACATGGCCGATGAGTCGCCGGCCGTGGCCTTTGTGCGTGGCGACCGCGAAGTCAATGAGATTAAAGTAAAGAAAGCTCTTGGCTGCAACGCGCTGTTCTTGGCCGAGGCCGAGTGGTTCGTCAAGTCCACGGGCCTGCCGCCCGGTTATCTGGGGCCGATTCTTCCGGACGACTTTGAACCCAGCCGGGTCAAGCTCATTGCGGACGCGGAAATCGCCGGCATGGTCACGGCGGTATGCGGCGCCAACGTCAAGCAGCAGCACTTGGTGGACGTCTCGCCCTCGCGCGATTTGGCCCACCTGACCTTTGCCGACCTGCGCATGGCCGTGGCGGGCGACCCTTGCCCAATTTGTGGCGGCGCGCTGCAGGCCTTTCGCGGCATCGAAGTGGGCCACGTGTTCTACTTGGGCCAGCGCTACAGCAAGGCGATGAACGCCACGTTCCTGGACGAGCAGGGCCAAGAGCAGATCTTTGAGATGGGCTGCTACGGCATTGGCGTCACGCGGATTTTGTCGGCGGCGATCGAGCAGAACCACGATGCCCGCGGCATTCGCTGGCCCGTGGCCCTGGCGCCGTATGAAGCGGTGGTGCTCGCCATGGGTCAGGATCCGCAGATCACCAGCCTTTCTGAACAGTTGGCCGATCAGCTGCGCGAAGCTGGGGTTGAGACGGTGCTGGACGATCGCGACGAGCGCCCAGGCGTCAAGTTCAATGACGCCGACTTGATTGGCTATCCGCTTCAGATCGTTGTGGGCAAGAAGGCCGGCGAAGGCGTGGTGGAACTCAAGGTGCGTCACACCGGAGAGAAGCTGGAGCTGGCCGCCGCTGGTCTGCCGGCTGTGGTCGCGCAGGCCATGGCCAAGGGTCGCGCGGGCCAGCCGCTGACCGCGGCGCTGCTCAACTGATCGCCGTGGCGCCGCCGCTGGCTGCAGCCGTTGGGGGGCCCATGGGGCCGCTTGGCTTGCCGCGCCTGGCTGTGGCCTTAGATGGCGCGAGCCTAGAGCCGCTGGAGCCCCTCATCGACGCGCTGGCCGGCCTGCCGGTGCTCGCCAAAGTCGGCATGTCGCTGTTTAGCGCCGTGGGCCCTTCCGTGGTGCATCACCTGCGCGCCGCTGGGTTGCCCGTCTATTTGGATCTCAACTTGTGCGACATCCCGCACCAGGTGGGCCAAGCGGTCGACAACCTCTCCAGGTTGGGCGTCGAGCTGGTCTCGGTCTACGCCTGCGGCGGTCGGGCGATGCTTGAGGCGGCGCAGCGCGCGGCTCGGGGCCGGGTAAGGGTGCTCGGCACCACCGTGTTGACCAGCATGGATGCCGAGAATTGGGCGGAAACCGGGCAAGGAGGCGATCTGCAACAGGCGGTCGCTCAACAACTGCGCTTGGTGGCGGACTGCGGACTGGCCGGCGCCGTGCTATCCGCTGGGGATCTTGGCCTCGCCCAGGACCTGCGCCCGGGCTTTCTGCGCGTAACTCCGGGGATCCGCCCGCCGACCTCGCAGGCCTTTGGCCCCGGCCGGGCCGACGATCAGCGGCGCACCGCGACAGCCGAGGCGGCCTTGGCCGCAGGGGCGTCGATCCTCGTGGTGGGTAGGCCGCTGCTGGGCAGTTCGGAGCCGCGCGAAGCGGTGCTACAGCTCCTCAGGCAAATCGACCAGGCCCCTGATCGATCTTGAACAAGCTTTGCTTTGTACTTTCATAAGGTTCTTGGAGGCACCATGGCTCAACCCCCCCGTGACGATCGCGGCACCCCGCGGCCAGGCCGCTTTGACCGACCCGCGGCGCGCCCTGGTCGCAGGCCAGACGGCGAGTCCAATGGAGCTCCGCGTCCAGACGGCCAGGCGGGCGGCGGCCGTCCGCCCCACAGCGGCGATCGCTATGAGCGGCGCGACGGTCCCGGCTCTGGCGCACCCGGCGGCAACGGCGCTGGGCGAAGTGGACCCGGCCGAGGCGGCTACGGCGGCGCCCGCGACCAGGGGCCGCGCCGCGATGACCGGGGCCCGCGCGAGCAGATCGCCCAGCACGCCCCACGGCGTGGCGATGCGCAAGCCGAGTCCCACGCTGCAGAATTTTCTCAGCGCACCGGTCGGGTCGCCCCGCCCAACGACCTCGTCACCGGCATCCACGCCGCGCTGGCTCTGCTGGAGCACAAGCCGCAGCGGGTCCGCGAAGTGCTTTTGTGGTCGCGCGATCCGCGGGTCCAGGCCCAGGTGCGCCAGGCCGCCGCCGCCGCGCGCGTGCCGGTCATCGACAAAGAAATCCCGGCCTTTGACGACGATCCGGGCAATCCCCAGGGTGTCGCCCTGCGGGTCACAGAGTTCGCGTACGCCGATCTCGATCAGGTGGTGCCGGAGACTGGCTGTCCCCGCGGCACGCTCATCTTGGTGCTCGACTCGATCACCGACCCGCGCAACCTGGGGGCCATCCTGCGCTCAGCGGCGTTCTTTGGCGTGCAAGCAGTTATTATTCCTCAAGATCGTGCGGCTGGCGTCACGCCGCTGGTGGAGAGGATCTCGCGCGGCGCTACGGCGATCGTCCCCGTGGTTTTGGTGGTCAACCTGGCAAGAACCCTGCAAATTCTTCAGGATCGCCAGGTGTTTGTTGTGGGGACGGGCCTGGAGCCCGGCTGCGGCGATCTGGCGACCCACAAGTTTGATGCGGTCACCGCGCTGGTGCTGGGCGCGGAGGGCGGCGGGCTGCGGCCTCTGGTGCGCAAGCGTTGTGATATGATAGCGAAATTGTCGGCGCTGGGCGACATGCAGTCGCTCAATGTCTCCGCCTTCGCCACGCTTGCGCTGCACCTGGCGCGAGCTCAGCAGCCCATGCCGGGGCAGTAATTGGCAGCGGCGGGCGACTTTCCTCTTGACCGACTCGCCAAGAAGCCGTATAACAGTGCCCCCGAATGAATCCGCTGCGCGCGGGTTTCAGGGCCACCCTCCAATCCCCGTCAGCCAGTTCAAGGCGGCCCCTCTAGGTGTCGCTGCCCTGGCCGACCGGTTCCCCACCGCAATCGCCTCTGAGCCTCCTGCTCTAGGCTGCGTGTGGTCGGCATCGGTACCTTGCGTCGGACCTCTGTGCTGGCGTAGCTCAATTGGCAGAGCAGCTGATTTGTAATCAGCAGGTTGCGGGTTCGAGTCCCATCGCCAGCTCCAGCCGCCGGTTCGCCGGGTGGGCGGGGCGAAAGTCTGGCAAGAGGCGTTGGGAAGGGAGTGGTTGTCCCCGGGCGAACGCGCGAAAGCGCGGGAAGTTCAAAAAGTGCCCAAAGCTGCAGAGCGATCTGCCGCTGCGAAAAAGACATCTCTGGAGGGTTGCCCGAGTGGCCAATGGGAGCAGACTGTAAATCTGCCGGCGTACGCCTACGGTGGTTCGAATCCACCACCCTCCACCCTGGATCGCTGTGCGCGGTTCCAGTTCGCTGCGGGAATAGCTCAGCTGGCAGAGCGTCAGCCTTCCAAGCTGAATGTCGCGGGTTCGAATCCCGTTTCCCGCTCCCAAGCGGACCTTGGCCCTCGGGCCGGTTTCGCTGGACGCCAGTTTACAAATCCGCGCTCCTCAGCCAGGCTATTGCGGCCTCGCGAAAGGGGTCGGCGGAGTTCGATGCCCCCACGCCTCCTGAGTAGATCGGGGGAAGCAAAGGGGTCGGGCAGACGGGCAGGGCAACAGAACAGGGCCAAACAGCCCAGACAGAAAATGCGCACCCAGTGCGACAGCGCCTATGTAGCTCAGTAGGTAGAGCACTTCCTTGGTAAGGAAGAGGTCACCGGTTCAAATCCGGTCATAGGCTCCGGGATCCCCGGCAAAGGTCTGCGAGAAGGTATTCTCCGCTCGGCCCGCGCGCAGGATCTCTTGCCCCTCTCCGGTAAAACGGAGGGAAGCCAACGGGATCAGCCAGTCCGGGAACGGTCAAACGATTTCCCATCGACGGCAGTCCAACTCTCTCCGCTTCAGCGGCGGGCAATAGTTTCTGCCCGAGAGACGGGCGCGAACCCCATGGACACGCAGGCCGGTGCCTAGACGTGGTTCAGTTTAAGAACGGGATACGCCACTCGGCGTGGCGGGAGGACAGCAGTCATGGCCAAGGCCAAGTTTGAGCGCACCAAGCCCCACGTGAACGTCGGCACCATCGGCCACGTCGATCACGGCAAGACCACTCTCACGGCTGCGATCACCAAGCACCAGGCCTCCAAGGGCATGGGCAAGATCAAGTCGTTCGACGAGATCGACAAGACCCCCGAAGAGAAGGCTCGCGGCATCACCATCTCGACCGCACACGTCGAGTATGAGACCACCAAGCGCCACTACGCCCACGTGGATTGCCCGGGTCACGCCGACTACATCAAGAACATGATCACCGGCGCTGCCCAGATGGACGGCGCGATCGTGGTCTGCGCGGCGACCGACGGCCCGATGCCCCAGACCCGCGAGCACATCCTGCTCGCCCGTCAGGTCAACGTGCCCAAGATCGTGGTGTTCCTGAACAAGTGCGACATCGCCTACGCCGACGATCCGAGCGGCGAGCTCGTCGACCTCGTGGACATGGAGCTGCGCGAGCTGCTCAGCAAGTACGATTACGATGGGGACAATGCTCCGATCATCCGCGGTTCGGCCCTCCTGGCCCTCCAGGGTGACGGCAGCCGCTTCGGCACCCCGTCGATCGACGAGCTGATGAGCGCGCTCGACAACTTCATCCCCGACCCGGTTCGCGAGTTCGACAAGCCGTTCATGATGCCCGTCGAGGACGTCATGACGATCTCTGGCCGTGGCACCGTGGTGACCGGCCGCGTCGACCGTGGTCTGATCAAGGTCAATGAGGAAGTCGAGATCGTCGGCATCCGTCCGACCGTCAAGTCGACCGTCACCGGCATCGAAATGTTCCACAAGATCGTGGAGCAGGGTCAGGCCGGCGACAATCTGGGCGCCCTGCTTCGCGGCATCAAGCGCGACGACGTCGAGCGCGGCCAGGCCCTGTGCAAGCCGGGTTCGGTCACGCCGCACGCCTCGTTCAAGGCCTCGGTGTACGTCCTCTCCAAGGACGAAGGCGGCCGCAGCAAGCCGTTCTTCAAGGGTTACCGCCCGCAGTTCTACTTCGGCACCGCCGACATCACCGGCGACATCGACCTCGCCGAGGGTGTGGAGATGGTGAAGCCGGGTGACCACGTGGAGCTCAGCATCAAGCTGATCCACCCCGTGGCCCTCGAGAAAGGCATGCGCTTCGCCATCCGCGAGGGCGGCCGCACTGTCGGCGCCGGCGCCGTGGCTGAGATCCTCAAGGACTGAGGTTTGCAGGCGCTCCCTCGCGGGAACCAAGCGCCGGAACAACTTCGCGCCTGGTCCGCTTAAGACCAGAGCGCAGCTCGAGCGGGGTTCAAGGTCGGTCGCCACAGTGGCCGGCCTTGAGCCCCGGTAAGCGAATAAGGGCGCGAGAATACCATGGCAAAGACCAATATCAGCATCATCCACCTCGAGTGCCAGAGCTGCCGCACCAGCGGGCTGCCGGGTGTCTCGCGCTACACGACCACCAAGAACAAGAAGACCAAGCCGGGTCGCCTGCTGTTCAGCAAGTATTGCCGCTTTGAGCGCAAGCACACTGAGCACAAGGAAACCAAGTAAGGCCTAAGCGCTGGGCGACGTGGCTGATGGCCGCCCGCCCTGCCGTCTTCTGGTGGCAACTGGGCAGAGGACCTCGGGGTTCCCTGCACGACAGGTCAGTAGCTCCAACGGTAGAGCAGCAGACTCCAAATCTGCGGGTTGTGGGTTCGAATCCCGCCTGACCTGCCCCTCCGCATCGACCTTTATCCAGGGTCTGAGCGGCACGAACCAGGGCCCAAGCAAGCGGAACTCGCAATAGCGAATCGCGTTTGCGGCACCTAGAGTCAAGCGCCTCTGCGAGAGGCGCAGCGGAGTGCGCCGATGAGCCAAGAGCGGATCGTCAACTTGGCGTTCGTAACGGCAGCCCTGTTGATCTGGTTCATCGGGGCGAGCTTGCTGGCGTCGGGTCTCGATGCCCTTCCGGCGCCGCCCCACGACTGGACTTTTCTGGGCGACAGCGTCGATAGCTGGGACCTCAAGGTGATCGGCCGCGAGCTGCGGTTGAGCAACCTCTTGGGGATCGCCCTTGGCGTCGCCGGCGGCCTGTACCTCTGGCGCAACGAGCGCATTTTCCAGCTCGCCCATGAAGTGGCGGGGGAACTGCGCAAAGTCACCTGGCCCAGCTGGCCCGAGGTGCAGTTGTCGACTGTGGTGGTGATGGCGACCACGGTGGTGGTGGGCGTGTGCCTGTGGGCGTTTGACACCGTGTTTGCCTTCCTGACCCGGTTGGTGTACCGCATTTAGCGGAATCAACAGCCGCGGCAAGGCAGCCTTGCCCCCCCGCACCGCGCTTTCCCTGGGCGCTGCCGCATCCTGGCGCACCCCGAGGTAGATCATGCAGACGCCGACCCAGCTGACTGACCCGATGGCGAGTGCCGAGCACGCCGAGCCGGTGGCCGACACCGGCCTGCCGCCGCGCCGTCCACCGCGCAAGCGCTGGTACATCGTCAACACTTACACGGGCTCCGAGAATGTCGCCCGCGCCAGCCTCGTGCAGCGCGCCAAGGACGAAGGTCTCGAAGAGCTGTTTGGCGACGTGCTCGTGCCGACCGAAAAGGTCGCCGAAGTGCGCGCTGGCGGCGTGCGCCGCGAGACCAAGCGCAAGTTCTTCCCGGGCTATCTGCTGGTGCAGATGGTGCTCACGGAGTCGAGCTGGCACTTGGTAAAGAATACTCAGAAGATCATCGGCTTTGTCGGGTCTGAGAAAGACAAGATGAAGATGCCGACCGCGGTCCCGGATCACGAGGTCGCCAAGATCCTCGGTCAGCTCGAGCAGAGCGAGGTTCAGGCCAAGCCGGTGGTTTCCTTCGACGAAGGCGCTGAGGTGCGGGTCATTGACGGTCCGTTCTGCAACTTCTCCGGCACGGTCGCCGAAGTGCAGGCGGACAAGCAGAAGCTCAAGGTGCTGGTGTCGATCTTTGGTCGCGCCACCCCGGTGGAACTGGGCTTTATGCAGGTCGAAAAGATCGGCGGTTGATTCGGGAAGAGTCGCCGTACGGCTCCGCGGCATGGGTTGTCGCGGGGTGAAGTGGGTGCGAGGCCGGCAACTGGACGCGAGTCCAACCGGCCGCTTGAGCACGGTGCGCGGATGCCAGTCGGCAGGCCGGGCAAGCAGGGACACCGGCGCCGCGAGAGTGGTGCGGGTGTGAGTGGAAAATGGCAAAGAAAATCACTGGATACGTGAAGTTGCAGTTGCCCGCCGGCAAGGCTACGCCTTCGCCGCCGGTTGGTCCGGCGCTCGGTCAGCACGGCGTCAACATCATGCAGTTCTGCAAGGCCTACAATGCAGAGACGGCCTCGCAGGTCGGCATGATCATCCCGGTGGTGATCACGGTCTATTCGGACCGTTCGTTCACCTTCATCACCAAGACGCCGCCGGCTTCGCGCTTGCTGCTGAAGTACGCCAGCCTGACCAAGGGCTCGTCGGTTCCCAACCGCGACAAGGTCGGCAAGGTGACCAAGGCGCAACTGGAAGAGATCGCCAAGATCAAGATGCCTGACCTGTACGCGGTCGACATGGAAGGTGCGCTCAGCACCATCGCCGGCACCGCGCGCTCGATGGGTATCGACGTTATTGGTTGAGCTAACTCACGGAAGACAGGAGAATTTTCGCTATGCCGAATCGTTCTAAGAAATACCGTGCGGCGCTCGCCACCGTCGACCGCACCAAGCGCTACACCGTTGAAGAGGCGATCAGCCTCGTGCAGGCCATGCCGGCCGCAAAGTACGACGAGACCGTCGAAGTGGCCATCAACCTGGGCATCAACCCCAAGCACGCCGACCAGATGGTCCGCGGCGCGGTGGTCCTGCCCAACGGCACCGGCAAAGTCAATCGCGTGCTCGTGTTCGCCCGCGGCGAAAAAGAGAAAGAAGCCCTCGACGCTGGCGCGGATTTCGCGGGTGGTGACGAGTTGATCGAGAAGGTCAAGAACGGCTGGTTTGACTTCGATACCTGCATCGCCACGCCCAACATGATGGTCGCGGTCGGCAAGATCGGCAAGCTGCTCGGCCCCCGCGGCCTGATGCCGAACCCCAAGGTCGGCACCGTGACCATGGACGTCGGCGCTGCGGTCAAGGCGGCCAAGGGCGGCAAGATCGAGTTCCGCGCTGAGAAGTCGGGCATTATCCACGCTGGCGTGGGCAAGCGCTCGTTCCTGACCGCCGCTCTGACTGAGAATGTGGCGGCGCTTGTGGACGCGCTGGTCAAGGCCAAGCCGGTGGCTGCCAAGGGCACCTACGTGCGCGCGGTGACCGTGGCGACGACCCACTCGCCCGGCGTCAAGGTGGATCCGCTGACTGTGCACACTGAGAAGCACTAGTCGCGACTAGGAGCCCGCAAGGGCTCACGAAACGTGGTCCGGCTTCGGCTGGACAACGCCTCCGGCCTGGCACGGGTCGGAGGGGAGCTCCCGAATCTTCGGGGGCGCGTCTGAGAAGCCGGCGAGCTGCGCGAGCAGTGATAAGACCGGCGGAGGCGCGAGGAGAACACGCGGTTCGCACCAGCAGCTGCCCCGTGGGGGTTGAGGGTTCAGGACCAGTCCGGTGAAAGGCCGGGCAGCGTATCCCAGCGTGGGGCGGTCGGCACGGCGCCGGCAGCCCGTTCTCAGGCGAAGCAAGGAGGAAAGCCCGTGAATAAGCAGCAAAAGCAGCAGCGGGTCGACACCCTGCGGCAGGAACTCGTCGGCATCGACGGCCTGGTCGTGGCAGAGAATAAAGGCATCACCGTCAAGGAGATGCAGACTCTGCGCGCCGAGGTTCGGAAGGCTGGCGGCGATGTTCGCGTCGTCAAGAACACCCTTGCTCGCTTGTCGGTAAAAGGCACCTCTCTGGAGGTCGCCAGCGACAAGCTGGTAGGGCCCGTGCTGATCGCCTTTGGCAAAGACCCAGTGGGTCCCGCCAAAGCGATTCTCAAAGTGGCCAAAGACACCCCAAATCTCGTTGTGAAAGGCGGCGTGATTCAAGGAAAGGCCCTCGATATCGAGGGTGTCAAGACCTTGAGTGAACTGCCTAGCATGGACGAGTTGAGGGCGATGTTCCTCGGAACGCTCAACGCGGTACCGGGCAAGTTTGTGGGAACCCTGGCCGGTATCGGCTCGGGCTTCATGAACGTGCTCACGCAGCGCAAAGAGCAGCTCGAGCAGGCCGCTTAAGCACGGTTCGCAGGGATTCGATCCGGAACCAACCCAAGCAATCCAGGCGCGGAACGGGAAGGGCTAGAGCCCCCCACCTCGGACAAACGTTCGCAGACCGCGCCACCTCAGGAGTACTGTCATGTCGATTTCCAAGGACGATCTGATCAACCACCTCTCCGGCCTCACCATTCTCGAGCTGGCCGACATCATCAAGTCCCTCGAAGACAAGTGGGGCGTGAAGGCCTCGGCTCCGGTCGCCATGGCGGCGGGCCCGGCGGCTGCCGCTGCGGCGGCTCCGGTTGTCGAAGAGAAGACCGAGTTTGACGTCATCATCCTCGATCCGGGCGCCAACAAGATCAACGTCATCAAGGCGATCCGCGAGATCACCGCCCTGGGCCTCAAGGAGGCCAAGGATCTGGCTGAGAAAGCCGGTGGCGTGGTCAAGGAAGCCGTCTCGAAGGCGGATGCCGACGGCATCAAGAAGAAGCTCGAAGAGGCCGGCGCCAAGGTCGAGATCAAGTAGTGCCGAGCGGCTGGACCTTTGCCGCGCGAGCGGGCCGCGCGCCTAGCTTAGCGGCAGATCCAGCTTCTGCAGCAGCCTGCGGATAACCCCTCGAGGCCGGGTGAGCCCCAAACTCACCTGGGCCTCGGGGGGCATCTGCGTCTAAAGCCGGGCAGCAGCCAGCCGCGATGCGGGGTTGTTGCCTTCCCAGCAGAAAGAGGGGAGGCGGGAATTCTTCCCACGCCCCCCGCTGATGGCACCGACATTTTTCCGAAGGAGCACCCCAAGCATGGCACGCACTGCGATGGATCTGCGGGTCCGCAAGTCGTTTTCGCGCATCAACCGGGTGGTCAAGGTCCCTGACCTGATCCACGTGCAGCGCCAGTCCTACGACAAGTTCTTGCAGCGCAATGTGCCTCCGGCGCAGCGCGAGAACGTCGGCCTGCAGGCGATCTTCTCGTCGGTGTTTCCGATTCAGGACTTCAATAAGACGGCGAGTCTGGAATTCCTCTCCTATCACCTGGAGGAGCCCAAGTACGACGTCGGCGAGTGTCGCGCCCGCGGCATGACCTACGCGTCGCCGATCAAGGTGTTGATTCGCTTGGTGGTGTTTGACGTGTCCGAGACGGGCGTGCAGACCATCCGCGATGCGAAAGAGCAGGAAGTCTACTTTGGCGAAATTCCGCTGATGACGGACGCCGGCACTTTCATCATCAACGGCTCAGAGCGCGTCATCGTCAGCCAGCTGCACCGCAGCCCCGGCGTGCTGTTTGAGCACGACAAGGGCCGCACGCACGCCAGCGGCAAGCGCATCTACTCGGCGCGGGTCATCCCGTACCGCGGTTCCTGGTTGGACTTTGAGTTCGATCACAAGGACACGCTGTGGGTGCGCATCGACCGCCGCCGCAAGCTGTACGTCTCCGTGCTCTTGCGCGCGCTGGGCTACTCGGTTGAGGAGTTGCTCAACTACTACTACGAAATCGAGAAGATTTCCTTTGAGCAGCACGGCGATGAGCTCAAGACCTATCGCTCGCTCGATTTCGAGCTGCTGGAAGGCCAGCGCACCGGCGAGGCCATCATCCACCCGGAGACCCGGGAGGTGATGCTCGAGAAGAACAAGAAGTTCACGGCGCGCGTCATCAAGCGCTTGCGCGAGCACGGCCTGACCAAGCTCGAGATCGCCATGGACACGGTCGAGGGCAAAGTCACCGCCCACGACATCATCGACGAGAGCACCGGCGAAGTGCTGTTTGAAGCCAACACCGAGCTGACCGGTGCCGACGTCGAGAAGATCGTCAAGGCCGGCATCCCGGCGTTTGACGCGCTGTTCATCGACCGCTTCAACTACGGCCCGCACCTGCGCGACACGCTGAAGAAGGACCTGGACGACGTTCAGAAGCGCAAGCGCACGCCGAGCCCGGAGCAGGCGATCGAAGACATCTATCACCACCTGCGTCCGGGTGATCCACCGTCGGCCAACCAGGCGCGCAACTACTTCAATAACCTGTTCTTTAACGAGCAGCGTTATGACCTCAGCGACGTCGGTCGCATGAAGGTGGAGTACAAGTTCGCCCACCGCGACGCGCTGCAGGCGCTCAAGAAGCAGGGCTTGGTCCGGCTTGAGACCGTGTCGATGCGCCGCGACCGCAGCTTTGACCTGGGCGCTCCGGCGGGCGACTTCAAGAACTGGAAGCTCGAGTTCCAGCTGTACAACACCGGCGTCAAGGTCAAGACCTTCCAGGTGCGCCTGGACAAGAACAGCTTTGCCGACCCCAAGCGCGTGTCGCCGCAGGACCTGGCCAACCACCTCGCTGGGGTGTTTTCGGTCACCGACCTGAGCCGGCCCGAGACGGTCAAACAGGCCGACTGGGCGCTGGGCTTTGCCGTGCGGAATTCCGCGGGCGTGGAGCAGCGGGTCAGCTGGAAGATCGACCAGAAGGCCTTTGCCAACGTTGCTCAGGCGCTGCCGGGCGAATTGGCGGCGGCGCTGCAGACGGCGTGGGGCGAAGACAGCCCGGTGGTCGTGAGCCTGGAGAATGGCGGCGAGCTGCTGATCAAGGCCAAGGAAGAGGGCGCGGAAGTCGCCGTCGAGGCCAATGAGCTGCTGCGCCAGCGCCTGGACATGCCGGGTGGGGTTTATCAGGCTGAAGTGCGCGTCAACACGGGTCTCTTGACCGCGGTGGTGACCAAGCAGCGCACTGTGTTGATCACCCCCGTGCGCGGCAATCGCCAGGTGCAGATCCGCGTCGAAGGCAACGAGCAGCTGCGCGATCGCTTGGGCTTTGCCCCAGTGACGCCGTGCTACACGCTGACCAAGGCGGATATCCTCCGTACCATCGGCTACTTGCTGGCTCTCAAGAATCAGCGCCAGGGCTATGTCATCGACGACATCGACCACCTGGGCAATCGCCGCGTGCGCGCGGTGGGCGAGCTGATGGAGAACCAGTGCCGCGTGGGCCTGGTGCGGATGGAGCGGGCGATCAAGGAGAAGATGAGCATCGCTCAGGACATCGAGACTTCGATGCCCCACGAGCTCATCAACGCCAAGCCGATGAGCGCGGTGGTCCGCGAGTACTTTGGCAGCTCTCAGCTGTCGCAGTTCATGGACCAGACCAATCCGCTGTCGGAAGTCACCCACAAGCGCCGCTTGTCGGCCCTTGGCCCGGGTGGTCTGACCCGCGACCGCGCTGGCTTCGAAGTTCGCGACGTGCACCCGACCCACTACGGCCGCATTTGCCCGATTGAGACGCCGGAAGGTCCGAACATCGGTCTGATCGCCTCGCTGTCGACCTATGCCCGCGTCAACGAGTACGGCTTTATCGAGACGCCGTACCGCGAAGTGCACGACGGCATCCCTCAGGACGCCTACGAGTACTACTCGGCGCTGGAAGAAGAAGACCGCGTCATCTGCCAGGCCAACGCCAAGCTGGATGAAAAGGGCCACCTGATCGGCAACCTGATCGACGTGCGGAAGTCGGGCGAATTCAAGCAGGTGCTGCCGAGCGAAGTGGAGCTGATGGACGTCAGCCCCAACCAGCTCGTGTCCGTGGCTGCTTCGCTGATCCCGTTCCTAGAGAACGACGACGCCAACCGCGCGCTGATGGGCTCCAACATGCAGCGCCAGGCCGTGCCGCTTCTGCGCACGACTTCGCCGCTGGTGGGCACCAACCTCGAGCGCACTGTGGCCGCCGACTCCGGCGTGACCGTGGTGGCCAAGCACTCGGGCACCGTGGAGCGCGTGGACGCCAACCGCATCGTGGTCAAGCGCGATGTGGAGCCGGACGATCCGAGCGCTTCGACCGACATCTACAAGCTGGTGAAGTACACGCGCTCGAACCAGTCGACTTGCGTGAACCAGCGGCCGATCGTGCGGCGCGGTGACCACATTCGCGAAGGCGACGTGATTGCCGACGGTCCGGCGACTGACCGCGGCGAGTTGGCGCTCGGCCGCAACATCGTCGTCGCGTTCATGCCCTGGGGCGGCTACAACTACGAAGACTCCATCCTGATCTCTGAGAAGGTGATCAAGGAAGACCTCTTCACCTCGATCCACATCGAGGAGTTTGAGTGCGTGGCCCGCGACACCAAGCTGGGCAAAGAGGATATCACCCGCGACATCCCCAACGTTTCGGAAGAAGCGCTCAAGGACATCGACGTCTCGGGCATCATCCGCATCGGCGCCGAGGTCAAGACCGGCGACATCTTGGTCGGCAAGATCACCCCCAAGGGTGAGACCCAGCTGAGCCCGGAAGAGAAGCTGCTGCGCGCGATTTTCGGCGAGAAGGCCGGCGACGTCCGCGACACTTCGCTCAAGGTTCCCCCGGGCACCGTGGGCACGGTGATTGGCGCCAAGGTGTTTACGCGCAAGTCGGAGCCCAAGGACGAGCGCACCCTGGAGATCGAGGAGGACGAGAAGTCCAACTTGCTCAAGGATATGGCGGACGAAGTCCAGATCCTGGCCGGCTCGACCTTTGACAAGGCCCGCCGCCTGCTGCTCGGTCAAAAGACCGTGAGCAAGGTCGTCAATGACCAGGGCGAAGTGGTGTTTGCCAAGGGTGTGGACCTGACCGACGAGCTGGTCGACCAGCTGCCCGATCACCTCTACGACGAAGGCGACCGCTACAAGGTGCCGGCGGCGTGGGCGGATCTGCGCGTCGGCGACAAGGACCTGTCGGCCCAGCTGACGGCGCTGCTCGACCACCTAGAAGTGCACGCCAACGAGACGCGCATGTACTTCGAAGAGAAGATCAAGCGCTTTGTCCGCGGCGATGAGCTGCCTCCGGGCGTCATCAAGATGGTCAAGGTCTACGTCGCCATCAAGCGCAAGCTGCAAGTGGGCGACAAGATGGCCGGTCGCCACGGCAACAAGGGCGTGGTGTCGCGGATCCTGGCGGAAGAAGACATGCCGTTCCTGCCGGACGGCCGGCCGGTCGACGTGGTGCTCAATCCCCTGGGTGTGCCTTCGCGTATGAACGTGGGGCAGATTCTGGAGACCCACCTGGGCTGGGCCGCGCGCATGCTCGGTCTCAAGCTGCACGAGAAGATCGAGGCGGGTGAGAGCATCGAGTCGCTGCGCAAAGCGGTGAAGTTCGTGTTCCAGGACAAGGATGTGGACAGCCTCATCGACGGACTGGACGGCCACGACCTGGCGCGCTTTGTCGAGGACAACTGCGAAGGCATCCGCTTGGCTTCGCCCGTGTTTGACGGCGCGACCGAAGGCAACATCCGCGAATTGCTTGAGCGCGCCGGCATTACCGGAGGCTTCCGCACCGATCTGTACGACGGTCGCAACGGCGATCGCTTTGACCAGAAGGTGACCGTCGGCGTGATGTACGTCCTCAAGCTTCACCACTTGGTCGACGACAAGATCCACGCCCGTTCGATTGGCCCGTACTCGCTCGTGACCCAGCAGCCGCTGGGCGGCAAGGCGCAGTTCGGCGGTCAGCGCTTGGGCGAAATGGAAGTGTGGGCCATGCAAGCGTATGGCGCCGCCTACGCCCTGCAAGAGTTCCTCACGGTCAAGTCGGACGACGTCATCGGCCGCACGCGGATGTACGAGAGCATCGTCCGCGGCGAAGGCCTGCTCGAGCCGGGTCTGCCCGAGTCCTTCAACGTTCTGCTCAAGGAACTCAAGGCTTTGGCCTTGGATGTCGAGCTGCAGGACCGCGACGGCACGGCGATCCCGTAGGGCTGAGGTATTTGGCGCGGCGGTCTCTTTGCGGAGGCCGTCGCGCCGCACCCCTGTCCCTAGCTCCCTCTCCCTGGCGGTTCTGGCTGCAGCCTGATCCCGCCGGGTCCCAGTTTCCCGCACATACAGGCGCGGCCCCAGCGGTCGCCCTGAGCCAAGCAAAGGTGGTCCATGCGAGAGATGTTGCACTTCTTCGAGCAGCCCAAGAATCCCCTCAACATCCGGGCCGTCAAGATCGGTCTGGCCAGTCCGCGGCGCATTGCCCAGGAGTGGAGCTTTGGCGAGGTCAAGAAGCCCGAGACCATCAACTACCGCACCTTCAAGCCCGAGCGCGATGGCCTCTTTTGCGCCAAGATCTTTGGACCGGTAAAGGACTACGAGTGCAATTGCGGCAAGTACAAGCGCATGAAGCACCGCGGTGTGGTTTGCGAGAAGTGCGGCGTTGAGGTCATCCAGTCCAAAGTGCGCCGCGAGCGCCTGGCCCACATCAACCTGGCCACGCCGGTCGCGCACATCTGGTTTCTCAAGAGCCTTCCGTCGCGTATTGGCAACTTGCTGGGCATGACCCTCAAGGACCTGGAGTACGTGCTGTACTGCGCCAAGTACGTCTGCTTGGGCGCGGACACCGTGCAGGAGACGCAGGGCAAGAAGGGCAACCCGCCGTTCTACATCCCGCGCGAGCGCAAGGCCGATCTGCTGGGCGAGCTCGAGGGCGCGGCAAACGGCGGCTCGATTATCGACCAGCCCGAGCTCGACAAGCTGACCTCGCGCTACTCCAAGGACGTGGTCCGCGGCTCGCTGGTCAACGAAGAAGACTACTACGACGTGCAGAACGGCTACGTGATCACCAAGGTGCACGGAGGCACGCTGCCCAAGTGGCTGCCGGACGTGGGCCCGCTGCGCGTCGGCCGGATTGTCTCGCAGGAAGACTACGAGTATCTGCAGGATCTCTATGGCGATCTGTCGTTTGACACCGAGCCGGCGAGCGATTGCCTGCGCCTGGAGATGGGCGGCGAAGCTATCCTGGAGCTGCTGAGCTACATGGATCCGGGTCGCATCCCGCCGGCTGAGAAGCGCTGGCCGGGCGACGGCGTGGGCGCGGAGACGTTGGACGACCTGGCCAAGCGCCTGCGCCAAGAAGTGCAGAACTGGGAAGAGAAGGGCGAGAACGCCAACAAAGTTCTGTCCGGCGAAGCCAAGATCAAGAAGCTGGGCAAGCGCCTCAAGATCGTCGAAGCGCTGCGTTCCAGCGGCAACAAGCCGCAGTGGATGGTGCTCACGACGATTCCGGTGCTGCCGCCGGACCTGCGTCCGCTGGTGCCGCTGGATGGCGGTCGCTTTGCCACCTCGGACCTCAACGATCTGTACCGCCGCGTCATCAACCGCAACAACCGCCTCAAGCGCTTGCTTGAGCTCGCTGCGCCCGAAATCATCGTGCGCAATGAGAAGCGCATGCTGCAAGAGGCGGTGGACGCGCTGTTTGACAACGGCCGTCGCGGCAAGGTCATCACCGGCCCGAACAAGCGCCCGCTCAAGTCTCTGAGCGACATGCTCAAGGGCAAGCAGGGCCGTTTCCGCCAGAACTTGCTCGGCAAGCGCGTCGACTACTCGGGCCGTTCGGTCATCGTGGTCGGTCCGGATCTGCGCCTGCACCAGTGCGGTCTGCCCAAGAAGATGGCCCTGGAGCTGTTCAAGCCGTTTGTGTACGCCAAGCTGGAAGAGCTGGGCTACGTCACGACGATCAAGAGCGCCAAGAAGCTGGTGGAGAAAGAGCAGGCGGTGGTGTGGGACATCCTTGAAGATGTCATCAAAGAGCACCCCGTGCTGCTCAACCGCGCGCCGACCTTGCACCGTCTGGGCATGCAGGCGTTTGAACCCGTGCTGATTGAGGGCAAGGCCATCCAGCTGCACCCGCTGGTCTGCACCGCGTTCAACGCCGACTTTGACGGCGACCAGATGGCCGTGCACGTGCCGCTGAGCCTGGAGGCGCAGATCGAAGCGCGCGTGCTGATGATGTCGACCAACAACATCCTCAGCCCCGCGTTTGGCAAGCCGATTATCAATCCGTCGCAGGACATCGTGCTGGGTCTGTACTACATGACCCGCGATGTGCCGTACGCCAAGGGCGAGGGCAAGCTGTTTGCCAGCCCGGGCGAAGTGCGCGCGGCTTATGACGCTAGCGAGTTGCATCTGCACGCCAAGATCAAAGTGCGCATGCCTACGTGGAGCGAGGGCCGCGATCCGGACGAGGACGACTCGGACGGCCGCGAGGTCCTGGAGACCACCACCGGGCGGGTGCTGCTGAGCGAAGTGATCCCCAAGGGCACGCCGTTCAAGCTGTTCAACAAGGAATTGGGTAAGAAGGAAATCGGCACGCTGATCGACGAAGTCTACCGGCGCTTTGGCTCCAAGAAGACCGTGTTGCTGGCCGATGCGCTGCGCTCGGCGGGTTACTCCAACTCGACCAAGGCCGGCATCTCGGTGTCGCTGGATGACATGACCATCCCGGCGGCCAAGAAGACCCAGATCGACGAGGCGCAGAACACCGTCGCCGACATCACCCAGCAGTACCTGGAAGGTCTAATCACCGACGGCGAGCGCTACAACAAGGTGGTCGACACCTGGTCTGCGGCGTCGGAAAAGATCACCAAGGTCATGATGGAGGGCATCTCCAAGCAGCGGATCGTCAATCCGGACAACCCGGAAGAGTCCCGCGAAACCAAGTCCTTGAACCCGATCTTTATGATGGCCGACTCCGGCGCCCGCGGTTCGCAGCAGCAGATGCGCCAGCTGGCCGGTATGCGCGGTCTGATGGCCAAGCCGTCGGGCGAGATCATTGAGACGCCGATCACCGCGAATTTCCGCGAGGGTCTGAGCGTGTTGCAGTACTTCATCTCGACGCACGGCGCCCGCAAGGGTCTGGCCGACACCGCGCTCAAGACCGCCAACTCCGGTTACTTGACCCGCCGCTTGGTCGACGTGGCCAATGACGCGGTGATCACCGAGTACGACTGCGGCGCGCTGGACGGCATCGATATGGAAGCGCTTGAAGAATCAGGCGAAATCATCCAGCCGCTGGGCGAGCGCATCCTCGGCCGCGTGGCTCTGGAGGATATCGAAGATCCGGACGGCAACGTGCTGGTGGAAGCCGACCAGACCATCGACGAGCTCGGCGTCGCGGCGATCGAAGGCGCGGGGATCCGCAAGCTGAAGATCCGCTCGGTGCTGACCTGCCGCAGCCAGACCGGCGTGTGCGTGCTGTGCTACGGGCGCGATCTGGCCCGCGGCAAGACCGTCAACGTCGGCGAAGCGGTGGGCGTCATCGCTGCGCAGTCCATCGGCGAGCCCGGCACCCAGCTGACGATGCGTACCTTCCACGTCGGTGGCGCCGCTTCGACGAGCCGCGATCTGCCGCAGCACCGCGCGCCGGTCGACGGTATCGTCAAGTACCGCGACCTGATGGTGGTGGATCCGCGCGAAAAGGTTGGCAATGTCGTGGCGGTGGCCCGTGGTCACATGCTCGTGACCTTGCCCGGCGTGCCCGATGATCGCTGCCCGTCGTTCGCCATTCAGGCGGGCGCGCGCGTCAAGGTGGCGGACGGCGCCGCGGTCAAGAAGAACGACATCTTGGCGGAGTGGGACAGCTCGTTCACCCCGGTGCTGACCCGCGTCGGCGGCCGCGTCAAGCTGATCGACGTTGAAGAAGGCGTGACCATGAAGGATCAGCTGGACGAGACCACCGGTCTGGCCCAGAAGTTCATCATGGACAGCAAGGACAGCAAGAAGCGCCCGCGCGTGGAGATCTTTGACGGCACCAGCCGCGTCGGCGAGTACAGCCTGCCGGTGGGCGCCAACTTGGTGGTCAACGACGATCAGCAGGTTCGCCCTGGCGAAGTGTTGGCCAAGATCGCCCGCGACGCTGCCAAGAACAAGGACATCATCGGCGGTCTTCCGCGGGTGGCGGAGCTGTTTGAAGCGCGTCGGCCCAAGGATCACGCGGTGATGGCTGAAATCGACGGCACGGTCCGCGTGGCCGACAAGCCGGTCAAGGGCAAGCAGCAGGTCATTGTCGAGGCGGATGGCGGCACCAATCGCCGTGAGTACCTGATCCCCAAGGGCAAGCACGCCACGGTGGCCAGCGGCGACCGCGTCCGCGCCGGCGACCCGCTGATGGACGGTCCGCTCAACCCGCACGACATTCTGCACGTCAAGGGCATCGAAGACCTGGCCAAATACCTGGTCGACGAAATCCAAGAGGTCTACCGGCTCCAGGGTGTGCGCATCAATGACAAGCACATTGAGACGGTGGTGCGGCAGATGCTGCGCTGGGTGCGCGTGACCAAGACGGGCAGCACCATGTTCATGGTCGATCAGCAGGTGCTCAAGCACAAGTTTGACGAGGAAAATCAGCGGGTCCGCTCAGACGGTGGCAAGCCGGCCGTCGGCGAGCCGCTGCTGCTGGGCATCACCAAGGCGTCGCTCTCGACGGAGTCGTTCATCTCGGCCTCGTCGTTCCAGGAGACGACCAAGGTGCTCACGGAAGCCTCGCTGGCCGGCAAGAAGGACCACCTGCACGGGCTCAAGGAGAACGTGATCATGGGTCGGTTGATCCCGGCCGGTACCGGTCTGCCCGCGTACACGACCATGGAGATCGAGATCGGCTCGCCAGAGAGCCGCGGTCTGGAGTCCATCGGTTACGCGATCGGCGGCTAAAGCCAGCGGTTGAACTGCAGGGGGTGTCGGCGCGCGGTGGCCGGCACCCCTTGTGCGTTTTGGCAGGCCGCAGTCCTACAGGATCGGCGGATGGTAGGCCCTGCGCAGCCGCTGACATCAATGGACGTGCAGAACGCGGCGCTGCCCACGGATCAACGCAGGCGGCGGCTGTCATTCAATGGATTTTGCTTGGGGATGCTTAGTTGCGCTACAGCCCGGAGATCAGGGCATGCGCTCCAGAATCGCGGCGAGGGCGTCGTAGTCCTGCTCCAGCCAGTCGATGGGCGCCAACACCACCGCAGTCCCGCGCGGCGGCGCAGGCATCACCCGGCGCACCTGAACGGCAAAGCGCGTCTGGGTGCCATCGCGATCGCGCCACAGCAACTCCGTGCGCTTGGCAAAGGTCGGCTGCGAGCCTTCAAATGACAGCAGGATGGTGCGCCCGGGCCGGTCAAACTCGATCTGCCGGCGGGCCACGGGCAGGTCTTCGATCGACATGGCGCCCATCACGCTGATGGTCGTGCCGCGGTAGCGCTGGGGCAGATCGGGGGGCGATTCCGGCAGGTCGCTGGGCAGCATCTGCGCCGACTGGCCCTTTCCGCGGGCCTGGGTGAGGCGGTAAAGC
This sequence comes from Myxococcota bacterium, assembly GCA_044347905.1. Classification (GTDB taxonomy): domain Bacteria; phylum Myxococcota_A; class UBA9042; order UBA9042; family UBA9042; genus SXRM01. Next base: position 25,172 of record JBIKTV010000014.1, read on the forward strand.
TCGGCCGCCCCGGGGCTTGACGTCTCAGAGCTCTCTATCGCCGCGGTGTCGGCGTGGCGCTCGACGTTGGCCGCGTCGGAGTCGACGAGCACGCGGGTGCGGATTGGCGCGGTGCTCGGCTTGCGCGCCTGCGGGGCCGCGGGGCCGACATCGCGCAGGGGCTCAGGGCGGGTGGTGGCATCGGGGCGCGGGCCCATCAGCAGGCTATCCGCAGCGCCGACCACGGCCGGTTGGGCCACCGGGCGGAAAGTGGGCGTTGCTGTGACGCGCTTGGTGCTGCGCGGCGGCAGAATCGGCTGACTGTCCCCCATGGGCGTCAGCGGCGGCGTCTGCATTTCCTCCGCCATGGCGCGCGGCGTTCCCGCTTGGGCCGGCGGCGCCTTGGCGTTGCTCGGCGGCAGTGGCGCATCCCCCGCCAGCTCGCGCTGCAACTGCACGGCGGCATGAGCGACCAGTCGCTCGCGAGCTGATAGTCGCAACTCAGCTTTTGCAAAGGCCTCTTCGTAGGACTCTAGCTCTTCGCGCCGCGCCTTGACCATGGCCTTGCGCCGGGTGAGCATTTCCTCGCGGGCCGCCAACAGCGCCACCCGGCCCAGATGCAGGGTCGCCGACCGGGCCACATAGCCTTCCACGTCGGCGTCTTGCAGCGCGCGACCCTCGCCCAGGCCGGTGAGCGCGGCGGGCTGTTGGCCCATGAGGTCGTTGCGCACTAGGCGGCGCTCGCGATTGTCGAGCCAGCTGGCGCGCTGGGTCAGGCCTTCGCGCTGGGCAGACAGCATCCGCTCGCGGCTGCGCAGCTGGGCCTCGAGAAACGCGAGGTCGATTTCTGCTTCGTCCAGCAGGGCTTCGCGCGACTCCATGCCGCCTAGCTCACTGTGGTGCTCCGCCATCGCCTACCCCTGGTGCATCCGCTCGATGCGTTGCCGATAGGTGAGCAGGTGGGCGCTGGTCGGGTGGCGCCGTTGCAGTTCGTCCAGCAGCGCGACCGCCGAGTCGTAAAAGCCCCGCTCAATGAAAAAGTCAAGCGTGCTAAGGTCTTTGCTCATGTCGCGCACGGAGCTGGGCAGCTCAGAGACCGTGTCCGGGCGGCGGGCGAGGCGCGGACGCGGCAGCGAATTGGAGCGCTGGCGCGCAGCCACCACCGGCTGGGGCCCTGAGAGACCGCTGGCCGCTGCCACTGCCGCGGGTTGATTTGCGCGGGCCGCTTGCTCCTTGAGCGAGGCAAGGGTTGCCGGCGAGCCTTCAAAGACGGTGCGGTCTTCAAAGTCAAAATCCGCTTCCTCTTCTGGCAATTCTACCGGTGACGGCACCGTCTTTCGCCCTTCGATGGCTGGGGCGACGTGGCGGGCGGAAGATGCACTGGCCAGCGGCACAGGCGGCGAAATCGCCCGCTGCAGTTGCCCGGGCCGTTCCAGCATCGCCGTGGCTGCGCCGATCTCGTCGTCATCGCTGTCCAGCCCCGCAACTTGGGCCACTGCCGCCGGCCTCTCCGCCAAACGGCCGCCAGACGGCGCGGACTGCACCCGCTGGGCACTGTGCGCGCCACTGTCCACGCGCCGCGCCGGCTGAATACCGCTGTCAAAATCGAGCAGTGTGCCGCCTTCTACCGCCGGCTGCAGCACGCCCATGTAGGTGCGCGCTTCGGGATCCTCCGGATCCAGGTGGTAGAGCCGCTCTAAGGTCCGCTCCATCTCGGCACGCAGGCCAGTAGTGCGATAACCCTGCAGCAACCTTCGGCAAATTGTCGCAGCTTTCTCTCTTTGGCCCAGCGACTCCAAGGTGTCGATGATCAGCTCTAGCAGCTCTGCGTCGCTCGGCTCTGCGTCAAAGCACAGCACCAACTTGGGCAGCGCGCTGGCAAAGCGCCCAGAGCGCACATAGTGCAACGCCAGGTCATGGGCCGCGGTGGTGTCCAGCGGGTCGTGGTGCAGCAGGCGCTCGGCGACTTTTTCCCAGTCCTCCGTCTCGCCCCGCTCCAGCAACACCTCGGCCAAACCGCGAAAAATCTGCGCCGCTTCAGCGGGTTTCCCTGCCCTGGACAGCGCCTCCGCCAGCCTCAACCGGCCGTGCAGATCCTCTGGATCCAGGGCAAGCAACCGCTGCATCACGTCGAGCCACTCGCCCATCCGCTGCTGCGTCTCCAGCAGACCGGCCGCGCGGGTATAGGCCTGCGCCGCGTCCTCCGCCATCTTGAGCTGGCCCAGGGCTTCGCCAAGCGCCACATGCACTTCTGCGCCATCGGGCTGCAAACGCGCGGCTTGGCGCAGCACCTGCACCGCCTTCATCGGCTGGGCGCGCAGAGAATAGAACGCGGCCACGGACAGGAATTTCTGCACCGCCTCGGCGATCTGCCCCTGGTGCACGCACTGGTCGGCCTGCTGCAGCAGTTCGCGCAGCTCTACCTGGCCGATGTCGCTGCGGGTGAGCAGCGCTTCAGCGAGCCGCTTGGGCTTTCCGGGCTCCGTTGCTTGGGTGGCCACGTTCGCTCCCTGCCGTCTGGAAAGGTAGGCCTGGCGCTTGGCGAAAAACTCCCGCCTGCGGGCTTACTTGTTGGCGCGCTCGACGTAGCGGCCATCGCGCGTGTCGATCTTGAGCTTGTCTTCAATGGTGATGTACAGCGGCACAGCGACCTTATAGCCGGTCTCCAAGGTCACGAGCTTGGTCGCGCCCGTAGCCGTGTTGCCCTGAACCGCCGGATCGCAGTCGACGAGCTTGGCGATGATAAAGTTGGGCGGAACGATCTGGATCGGCCGGCCCTTGTACAACAGCACGGCGACCTTGAGGTTTTCCACCAAGAAGTTCTTGGCATCGCCGGCCGCCGTTTCCAGCACTTCAAACTGCTCAAACGAGGCGTTGTTCATAAAGAACCAGTGCTCCCCGTCATTGTACAGGTAATCACACTGGATTTCTTCGCAGTCCGCCTCTCCAACGGTGTCGCCGCTGCGGAAGGTCTTGTCGATGGTGTTCGCGGTCAGCAGGTTCTTGATGCGGGTGCGCACAAAGGCGCTGCCCTTACCCGGCTTGACGTGCTGGAAGTCCACGATTTCCCAGGGCGCGTCGTCGATCTCGATCTTGAGACCCTTGCGGAACTGAGAAGTGTCGATCATGCCCATGGTGCTGATGTTCCTCGGCGGCGGTGCTGGTCCAGCAGTGCTTTTCCGCCTAATGGGGCGCGCCAGTCGGCGGCCAGGTTGATTGCAGGAGCGCTGCAGCGGGTCGCTTGCGCAATTCCCCGGGGTCCGCAGAGGCCTTCAGCCGATGGACCGCAGGTGGTCCGCCAGGCCGCGCAGGGCCAGCTCGTACCCCATGGCGCCAAAGCCTTGGATGCGAGCCCATGCGATATCGGCCAAAAAACTGTTGCGCCGGAACGGTTCCCGCGCGTCAGGGTTGCTGAGATGCACTTCTACCACGGGCTTGGCGGCCGCCAATACGGCATCGCGCAGAGCCACGCTGGTGTGAGTATACCCGGCTGGGTTCAAGAGAAAAGCATCCATCTGCTGGCGCCCTGCCTGAATGCGGTCCACCAGAGCACCCTCATGGTTGGACTGAAACGTTGTGACTGTAATAGACAATTCTCTGCCCACGGCGATCAGCCGCTCGTCGATCTCGGCCAAAGTCTGGCGGCCATAGACATGCGGCTCCCGCTCGCCCAGCAGGTTCAGATTGGGGCCGTGGATGACGTCAATGTGCAGTTGTTTCAAGGCGCTGTCTCCCATTTTCCCCGGCGCTGCCGCCGCATCCGCGCCGCGATCAAGCTCGCCCCCAAGGCGAAGGCCCAGGGGCCCCAAGCGGAGCGCTGAGGCGAAGCGGAGCAGCCGCCGTCGTCTACCGGTGGCGCGGGGCTCGCCGGCTGGCAGCTGTGCTGGGGGCCGCAGCCGCCGGTGTACATCGCGCAAATTCCCAAGCGGTCATCCAAGAACAGCGAGGATTTGAGCACTTCTCCGGCCGGGGCGCTGAAGTACATGGTGGCGAGAGGTTGGTCGCTGTGGTTGAGGCCGAGCAAGTGGCCGACCTCATGGGTCAAGGTGTTGCGCAGGTCCTGGGCGATGGCGCCGCAGCCGCCGCTGCAGAACTGGTGGTTGCCGCCGTCCAAGAGGATATCGCCGTCGACCACTTCGCCCGTACAGGTGTTGTACGTGAGCACGGTGAGGGCAAAAACGCTGTTGCCGTAGGGCCACTGGTCGGGGTCGTCGATCACGTGGACAAAGTTGCCGTTGCCCGTCTTGCCAGTGCACGCTCCGGTGCTGTCCGTGGCCGAGCAGGCGGCGCCGATCGCCGTGGGGGTAGCGAAATCGCCCAAGCTCAAGGTCACGGCGAGGGGAGCCGGATCGGGGCTGTCGACTGGGCAGCGCACCTCGTTCCAGGCCTGCAAGGCCAAGCTGAGCTGTTGGCGCAGATCGGCGGCGCTGACGCCGCTCACGCCGCGGGGATCGAGCTGTACGGTCAAGGTGGTCGGGGCCAGCAGTGCCGCTTGGCCGGGCGCCTCACCGTACCAGCGCACGGTGCATTGGCTGACACTGGTGCGGTAGGGCGTCCAGGCGAGGCTCAGCACCGCGGCGAGCCCCAGCAAGAAACGCACTCTGGTTGGCCACAGCAGTCGCACCATGGCCCCAGTATACTTGACCGGGTGAGGTTCCGAAACAGGGAACCGTCGCACGCCGCGGCGCTGCCGGCCCCGGAGAGCAAGAGCTTGGAGATGGCCAAAGCGCCTGCGGGGGAGAAACCACGGGGCCGGAGCGCCTGCGGCCC
>JBIKTV010000175.1:0-10953 GCA_044347905.1 Myxococcota bacterium
CGGTCAAACGCCAGGTCCTTGACGTTGGCGATGAGCCCGCCCATGCGAATGTCGCCCTGCTCCGCGTAGTTGGCGATGCCGCGGGCGATGTTGTTGGCCGCGTAAAGGCTCATGAATTCGCCGGAGGTGACCACGTAGACCTCTTCAGCGTAGCCATCGCGCATGGGCACGGCAAAGCCGCCGCAGACCACGTCGCCCAGCACGTCGTAGAAGATGTAGTCGTAGCCGCGGTCAAAAACCTCCATGCCTTCCAGCTCTTCAAACAGCCGCCCCAGACCTCGCCCCGCGCAGCCGACCCCGGGCTTGGGCCCGCCGACCTCGATGCACTCGACGCCCGCCCCGCCGTCCATGATCAGATCCTCCGGCGCCAGGTTTGAGCGCCCGGCGGCCAGCAGATCCATCAGGGTAATGGGCGGAAACGTCTTGATCAGATTGCGCGAACTGTCGCGCTTGGGGTCGCAGCCCACCTGCAGCACCTTGCGGCCGCGCTGCGCCAGGGTCGCCGTCAGGTTGGACACCACGGTCGACTTGCCCACGCCGCCCTTGCCGTAAAAAGCCAAGGATCTGGGGCGTCCACTCGGCTTGGTGTCGCCGCCCAGCGCCCGCAACTGCTTTTCGATGCTCAACATGCCCACCTGCTGCGGCTCAAAGCCGACCGGATTGGTCCGGTTTTGCAGGCTAGCCGATCCTCGCTCGCCGGTCGACTGACGCCGCATAATCCCATGGAAAGTCGCAATTTTCCCGGTGACACTGGCGCGATCGCTGGCCGCGGTGCGATGATCCAGCCGCGTCCGCGTGGCGCGCGAGGGCAGGGCATGGACGGCGGCATCCCACACGCGCTGGTCATCGGCGGCGGTCGCATTGGCACGGCGCTGGTGCAGCAGAGCCAACTGCGCGGTCTGCATGTGCCTTTGTTGACCCGGCTGGACGGCTGGCAAGCGCTAAAGGCCCCGGCTGGCCCGCCGATTGCCGTCTGCGTGCGCAATGACGACTTGGACGCCGTGGTGCAGCGGGTGCCGGCCCATCGCCGCGCCGACCTCGTGTTCCTGCAGAACGGCATGCTCCGGCCGTGGCTTGGCCGCCAGGGCTTGGATAACGCTACCCGCGGGCTGCTGTTTTTTGCGGTGGGCCAGCGCGGCGATGCGCCTTTGCCGGGCGGGACGTCGCCCCTGACCGGCCCGCAGGCCCAGGCGATGGCGCAGTGGCTTGCCCAGCTCGGCCTGCCGGCGATGGCGGTCGCGCCTGGGGAATTTGCCGACGTCGAGGTCGAAAAGCTGCTGTGGAACTGCGCTTTTGGCCTGATGTGCCAGGTGTACGGCTGCAGCGTCGGCCAGGTCGTGCTGCTCCACCGCGGGCAATTGAGCGACCTCTGCGCGGAGCTGCTGGCGCTGGCCGGTCCCGCCTGTGGCGCTGAGCTGGAGCTGCAGCCACTGGTCGAGCGCCTGTGCCAATACAGCCTGGCGATTGGCGATTATCGCGGCGCCGTCAAGGAATGGCCGTGGCGCAACGGTTGGTTTGTTCAGCAGGCCCTGGCCAAGGGCGCGGATTGCCCAGTGCACACAGGGCTGCTCCAGCGCATCGGCCGGTAGCTCCGCGGCGATTTGACGCAGCGCCTGCGCCGACCTACCGTTTTTTGAATGGCCGCGGCGCGAGCGGCGTTGCTGCCCAGAGGTGAACCGATGCCGTCTGACTCCGTGGCCCCGCAGACCGTTCTGGCCCAACGGAAAGGGCCCGGGCGTTGGACGCCCCTGATCGTCGCCCTGCTGGTTTCCTGTGCCGCGGCGCTGAGCCCTGGGCTGGTGAGCCCGGCGGCGGCGCTGAACAAATCAGAAGTCTTTGACAAATGCGCGCCTGCGACGGCGCTGGTGGTGCTGGTCACGCCCCAGGGCACGGAGATCGGCTCGGGCATCGTCATTGATTCCAAAGGCCTGCTGATCACCAACTACCACGTCATCGCTGCGGCGGCGTCGGCGCGGCTATTCGCGGTGTTCCTCTATGACCCCAAAGAGCGGATTGTTGAAGAGGATTTGGGCCAGTACATCGAGAGTCACCGCGCCAAGGCCCTGCAGCCGCGGGTGCTGCGCGTCGACCAAGAGAACGACATCGCCATTCTACAATTGCCAGAGCGCAAGGGCGGTTATCCCACCGTGACCTGGGGCGATTCAGACGCCGTCAAGGTCGGCCAAGACGTGGTGGCCATCGGCAATCCCCAGGGGCTGGCGTGGACCCTGACGTCGGGGTCGATCTCGGCCATCCGCAAGAATGCGCTGCAGACAGAAGCGGCGATTAATCCAGGTAATTCTGGCGGCCCCTTGCTCGACATGGAGGGGCGCCTTGTGGGCATCAACACCTACATCCGGCGCAACTCGCAGTCGCTGGCCTTTGCCCGGCCGGTCAACTTGGTGCGGGCTTTTGCCGAACAGCGCAGCGATCTGGGCCACGCGATCTCCAACGCCGGCCCCAAGGGCAAGGGGGCGCCCAGCAGTGCGGCGATGTCCCTGCTGGTGCGGCGGGTGATCGGCGATGTGGAGAAGCGCTTCCCGGCCGATCAAGGCAAGCGCGTGTTGTGCGCGCTGTTTTCGGCGATGACGCACGGCGGTCGGGTGGTGCTGAGCGGTGTGGGCGACCCGACCTGGCTCAACGACTCCTTAGCCGCCGCGCTGGCCGCCACTGCTGAGGCGGATCGCCCCAAGGCCGTTCAGTACATCGAACAGAACTTCCCGCAACTGGTGCTGGGGGCCAACCGCCACCTGTGGCTTCGCAGCGGCGCGCGTTACTACGACGTGGGCAGCGCCTCAGCGATGGATGTCGATGACATCACTGGTCAAGTGTGGGCCACGGATGCGGAAGGCAACATCTTGGCCTATGACAAGGCCACGGGCAAGTGGACCCCCAGCGGCGTGGGGCCGGCCCGCGATGTCGAGGCGAGCGACGGCGTTTTGTACTTGCTTGACGCTTCTGGCGTGGTTCACGCGGTGCGCGGCGGCAAGGCGCTGCCCCTGTCGACCCGGCCGATCCGCGGCTCCCTTCAGGCCTCCCACGGCGTGCTCTATGCCCTGGACGACCGCGACGGCAGCCTCTTTCGCTTTCGCAACGGCCAGTGGGACAACGGCGGCCAAGCGATCGCCACCGGGGTCCGCGAAGTCCGCGCCAACGGCAGCGTGTGGTACGGTCTAGACCGCGACGGCCGAGTTTACAGCGGCGTGGCAAGCAGTTACATCGACCGAGAGGGCGACCTGGAAGGCATCTGGCTCATGGGCGATGACCTGTTGGGCCTGGGCCGCGACGGCTTGCTGTACCTGTGGAGCGCTCAGGCGCGCAAGTGGCGGGCGCTGTCGTCTTGAGGGCGGTGGATTTCCGAGTCGGCGTCTATCGCAGCTAATAGCGCCTGTAGCCAGCGTTTTCCGTCTTGGTTGAGGTGCCAATCGCCAAAGGCCCGCTCGGGATGCGGCATCAGGCCCAGCACCCGGCGATTGGCGCTGCAGATTCCGGCGATGTTGCGGTCCGAGCCATTGGGATTGCCGCCTTGGGCCGCTCCGGCGTCGCTGTAGGTCAGGAGAATTCGCCGCTCGGCAGCCAATTGCTGCAAGGTCGGCTCATCGGCCACATAGCAGCCGTCGCGGTGGGCGATAGGCAGGCGCAGCGGGGTGTCCAGCGGCAGCGCCTCGACCATCGCTTGGGGGCCGCCCTGCACCAAAAGGCCAACGGTATCGCAGACAAAATCCAGGCCGTGGTTTCTCTGCAGCGCCCCCGGCAGCAGCCCGGACTCCGCGAGGATCTGAAAGCCGTTGCAGATGCCCAGCACCCAGCCGCCGCGGCCCTGGCAGCCAATTGCCGCGTGATCTCGCAGGGCCTCCATGACCCGCGAGCGCGCCGCCAAGGCCCCTGCGCGCAAGTAGTCGCCAAAGGAAAAGCCCCCGGGCAGCACCACCAGCTTGGTCTCTGCGGGCAAGGCCTCGTCGCCGTGCCACTGGCGCAGGACCTGGCCGGGACGCAGCGCTTCAAGGGCCGCCACTGTCTCGCGATCGCAGGTGGTGCCGGGAAATTGCACAACGACAATCACGAATTCTCCGCTTCATCGCCGGGCCAAACCAGCCGCCAGTCCTCAGTCACCGGGTGGACCAGCAGCGCCGTCACCAGCTCGCCGACCAAGGCTTCCGCCTCAGCGCGACTGTCCACGGCGAGCTCCAGCTCTATGCTTCGGCCGACGCGCAAGGCGCTGACTTGGGCAAAACCCTGCAACTGCACGGCGTGCAGCACCGCGCGGCTCTGGGCGTCGAGCAGATCTGGGCGGGGGAAGACCTCTAGGCGCAGGCGCATGTTAGTCGGCCTCCGGGTCGGGCGCGGGGGCGATCAGCTCGGCCAGGGCTTGCTGCGGGTCGGGGGCCGCGTCCAGGCTCGTGTCGACCTCAAAAGTGCCCAAGTGGCCGTCGCCGTACACCGCGTCGTGGATCAGGCCGCCGTGCCAATCAGAAAGCAATTCGCGGACATCGCGGGTGAGCCACTCCACATGGACCAAGGCCTGTTGCAAGCGCCGGCTCAGCAAGGGCGCCACCAGCAGAATCAGCCAAGCGGGCGCACCGGGATTGCGCGCCACCGCTTCAACCACCCGCTCATTGCCCAGCCAGCGCGGAACCATCAGGAGTGCTTGAAGGGCATAGGGATTTTGCGAGCGCAGGCTGGCGATCTGCACGGCCAGCGGCTCTGTGACCCGCGGGTTGTCGGCGAGGATCTGGACCACGGCAGGCGTCGTGTCCAAGAGCAGGAATTGCAGCTGATTCTGGTCGGTTCCGCGGGCCCTTTCGCGCCGCACGCCCAGGGCCAGCTTGTCGACGGACGGGTGCAGCGGCGCCAACTGCTCGTCGCGCGGGGTCACGCGGGCAAAGGCCTCGCGCAGGGCAAATTCGGCAAACCTCAAGCGATGTTGCCGCGCCTCACCGATCGCCAGGGCGACCACCGCGCCGGGCGGGGCAAGCTCGTCCGCCGGCAGCGGCCAGTGCCCCACGGGGAAGCGCGGTCGCGGCCTGGCGTGCAAAATCCAATGGCTCATGCCCACATACAGGGCGCGCCAGTCGTTGGTCACGGCCCCGCGCGCGGCGGCTTCCAGCACCCAGGCCAGGTGCTCTGGCGGCTCACTCTGCACCAGCCGGGCAATGCGCCTGAGCCGCACGTGCGGGTCCGGAATTGCCGAAAGCATGCGCGACCAAAGCGCGGCAACTGGCGCACAACTGCCTTCAAAGTCAAAGGATTCAGCTGGCGTGTCGTCGCTCACTGCAGCTCCACCTGCACAGATGTGGTCATGCCGGCCTGCACTTTGACCTTGACCTCGTGGCGCAGCTTCAAGCGCTCATTCTCCACCACCACGGTGTGGGAGCCCGGCGCCACGGCGTAGGCAAAAATCGGCGTTGTATCGCCAAGTTTGCTGCCGTCCACCGTCACGGATCCAGAGGGCACGGAGTCGATGAACAGGTAGCCGGCGACCCCCGCACTGCCCAACGGCGCATGGTAGGGGATCTCGCCGGTGGTTCGCACGGCAAGGGCGCGCAAAACCTCAATAAATCTGGCATATCGCCGGTCGGCGCGGCCAAAGGGCGACGGCACCAGCACGGTGTTCTCTCGGCCGCCCAGGCGGAAAGACAGCTCGTAGATCGGCTCGGCGCTTTGAGGCGGCCCCAGGGTGTAGTCCCAGCCAGCGAGCTCCAGGATGCCGGTCTGCTTGGCCTTGGCCTTGAGCGCAGCTTTCCCCTTGGGTTTCGCGGTTTGCGCCGGCTCTGCGCCGGGCTTGGCGTCGCGCGGCAGCACCGTGGCCAGCTCCAAGGCGCCGAGGTCGCGCAGATGGCCAAAAAGCCTGCGCAATTCGCTTTTGGGCAGCAGCTCTGTGCGGGTCTGCACATCGGAACGGCCCATAAAACCGCGCACTTGGGTCACGACGCCGGCAGGGCCGCGATCCGTCACCTCATAGGCCAGATACTGAAACGGCCCGGGGTTGGCCCGCAGCAGCACCCGGGCCCAGCAGTCAGAAAGCTCTGCATCGCTGGGCAGTTGCGTGCTGGTCACCTCGGCGGGCAGCAGGGGGGCCTCTGTCGCGCGGGCGTGGGGGATGGCCAAAAAGGCGCCGATGATCAGCGGGGCCAACCGAGCAAACACCAGACCTTGCCAGGGCTTAGGGCGCCGGTCACAGCGAAAGAATCGCTGTGTTGCCGGCGCGTCGACGCGAATCCGCATCGGTGAGCTTGGCGATCTACCCAGCAGCGCATGGGCATCCGACGAGTGAATCTCGCCGGTGCGCTCAAGTCTTGGCTGCATCGCGAGGTTCGCCAGCGGCGGCGGGCTTGGGCTCTGACTTTGTCTCGACCTTGGCATCGCTTTTTGCCTCCGCCTTGGCTTCGGGCTTGGGCTCCATGGAGCGCGAATCTGGCCGGGGCTCAGGCCGCTGTTCAGCTTTGGTATCCAAGGCTTGCAACTCGCGCGGCGTATGAGTGGACTGCGGCACCCGCGGACTCGACGGCTGGCGAACCCGCTGCGTAGCCTCGCGAATCCCAGAATCGCGCAGGTGGCCATCGGCGGTGCGCCCGGCTTCAAACTCAATGCCGGCATAGCGCCCCATCGGCCGGCCGGGATCCGGGGTCGGGGCGATCGTCACGGTCTCGCGGGGCTTTTGCCGTTCTGCGCGCATGCGCTCGGCGGTGCGGCACACAAAGTTGGCCGTCTCTGCCACGGGCGACAGCGGGCTCAGGGCGGCGGCGCGGGCGGCGTGCTCGGCCATTTCGGGCGACAAGAGCCGCACCACTGTGGGGATAGCCACTTTGGGATCGCTGAGTTGCAGGCCTACGTGCAGGTTGACCGCGTCGGTCGTCGTCATCGCCAGCACGGCCCCGGCGCGCCACACCGCCGCGAGATCGAGCACCTCATCCACGGTGGCGTCGCCGACGATGATGGGCAGGCCCATGGCACGCAAACGCTGGACATTTTTGAGATTGCCGTCGCGCTCGATCACCACCACCGGCACGCGGCGCTGGTGGAGCAGCTCGGCCACGCGCATGCCCACGTTGCCGGCGCCCAGCACCACCACATGGCCGCGGAGGTTCACCGGAACGGGCTGGGCCAATCCGGCAAAACGCTTGGGCAAAATCCAATCGAGGACCAGAGCCATCGCCGCGACCAGCGCCACCCGGTCGGCCACCGCCAGCAGCGCCTGCAGCCAGCGCGCCGCCCCGTCGACCTTGAGCGCGGGGGTGGAGCCGGTCAGAACCGAGGCAAGAATCGTGCCAACCCCAGCGATGCCGCGCAGTTGCAGGAGATTGGCCAGGGCGATCGAGCCACCTACCAGCACCAGCAGCGCCCCCAGGGCCACCGCCATCAGCACGGCGCGGGCGCGCACCGCGGGGGGCAACGGCCGGTCGATCTGCGGCGGCGGCGCGGAGCGGCCGAGCAGCTGCAGGGCCATGTCCGCGGCGACGGGCGCCGTGACCGATCCCATGGAAAACGGCTCTACCCGCGGCACAGAAATGCGCAGAAAGCGCACCAGGGTAGGGTCGGAAACCCGCACCAGCAAAGGAACTTCGCCGCTAGAACGCCGCACCAGCAGGCACGCGTCCACGTTGCTGGAGTCGTTGTCCGCCGCCAACACGACGGCACCCACCCGCGAAAAATCCTGGCGGGCCAGGTCATTCTCCCAGGACGTTGTCGCCGCGACGATTTCGACGCCCAGGCCCTGCAACTCACTGGCCTGCCTGGCGATCTCCGTAGGCGTCATCAAGGTGCGCACCGGCACACCCAGCGCGCGCAGCCGGTGCACAACGGCGACCCCTACGTGGCCCAGCCCGACCACCAACACCGGGAACTCGCTGGCGATTGTCTTGGGAGGCTCGCCCATGGGCTATCCAGCCTGGCCTTGGCTCGCCGCGTCGGCAGCGTGGGCCAGGGCCTCAAAGATCTGCGCATCGCTCAAGGTCGCGTCGCCGGCTTTGGCCCGCGCCAACACCGCCTGGACGCGCGCTTCGGTCGGCTCCAGATCGTGTTCAATCAGCCAGACTTCCACATTGGCCTTGCCGCTGTAGAAGCCGATGTCGATCACTTGGTGGCAGCCGACTTCATGGGCCGGCACGGAGCTGTAGACCGCGTCCGCCAGATCGCGACGGCCCTGCTTGAGCGCCTTGGCGATGGCCGCGGCATGAACGCCGGTGGCGGTGCGGAAGGCGTCGGTGCCAAAAGCCGGGTAATTATGCGGCACCGGCACGCCCAGGTAGCGCGAACAGGCGTCGACATAGTGGCGCAGATCGTGCAGCGGCTTCTCCCACACGCCCAGCAGGCGCAGGTTGAGCAGCACCTGATCGATCGAAGTGTTGCCCACGCGCTCGCCCACCCCCAGGCAAGTGCCGTGGACGCGATCGAAACCAAACTCTAGGGCAGACAGGGAGTTGGGCAGAGACAGGGCGCGATCGTTGTGGCCGTGCCAGTCGAGCTCGACGTGACAGCCGGTCTCCGCCACCACTGAACGGGTAAATTCCAGCAGGTTATACAGGCCATCCGGGGTGGCGTGGCCCACGGTGTCGCAGAGAATCAGCCGGGTCGCGCCGTGGTCAATCGCCGCTTTGAACAGCGCCCGCAGGGTGTCGGGGTGCGAGCGGATGGTGTCTTCCGTGACAAAGCTGAAGGGCAATCCGCTCTTGACGGCCAGGTCGGCGGCTTCCACCACCAAGCGGGTCATGTGGGCGATGTCCCAGTTCTCCACCAGTTGCCGCACCGGCGAGCTGCCCAAAAACGCGCAGACCTCAATCGGCACGCCGGTTTTCTGGGTGATGTCGATGACGGCCTGGATGTCGGCGCGGTGGGTGCGCGCGGCGCAGTTGGGCTCGATCGGCAGGCGGTGGTCGCGGATTTCTTCCACGAGGCGCGTCACATCGGCCACGGCCTGGGCACCGGCGCCCGGCAAGCCCACATCGGCGACGTGAATGCCCAAATTCGCCATGCAGTGGAGCAGCTCTAGCTTCTGCTCGATGCGCGGATTGGTGATGGAGGGCGACTGGATGCCGTCGCGCAGCGTCTCGTCTACAAGCTTGAAACCAGGGCGGATCGGCGGAGAAAGGCGCTTGACCTCGTTCCAGTCGTAGATGATATCGCTGTTGCGGTGGTGCATGCAGGCTCCTGCGGACGGGGTGAGAGGCGCGAACACAGCGCCTAAGCTAGCACAGAACGGGGCAAAGGCGCCAAGGGCCGCTGCAAAAACCGGCCGGTTCGCCTGCAATTACCTAGCGAGACGGCGCAGATGGCCGGGCCGGCGCGCTTGACAGGCCTCCTGGGCAATGCTACCTGCGGGGCCCCGCGAGGAGGACCTTGTGCCCACCCGACCCCTCAAATCTGCCCTCGTCACCGGCGCCGCCGGTTTTATCGGCTCCACGCTCGTCCAGCGGCTGTTGCGCCAAGGCGTGCAGGTGGTGGCCCTGGATGATCTGTCGCGGGGGCATGCCGATTCCCTGCCGGCGCACGTGCCGCTCATCCGCTGCGATGTCCGCGATGCAGAGGGCGTGGCCCTGGCTCTGCAGACCTTGGGCAAGGCGCCGGACGCGGTGTTTCACCTCGCTGGCCTGATCCTCGTGGGCGAATCGGTGCATTTCCCTGAGCTTTATCAGTCGGTCAACGCCGGCGGTACCCAAGTGGTCGTCGATGCGTGCGTGCAGGCCGGGGTGCAGGCGCTGGTGCTGGCTTCCTCGGCCGCGGTGCTGGGCTCTGAGCAAGGCGGCGCGGAGAAGCTGGATGAGGACGCGGCGATCGCCCCAGAGAGCCCCTACGGCCTGAGCAAATGGCAGGCGGAACAAACCCTTGCCGCTGCCGTGTCCACCGGGAGAATTGCCGGGGCGGCCATGCGCTTCTTTAACGTCACCGGCGCCGCAGACGGCTGTGCGGAGCGCCATGACCCGGAGTCGCACTTGATTCCCCTGGCGATTCGCGCGGCTTGGCAAGAGTTGCCGGAGCTGAAGGTCTTTGGTGCGGACTTTGCCACGCCGGACGGGACCTGCCTTCGCGACTACGTCCACATCGCCGATGTTACCCAAGCCCTTATCGCCGCAGCAGAATTGTCGATCCAGCAGTTCCGCGCCGGTGAGCCGCTGTTTCAGGTCTTTCACGTCGGTTCAGGCCGCGGTCATTCCGTGCTCGAGGTGCTGCAGGAGGTGGAGAAGACCCTTGGCCTCGCCGTGCCCCGGCAGATCGTCGGCCGGCGCGAGGGCGATATCGCCGCGCTGGTGTCTGAGCCTTCGCGGATGCGCGCGGTGCTTGGCGTGCAGCCATCCAGCGATTTGCCAGCGATGGTCAAGGATTGCGCCGATGCCCTGCGGAGATTTCGCCCGTGAGAGTCGCCGCCTTTGCCTGGCTTGCCGCGCTGAATTGTGCCGCCGCGATCGCCCTGCCCACCGCAGCAAGGGCGGCCCCTGGGCCCTGGACCACCGATCGGCCGCATAAGGCCGTGGTCATCGGCGGGTCGATCTCCAAATACTACGCCGGCAACTTTGGCCAGTTTCTGCACTACGGCTGCAAGGATCTGGAGGTGATCAATCGCGGCGAGGTGGGGGCCGGCGCCGCCAAGCTCTTGGGCAATCTCCAGAGCCAAGTGATCAACCAGCGCGCGCTTCTCCAGGCCATGTCCGATGGGAAAGGCTGGATATTGCTGCAAGGCGGGCTCAATTCTGTCGGGGCCCCGGAGAGCACGATTTGGTCGCTGACCCGGCTGATTGCCGCCGCCCATGCCGCTGGGCTCAAGGTGCTGGCCCTGACCGTGACGCCGTGGGGCGCCGACGACGATCCGCGGTTTGACGGCTGGAATGGCCTGCGCCTGCACAGGGCGACCGAGCAGGTGGCGGAGGCGCTGATGGGCAAGCTGACCCCCGCGCGATCGCTGGGTCGGCGGGCAGTTCAGCGCGGCGGCGATGCGCAGACCTGGCAGGCTGACGAATT
>JBIKTV010000624.1:0-3136 GCA_044347905.1 Myxococcota bacterium
TCCACCTCTTGCAGCTGGCCCTGGGGGGAGCGCCAATGCCGCCCCAGCAAGCTTTCTTCGCCGCCGCTCCGCCCCAGGGTGACCACCGGCGGATGCTCCAGCCACAGCAGCACGTCGGGGGCTTGGGGCGGCCGCTCGCTCAGCTGATCCAGCAGCGCCACCGCCTGGGCGTAATCGCACAGACCGTCGCCGCGATCGCCGCTCTGCAGGTGGCGCAAGCGGGCGCGGCCATCGGCGGGCCAGTCGCTGAACTCCTTATGTTGGATGATCATTTGCGATTTCTAACCCAGCTCTCGCGAGGCGATCAGCTGGCGGAGATCCTCGGCACTGCCCATGGGCAACAGCCCGGTCACCGCCAGGCGCCGCTTGTCAAAGGGCTGGTGGGCCCCGCCGCGCGCCGCCGACCCCGCCACCGCCGACACAGCCGCCACCGGATCCGCCAATTCGCTGCGGCCCAGCAGCTCTAGCACCCGCGGCATGACCCGCTGGCGCACGCTGGCGATCTGCCTCGCCTTGTATTCCGCATAGCTGGCGCGCCCTTCCGTCGCAGCCTTGTACGAGGCGATGTCCATCACCTGCACTTCATACGGAAAAAAGAACTGGATCTCCTGCTCAATTCCCGCGGTGGGCAGGGCCGCCAACATCTCCTGCAGCGCCGCGCCTTTGAGGTGCTTTTGCGCCACTTGCCGCGCCGATTGCAACCGAGTAAACAGCGGATTCTCAAAGCGAATCATCTGCCGACAGGTGAACTGGATCGAGCGATACTTGTCGCTGGAGTACGGGTTCCAGTCGACCTGCTCGGTGCTCACGGGCTTCTGGTCAAAATCTTGAATCGCCGCCACGGTTTGCAGCTCATCCAGCTCGCACTTCTGATAGCGCCGCAGGCAGTCGCGCACGTGGGCGTCGTAGCCCTCCAGATCCATCAGGGTGTTGCGCGAGCGCGTCGGCTTGATGTTGGGGAACATGATCGTGTGCTCTTCGCGCAGGGCCCGGACGGCAAACAGCGCGTCCACCGGCTTCTCCACGATCATGCGCACGCCGATGTGATCAAACAGGTCGTAGGCGACATTCTCCTGCTTTTGGAGGAGCTTAACCACCACGGATCGCAGCGGCTTGGTCTCTTTGATCTCAAAGCGCACCAGCGGCACGTCCATGGTCTTGCTGTGCAGGTACTGACTGCCGTCTTCGCCCGTGCGTACCTGGGCGATAAAGCGATCCAGAATCTTGGCGCGGATTTCGCGGTAGTAGTTGTCTTGAAAGTAGTTATTGGCGTGGGCAATGGTGTGCATCACCCGCAAAAGCGTGCAGGCCCAGGCCATGCGCAGGTCAAAAGCGCGCCTCTCATCGCCTAGCGCCCCGGCGGCAGGTCGGCCCTCGCCGGCGGCAAGGCGGATGACGTCCAGGATGGGCAGCGAGTCCAGCTCGGTGGGCACCTCAAGCTCGTCAATGCCGGCGACCACCACGCCGCGGAGAAAACCCAAGCCCTCCACGCGGATAAACTCGACGTCGCGGGCATGGGCGGGCAGGCGAATGTCATAGCCGTAGCGCGCCAGAAAGTTGTACGCCTCTTCTTCGCCCTGGCCGGACAGCCGCAGGTGCGAAAGGTCGATGGCCGAGCGCCCGCCCAAGATGGTATGCATCGTTTCCCAAGAGAAAACGAAGCGTTGCAACAGCGGCGGCAATGGACCTGTGCGAGGCTGGGTCACGGTGGGCACGGCGACGGGCGTTGGGCGCGCTGGGGCGCGGAGTTGCAGGACACGCCATTGTCGCCGCAAACGCCGGGGCGCACAACCGCGGGCGCGGCGCCAGGGCGCGGTTCCAATTCCAGGGTCCATCGAATGGACCCGGAAAACCTGGCCCCGCGCCCCTGCCCCCCAAGTCTAAACTGAATGGGTGGGCCGCAAGCGCTCCGGCCCCGCAGGATGTCCCCCTGTTGGCCCGGTCAATTGGCGCGAAGTCTCTGCTTCCATGGCCGGCAGCGCCGCGGCGAGCCCTGGCCCCCCGCTTTGGCTCCCCGCGCCTCAACCTTGCGCTACGCCTCGGCAATTCCGCGGAACAGGTGGGCTTCGTCCAGGCCAATCGCCTGCAGGGCTTGGCGCCAGACGTCGTCGGTGGCGGTGCCAAACAGCAGATCCAGGCGCGGTTCGCAGCTCAGCCAGGCGCCTTCGGCGATTTCGCGCTCCAGCTGCCCTGGGCCCCAGCCGGCACGCCCAAGGAAAAGACCAAACTTTTTAGGACCTTTGCCGTGGGAGATGTCGCGCAGCACCGCCATGGACGCGGACAACCGCAGCCCCGGCATCACCTCCAAGTCGTGCTCGTAGCGCGGGCCCCCTTCGTCCAGATACAGCACCAGCCCGGCCTCTGGGGCCACGGGGCCGCCGATCCACACCGGCTGCGGCCCGCCCGGAGCGTGGTCGAGCCCGCCCGCCTGCAGCAGAGAGTCCAAATCCACAGGCGCGACGCGGTTTAATACCATGCCGCCGGCGCCGTGTTCGCCGCGATCGACCAGCAGGATCACCGCGTGGGCAAAAAAGCCGTCTTCCAGCACCGGCGCGGCGATGAGGATGGCCGGCGCCAGGGCGTCGATCGCGGGCGGCGAGGGCTGGTCGGCCGCGCCGGACAATTCATGCGTGTGAACAGGCAGTTCAGGCTCATCCGGAAATCGCTCGACCACAACACACCCCACAGCGACCGCGCCGCTCCCCCAAGGTAATCCGCTGCGGTCGCGGCGCCAGGGTCCGCAGCCGGCCGGCTTAGATCAGATCGACCTCTAGCTTGTCTGCGCGCGGGTGGACCGACTTGACGCGCAGCTGCACCCACTCGCCCGCGCTGCAAGTTCGCTGGCGCAGGGGCAATTCCATCGCAAGGGCCGGCACAAACGCCAGCGCCCCCGGCGAGAGGGGCCGGACGATCTGCGCATCGAGCCGCTGGCCCGGGGGCTGGGACGCGAGCAGCAGCAGCTTGAAATAGCGATCGGCGCGGCGCTGCACGGAGCGCCTGAGCCCCTGGCCGGCCTCCGCCAACACCAGCCGCGCTTGCACGTCCGCGGCGCTCAGCGGCGCCTGACCTCGCAGGTGGGCCGCCAATTGCCAATGGGCCAGCAGATCGGCATAGCGGCGCAGCGGCGAAGTCACCT
>JBIKTV010000625.1:0-3135 GCA_044347905.1 Myxococcota bacterium
CCCCACCGCGAAAGGGGGCGTCACCCGCAGGGCGGAGGCGCGGGCGGGGCGACCCAGCGCTGTCTCCGCCCAAACCCCCGCCGCCCCGCCCGCGTCTCCGGGCGCAGAGGCCGGCAGGCCGGCGCGCCTAGCACCCGGTCCCGCGAAGCGGGATTCGCCCATCCTCCTCCGCTTCTGCCGGAGATGCTTCCGCGCCGAAACGTCTGCGCAGCGCCCAGATCAACCCTGGCCAAGCCGGCGAAACCGCCGTAGCCTACGGCCTAGACCCCGCTGGGCGCAGGGTCCGGGCCGTGGCGAAGGACGCCAGCGGCGCCGTTCTGGAAGATCGCAGCTGGGTCTATGACGGCCAGCCCCGGGTCATCGCCGAGCTCAACGCCAGCGGCGCGCTCCGGTCGCGCTACCTGTACGCGAGTTCGGGGCATTCGCCTGACGTCGCGTTGACTTTCGACCCCAACACCGGTGCAGTAACCGGCAGTTACCTGCTGGTCCACGACCAGGTCGGCAGCGTGGTGCGGACGGTGGATCTCGCCAGCTGCCTGGCGGTCGAGGCGGTCGAGTACGACCCCTGGGGCGTGGCGACGGTCGCGGCGGGCGGGAGCAGCGTGCATCCCTTCGGCTTTGCCGGCGGGCTGTGGGATCGGCGGACCGGGCTGGTGCGGTTTGGCGCCCGCGAGTACGACGCGGGGCTGGGGCGCTGGCTGGCGCGGGATCCGATTGGGTTTGCTGGTGGGTGGAATCACTACGGCTATGCCGGCGGTGACCCTGTTGGGCGGGTGGATCCGGATGGGTTGAATCCGGTGCTCGCGGGCTAGTCATCCTTGGGTCGGCTTCGCGATTGGGTCTGAAATAATGAATGACTTTACAGCTTTAGAGCGCGCCTGCTTTGAGTGTGTGGCGTCTCAGCACTGGCCTCGCCTGAGTTTCCAGGACCTTGAAATTATCAGCCGCGACAATACTGGGGTTGGGCGATTCGTGGATCTGAGACACAGCTCAGGACGGCGACTTGCCGATGGGATCTATGAGTGCAGGGGCCATATCGTTGAAATGGAAGGAGTTGATTTTGGCATCGACTTTGCCGTGTGCGTTGTGGAGGGGCGGATCGACCACCTAGAACTAGTCACATGCAGCCCATCTGGTTGGGACGGCGTAGAACGGCCTTGGAAGCTGGTGAGGTTACAGGTCTAGCTGGGAAAGTCTGCCCGCGCCGATCCTCGGACGAGGATTCAGCGAATCGTTGACCCGCAAAGCCATTGGACGGGCCACGCAGTACTACGACCGGATGTACGGAACCGTATCCCGCGTCCGGGACAAGGGTATGGCGACCGGGAAGAGCCTCCAGATCGGGGGCCGGCGCGCCTAGCACCCGGTCCCGCGAAGCGGGATTCGCCCAGCTTCCGCCGGTTGTGGCGCGCGCCCATCCAAACCGGCAAGCGCCCGCACTGCAACGCCTCAAAAGGCGCTGCATCATACTCGACGAGTCCACCACCAGGCTACGAAGGCCCTTGGCCACCCTCATGGTGGTAGAGCAGGAGAAGACCGCATGGAAGGCATTGCAGTCCATACCGACCCCATTGGCCGCACGAGGGCAAACTTTCTGATTTTCGCCAAAGTAGGGACCGTGGGCGGGCCTGTAGCGTGGGAGCAGCTTTGGGCCCGCCAAATCGCCCCGGACCTATTCGAGGTCTGCTGTATTCCTTTCTTCTTGTATGGATTTGCTGTTGGAGACGTGGTGCGCACACATCCGTCGCATGGTAGGCAGTGGGTCGTGGCTGGCGTGGCCACGGCATCGGGGAATGCGGTAGTTCGTCTCTGGCTGCGCGGCTCGACCGCTACATTGGGCGAGGTGCTTGCGCAGGCCAAGGAGCTTGGTCTTCCAGCAGAAATCTCGGGCGAACACCTAGTTGTGCTAAGTGTTCGCGAAGATCAGCGTGCCCGCGTGGGCCTTTGGACGAAGGAACTGGCCGAGAAAGCTGGTGTGATGTCGGAGGATGGCTAGCACGCATGGGCCGTCCTTTGGACCTGCACTCGCGTCATCCAACCCGCGTCTCCGGGCGCAGAGGCCGGCAGGCCGGCGCGCCTAGCACCCGGTCCCGCGAAGCGGGATTCGCCCATCCTCCACCGCTTCTGCCGGAGATGCTTCCGCGCCGAAACCTCCGCGCAGCGCCCAGATCAACCCTGGCCAAGCCGGCGAAACCACCGTAGTCTACGGCCTAGACCCCGCCGGGCGCAGGGTCAGGGCCGTGGCGAAGGAGGCCAGCGGCGCCGTTCTGGAGGATCGCAGCTGGGTCTACGACGGCGACCTGCGGGTCATCGCGCGGCTGAGCGACACCGGTAAGCTTCAGGCGCGCAATCGCTCTCCGAACCAGCATAGCAGCCCCCATTCGCATGTGAACTGGGGCAAGAGCAAGTCAGAGAAATCTGGGTCGACCTATCCCATTGATGTTCCGCACAATTAGCTCAATCGAGGGCGACATGAGACTACTGGATGACGACCGCGATGTCGAAGTTGAGAACGCAACTCTGTTCGTCACTGCCGCTGAGGCGGAAGAGATGATGTCGCACCTCGCAAGGCTCATTGAGCTAGGTGGTGTTGCGCACAGCCATATTTCCACAGAAGATTTTCAGCGGGAGCTCACAGTCTGCCTGTATGAGGAAGGCGGTGAGAATTCAGAACTCAACCAGCGCTCGCTGCGGCTGCTCGCAGGCCTCGGGTAGCGGACTAGTGTACTGTCCCCGCCCGAAGCCACGACACCCAAGAACACGGAAATCGGCCTTGCTGACGCCGCGGGTGCGCGCGTTCGCTCGGCCACACCGGCCCCCGCAGCGGCCAAGCCGCAGGCCACGCGCTCAACTGCCACCGGAGCGCTGCGCCAGTCGAATCGGCCGCCGAGTTCCTCGTCGGACCAGGCTTTCGCGCGCAACTTTTCGCACAACAAACCGTCGTGCAAAGGGAAGAACGCAAGCTCTGCCGCTTTGCCTTGCCGCGACGGGACCAACTAGGCGCACTGCCCCACCGCGAAAGGGGGCGTCACCCGCAGGGCGGAGGCGCGGGCGGGGCGACCCAGCGCTGTCTCCGCCCAAACCCCCGCCGCCCCGCCCGCGTCTCCGGGCGCAGAGGCCGGCAGGCCGGCGCGC
>JBIKTV010000626.1:0-3127 GCA_044347905.1 Myxococcota bacterium
ACCCGGGCTGTGGGCCTTGCGGCGTCGGCCAGGCGTAGCCTCGCCGCTGGCGGCTCGGAAGGTCCCTGTCACGGCCGGCTGGGCCGGCTGGGGTGTTGGCGGACCGCCTGCCCAGGCCAGGCTGCCCCGAACCGGCTCAAAAAGGCGGGTGCTACCGCCGGACAGGTAGGGAGGCAAGGCCGATCCAGCCGATCCTCACTCTTCGCAAGATGCGATTAGACCGCATCCGCCAGCACGCCACGGATAGCGTCGGCTAGGCGTTCTGCGCACTGCAAGGCTTGTCGCGCTTGCCCGGCAGTGGCTTCGAACGCGACGCCAGGGTAGCGCGGCCCGACACCAAATTCAGCCAATACCGCCGCATCTTCGGCCCAAAGACTGGCTTGCTGAAAGTGCGGAACCAGCGCATCCACCAGCACCAGCAAATCGTGGGTCCTGGGTGCTGCCAATCCCTACCGCTCCAGCAGGGCTTTCAGCATCTTCTCGGCCACCTGCTGAGAATGAAAGCAGACCTGGCGGAACATCGGAGGGTCGTCTGCAAACGCCAACCGCGCCATGCGCAAGTCAGTCTGCGCCAGAGCTATCCAGGCCGCCACGGCTGAAGTGCTGTCATGCCGCACGCAGGACCTCGCGCGCAGAAGCCAACAGGTCGCGAGCGTGCCAATCGGCAGATTGCTGCAGATCGGCAAATTCGGCAGGCGTCAGCGCCACAATGTCAAACGCCGCCCCAAGACCGCGCAGGGCAAGGCGAAGTCTGGTTGTGCGCGCGGTATCGACGGGCAAGTCAGGCACAACGATAAGGATGTCAAAATCGCTGTCCGGTCGTGCATCTCCGCGCGCCCGTGAGCCAAACAGCAAGATCTTCTGCACGTGCGGCCAGACTTTGAGCGTGCGCGCGACCACTTCGCCCAACACTTCTGATTCAGTGAAGAGGACCGGCAAGTTGTCGCCACTGCCCATCGCACCACCCCGCCAGCACCCTATCGACGCCGGCCGGGGCCGTCCCAGCCGTCTACGGGCAGCCTACGCCAGCCCGGTACCACGGTCAACCGCGAAATTTCACGTCTGTTCAAGCCAGTTCGCCTCTTTCGCCTTGGCCAAAGCTGCCGTCAGCGAGGCTTTCAAGCCCGCCAGTAGCTCGATCGCTGCGGCAATCTGGGCCTCGTTGCTCAGTGGCAGTGCGCGCAAACGGCTTCGATCAGCCGTGGCCAGTTTGACGCCAGCACGCCATCCGGGTATGTTTATACAGCGTCTAAACTAAGGGAGGCGGGCGATGGCCGAAGCGATTCTAGACATCAAGCACTGGGGCAACAACCTGGGCGTGCGCTTGCCTGCGGCGGTGGCGCGGGCGGCGAATTTACACGCCGATCAGCGCGTAAGGGTGGAGGTCGAGGCGGGGCGGGTGATTATCACGCCGGTGGCGGACGCACCGGCAACGCTCGAGCAGCGCCTGGCCCGCTACGATCCGGCGCGCCATGGCGGTGAGGCGATGGTCAGCGTCGCCGTCGGCGCCGAACGATGGTAGCCGCCGCCAAGCTGAGCTGGGTGCCCGAGCGGCAGGACGTCGTGTGGATCGACTGCAATCCGCAGGCCGGGCGCGAAATGCGCGATCGCCATCCGTTTCTGGTGCTCTCGCCGCGCAGCTTCAACGAACGCACTTCTCTGGTCATCGGCTTGCCCATGACCACTGCGGAATACAACGCCGACAATCCCTTTGCCGTGGTCGCAGGAGTAGCGGGCGGCGCAAGAGCGGGCAAGGCAAGCTATGTGCTCTGCCACCAACCCAAATCGTTCGACTGGCGCGTGCGCGACGCTGCCCCCCATCCGATGAAACGTCTCACGGATGCTCGCTTTGCCGAGGTGTGTGGCGTGCTGAACCAGATTATGCAACTGGCCTGAGGGCTGGGGCTTTGTCTGCCAGCTGTCTGTAAGCTAGCGTAATGGCAATGGTGTGTAGTCGTGCGCGTGCAGTTCGAGGGAGCCGCGGTAGCTCCTTGTGGCTCGAGCGAATCGACAATCGCCCAGTGCCGATGGAAACCCAGTCCCAAAGGGACATCTTGAACCGCAGCGGTGGACTTCAGTCCGACGCCAAACATAATCAGCGATACCATATGGTTATGCCGTGCGCCCTCCGCGTCGCCGTTGGAGTGCGGCTCGCCGCTCGCCTGGCATCAGTCCCTGACCCAATCGGTCGACGAGCTTCTCGTCGCTGGCGCCTTCCCCTTTCAGACCGACCCGCAGGCGTTCACCCGGGTGAACGGCGAGGCGCAGATCAGCTTGAACTGGCGCACGATTCTGCGATTGACCGCGGCACCCGCCAGGCGTAGCCTCGCCGCTAGCGGGCCAGTCCACCGAGACAGCGCCAACTGACGGGACCGCCGCAAGCCCCCCACTGCGCCCCTGCGCCAGCTAATTCCGCACCCCGTTACTCCTGGAGGGACGCCCATGAAATTCGCACCCTCCAGCTTGCGCGAGTGGCTGCGCTTGCCGCTGCGGGTCGCCGTGGCCCTGGCGGTGATTGCGCTCTGCGGAATCGGCCTGGTGGCGGGCATGACCTGGATGCCGGGCAGGACCCACCCGCGGGTGCTGCCGCCTTTGAACGCGGCTCAATCAGCGCGAAGTGATCGGCTGCGGGCCGACGTGACCCAGCTGGCCGAAGTCATTGGCGAACGCAACATGCGCCTGCCCGCCAAGCTGGCTGACTCGGCGAGCTTTGTCGAGCAGCAGCTGCGGGCGGCGGGCTGGAGCGTGACATCGATGGCGTATCCATGCCGCGGCATCAGCGTGCGCAACCTGGTGGCTGAGAAGCGCGGCGCCGTGCTGCCGGACGAGGTCGTGCTCCTGGGCGCCCACTACGACTCGGTGGAGCGCAGCAGCGGCGCTGATGACAATGCCTCTGGGGTCGCCGTCCTGCTGGAGACGGCCCGCGCGCTGCAGACCCGGCGCCTGGCACGGACGGTACGGCTGGTCGCCTTTGTCAACGAAGAACCCCCGTGGTTTCGAGGACCCCTGATGGGGAGTCGGGTCGCAGCGCGGCGGTTTGCCGATCAGGGCGACCAACTGGTCCACGTGCTGGTGCTCGACTCCGTTGGCTACTTCTGCGACGACACCTGCCAGCGCTACCCGCCGC
>JBIKTV010000627.1:0-3124 GCA_044347905.1 Myxococcota bacterium
GAGGCGCTTGGCGATTTCGTCGGCCTCGTCGCCAAAAGCCGCGCGCAAAGCGCTGTAGCCGCTGCGCCAGGTCTGGCGGATGGCCTGTTCGCCGCCGGGCAAGGGCAGGGCGCGCAAGCTGGCGGGTCGGTGCCACTCAAGGCCATGGACAGACAGCAGTTCTCCGCCCCAAGCCGTGCCGTCCGGCCCCCAACCCGTGCCGTCCAGCGCCCAGCCCAGCAGGGGCCCTTGCAGGCCAAATTCCGCAGCGGCGGCCAGGAGATGGGCCACGTGATGCTGCACCCCCACCCTCAGCCGCGCCGGTCTCTGCTGGGCGTATTGGGTCGCCGCGTAGTCCGGGTGCAAGTCGTGGGCCAGCACTTGGGCGCGCACCCCCAGCAGCTGCTCAAACCCTTCGAGTTCGCGGACAAATGCCTCCTCGGCCGCCACACTGTCCAGGTCGCCCAGGTGCGGCGTCAGCCAGGCGCGGTCGCCAATGACCACGCAGGCGGTGTTCTTGAGGTGGCCGCCGACTGCCAGCACCGGCTCCAACGCCGCGACAGGCAAACGGATCTCTGACGGCACGTAGCCGCGGGCCCGGCGCAACACCCGCAGCTGCCCGGCCAGCGGCGCGACCAGCGAATCCTCCACGCGGCGGGCGATGGGTCGGTTGTGCGCCAGCCACACATCGGCGATTTGACCAAGCTGGTCAAGGGCTTCTGGCAGGGTCACCGCGATGGGCTCGCCGCTGAGGTTGCCCGAGGTCATCACCAGCGGCCGGCCGACCTTCTGCAGCAGCAGCCGGTGCAGCGGCGTGTAGGCCAGCATCGCCCCCAGCTGCGGCGAGCCCGCACAGACCTCTGGCGCCAAAACGAAGTGACCCCCCCTTACGTTATCTCTGCGCGGCAGAAGGACAATTGGTCGAATTGGCGACAAAAGTGCTGCGCTGGTCACCGCATCTAGCTCGGCCCAGGGCTCCAGCGACGCCAGGTCCAAGGCCATGATAGCCAAGGGTTTAGCCTCGCGGTGCTTGCGATCGCGCAGCCGTTGCACCGCCGCGGATTGGCTGGCGTCACAGGCCAGGTGAAAGCCGCCAAGCCCCTGGATCGCCAGGATTTCGCCGCACAGCAGCCGGTCGGCCGCCTCTTGCAGGGGCTCTGGCGTGGCCAGCGGCTGGCCCTGCGGGTCGGTCAGCCACAGCTGCGGGCCGCACTGCGGGCAGGCGATGGCCTGGGCGTGAAAGCGCCGGTCGGCCACATCGGCATAGTCGCGGGCGCAGGCGGGGCACAGGGGAAACTCAGAAAGCGTAGTGGCGGCGCGGTCATAGGGGAGGGTCACCCCCACCGAATAGCGCGGCCCGCAGGCGGTGCAGGTGGTAAAGGCGTAGCCAAAGTGGCGGTCCAGGGGCGCCGCGAGGTCGCGCTCGCAGTCGCCACACAGCCCCAGGTCCGGGGGGATCGACAGCTGCAGCTCGCCGCCCAGGGTTGTAGGAGAAATCTCAAAGGCGGTCAGCGGTTGCCAGTGGGTCCCCCTCTGTTCCACCCGGCTCACCCGCGCGGCTGGCGGGGTGCGGCTGTGCAGGGCCTCGCGCAATTCCAGCAGGGCAGGCTCCGGACCTTGGGCAAGAATCTCTACCCCTTGCGCAGAGTTGCCCACGCTGCCGCGCAGCCCCAGCCGCCTCGCTTCAGCCAGCAGCCACGGCCGAAACCCCACGCCCTGCACCGTGCCCTGCACCCGCAGCTGCCAGGTCTGGCACGCCAGCTGCCACTGCACCTCGGCGACCAGAAAGGCCACCGCCCGATCGAGGTTCTGCCGCGCCAGATCGCTCAGATCCTCAAAAAGCTCAAAGGCTGCGCCGCGAATCGCCAGGGTATAGGCCGGCGGCGGCTCGCCAAACAGCTGCCGGTAGGTGTCCAGCACCGCCGCGGGGCTCAGGGCATGGCTCGAAAAGCTCTGGTCTCGCTCCGCTTGCAGGGGCTCGTAGGCCACGCCGTCGGCCGTCACGCTCGCATCGGCAAAGATCACCAGGCGCCGGCCCTGCAAGTCCAAGGCGTGCTCCACCTGCAGCTGAAAATCCGTGAGGAATTCGACTTGGCCTTGGGCAATCTCGCTCTGCAGCAGCGCTTCAGCGCGGTCGAGGAGCGTCGTCCCCAGCGCATCGTCGCCGCGCGAGGGATTGCCGACCGCCAGCACCAGGATCGGCGCAACTGGCGTCAAGGGCACACCGCGCCAAGGTTTTCTCCGTCGCGCACCAGCTTTTGCACCACCTTGCCCGCCGGATCGACGAATTCGACGTGCAGCGGCATCTTGCCCAGCGCGTGGGTGGCGCAGGACAGGCACGGATCGTAGGCGCGAATCGCCACCTCAATGTGGTTGAGCAGCCCCTCCGTCAGCTCTTTGCCGTCCAGATACTGCCGCGCCACCTGGCGAATCGCCTCGTTCATCGCCTGGTTGTTGTGGGTGGTCGAGACAATCAGGTTGCACATCGTCACCAGGTCCTGCTCGTCGACCTCATAGTGGTGAATCAGCGTGCCGCGCGGCGCTTCAATGATGCCCACGCCAGAAATGGCCCGCGGCCCGGTCGCCATCAGCTGATCGCCCAGAAGATCGGGATCGCGCAGGATATTCTCGATCACCTCGGCCGAGTGAATCATCTCCACCAGCCGTGCCCAGTGGTAGTGCAGCGGCGCGTGGATCATCTGGCCGTTTGGCGCCGTGGCCAGGAGGCTCTGGCGGGCGTGCTCCCCCAGCGGCGTGTCGATGACGTCGCAGTTTTGGATGCGCGCCAGCGGCCCGACTTTGTACCAGCCCGCCTCCGGCCCCAGCGAGCCGATGAACGGGAACTTCATGTAACTCCACGATCTCACGTTCTCTTTGAGCTGGCTGCGGTACTGCTGCGGATCCAGGCCGTCAAAGATGATCTGGCCGTTTTGGTCGCGGGCGCGCAGCACGCCGTCGTACAGATCCAGCTGGCCTTGGCGACCCACCAGCGACAGCACGCTCGACGGCACCGTGCCGAAGCTGTCGTATTCCTGGCGATTCTGCGCATACAGCCCGGCGAGCGCCTCAAGGCCCACCTGCAGCCACTGCTTGACGTCGGGCAGCGGCGCCAACAGCTCGTCGCGCTCCGCCCGAGTCAGGGACT
>JBIKTV010000628.1:0-3112 GCA_044347905.1 Myxococcota bacterium
GGCGGGAACCCAGGCGAATGGTTTGGTTTTAGCCTGGGCCCCCGCCTCCGCGGGGGTGACGAAGGGGGCCAATTGGACCGCGCGGTCGTCTTGTAACCGCAGATCCATGCTTCTTGCGATAGCCCTGCCGGGGCGGCCCCTGGCCCTTGCGCTGCGCCGGTCGATCGGAATACCCTTGGGCCACGGGCAGCGGCGTGCGGCGCTTGCGCAAATTGGAGCTGGCATGGCAGTCGGTGACCAGAGCAGCGACAATACCATCCTTAAAAACGGGGAGATCGGCGCGCTGACCGGCGAGCACGACATCCCGGTCCTGCCCGTTCAGGATCTCAGCCGTCCGTGCGTCCTGCAGCAGGTCCGCGGCCCCCAGGCGCCAGAGATCTTTGAGCTCGTTCAGGAAACGCTCGTGGTCGGTCGCGCCGACGATGCCGACATCCGCGTGCCTTCCACGTCTCTGTCTCGCCGGCACATGCGCTTGGACCGCGAAGGGGCGGGCTACCGCGCCATCGACCTCGACAGCGCCAACGGCGTCTACCTCAATGAGGTCCGCGTCCACTCGGCTGTGCTGCGCGATGGCGATACGCTGCAGCTGGGCAGTGCGGTTTTCGTCTTCTATGAGGGTCGTTAGCGCTTGCCCATAGGGCTTGCAGCGGGGGACTGGGCGATGGCCTTGTTTGTGCGCTTCTGGGGAACCCGCGGCTCGATCCCGACGCCGGGTCGCTCGTCGTACCGCTACGGCGGCAATACGTCGTGCGTCGAAATCCGCAGTGGCGACACGCTGTTTATCTGCGACGGCGGCACTGGGCTGCGCGAACTGGGCCAGGACTTGCTGCGCCGCCAGGATCGACCGCTCGTCGGCCACTTCCTGTTTAGCCACATGCACTGGGACCACATCCAGGGCTTTCCGTTCTTTGCCCCCGCCTACCTGCCAGACAATACCTTCTACATCTATGGCACTTTTGCCGGCGACAAGCGCTTTCACAGCCTCCTGTCCGGGCAAATGCGATCGTCGTATTTTCCGGTCGATTTCAGCGAGCTCAATTCCCACGTCGCCTCGACCGACCTGGGTGACGCCGGGGCGCGGCTGATCGACGGCGTGCTGGTGCGCAGCTTTGAACAGTGCCATCCGGGCGGCAGCTACGCGTATTCGCTAGAGAAAGATGACAAGAAGGTGGTGTATGCCACGGACAACGAGCTCGACCTGACCTTGGCCGACCCGGATCTGCCCAAGCGCGAGCCCAACGCCCCGCGAATTCTGCCGGCGCGCATGGTCGAATTCTGCCGGGGCGCGGACCTGCTCATCGCCGACGGCCAGTACACGGACAGCGAGTACCTGCGCTATTCCGGCTGGGGCCACGCCCGCGCGACCACAGTGGTCGACTTGGCCGTCCAAGCCGGCGTCAAGCAACTGGCGATTTACCATCACGATCCTATGCAAACGGATCGCGAGGTGGAGGTCAAGATCGAGGCCTGCCGCCAGCGCGCCGCTCGCCTGGGATCGCCGCTGTTCGTGTTTGCCGCTCGCGAGGGCATTGAGCTCAAGATCTCCTGAGGCGGCGCCAAACCTTGCGCTCGGCGGCCGGCACCGCTAGGCTTTCGCGCTTTTGCGCGCCCAGCGCCCTGCGGAATTGAGAATGCTGCACCAACTGATTGCCTGGTATTTTGAGCGCACGCTGGAGTTCGGCTACCTCGGCGTGGCGGCGATGATGGCGCTGGAGTCGACGATCGTGCCGATCCCCAGCGAAGTGATCGTGCCGCCGGCGGCGTATTGGGCGGCCAAGGGCGAGATGAGCTACCTCGGCGTCATTCTCGCGGGGACCATCGGCTCGGTGGTCGGCGCCGTGATCATGTACCTGGCCTCCAAGCATCTGGGCCGGCCGCTGCTCCTGCGCTATGGCAAGTATGTGCGGATTACGCCAGAGAAAGTTGAGGCGTCGGAGCGCTTTGTCGCCCGCTATCAGACCGGCGGCATCTTCTTTGCCCGCTTGCTGCCGGTGGTTCGCCACTTGATCGGCATCCCGGCGGGGCTGGTGCGCATGCCGCTGGGCTCCTATGTGCTGATGACGACGCTGGGATCGGCGCTTTGGTGCACGGTGCTGACTTGGTTTGGCGCCTCTGTGCTCGGCGATGCGCCCAACTTGATCAAGGACCCGGACGCGCTGATGGTCGTGCTCAAGGCCAAGTCGATGGTCATCGGCCTTGCGGTGCTGGTGCTGGCCGCGGCCTACGTGATGATGGTGCGGATGACGCGCAAGGATTCAGGGGATCAAGCCGCCAAGTAGTGGAGTCTGCTACTTTCTTGGCAGCTTTCCCCCGGCCTTGGCTTCCGCCAGCAAGCCGCGCAGCCACGGCTCCGCTTGATCCAGGGTCCAGCCGGTGCCCTTGTGCAGGCCGCGAATCCGCCCTTGATGATCCACAACGATAAAGGTCGGCACGCTCTCCGTCTCCAGCACTTCCATGGCCTCTGGCCCTAGCCAGGCCACCGCGGGCCCGCCGGGAAGCTGCTCTTTGACGTAGTCCTCTAGGGCCTGCTCATCGCGATCGACGCTGGCCGCCACCACCACAAGGCCTTCCGCAGCCAGCCGGGCGTGCAGTTCAGCGACCAGGGGCGCGGTCGCCTTGCACGGTCCGCACCACGTCGCCCACACGTCCAAGAGCAGCACTTTGCCCGCCAGGCTCTCCGGCGGCTTGGCGAGGCCAAACCAACGCGCCACCTCTAGCTGCGGCAACCCCTGGCCGATGCGCGCGTCCTGGGTCCAATTGAGCGGCTGGGCGGGCGGGCCCTCCGCTTTGGCCACCAGCTGCAGCGGCGCTGGCGTGGGGCCATCGGCTTGCAGAGGCGGCGCGGCAACAGCATCGGCGGGCGGCAAGGAAAAACTGTAGAACGCGTCGCGGCCTTCGCCAGCCCCCGCGGCCACGAGCGCCGTGACCCGGTACAGGCCCTTGGGCACGGCAAAGCGCACAAGGCCCTTGGCGTCGCTCAGCGCAGTGGCGGTGTCCATTTGCAGGCCGCTGTCATCGCTCAGGCGCAGGGCCAAACGCGTGCGGGCGAGCGGCTTTCCGCCAGCCGTGACCGCCAGCTGCAGCTGCGCTGGACCCTGCCAGCGCGTGACTT
>JBIKTV010000630.1:0-3094 GCA_044347905.1 Myxococcota bacterium
TGGGCGCGCTGGATCTGGCGGAAGACGAGCTGTACCGCATCAAGCACGGTCGCGAGCGCCCAGAGCTGGTGACGCATCGCCATGACGAGACTGGCTACGACGCGGCGGAGCGCGAAGACGAGGGCAGCGCTGAAGCCCCCGTGGTCGCGTCGGCAGAAGAGGTTGCGGAGGCCCGCGCTGCGGTGGCGGCGGTTGAAGCCGTGGGTGCAGCTGAGCTCGCGGCGGCCGAAGAGGCTGCAGTTCAAGAAGCCGCTGGCCAAGAAGTTGTGGCGCAGCAGCCGCAAGCTGAACCCGCGGCGGCCGATGCCGAGGTCCCTGCGGTGCCGGCTGAAGAAGCCGTGGCGGTGTCCGCGGATGCGCCGGCCGAAGTCGCGCCCGTCTAGGCGCCGCACCAAGAGCCCGCGACACCCGCGTGACACTCGGCGGCGTCCGCTCTTGGCTATGAAATTGAAAATCGTTATCATTGACCTGCGGCGCACTCCTGTGCCGTAGCCAAGGCGGTCGATGATGTCTCCGCGGATCCCCACAGCCGCTGCGACGGCCACCCCCAACCACGCGCAGCCCCAGACCCTGGCCGACCTCGCCGTGGGCTCCATGGCCGCGGTGCTTGCGGTGGAACTCTGGGATTCTCTGGGTGATCGCCTGGTAGAGCTGGGGCTGACCCCGGGTGCGCCAGTGGTGGTGCTGCGCCGCGGCCTTTGGGGCGGTCCGGTGCAAGTGCGGGTGCGCGACTTTGCCCTGTCGCTGCATCGCGCCCAGGCGGCGGCCGTTCGGGTCCAGGCGCTGGCAGGTCAGGAGGCCCAGCGTGGCTGACCAGCAGAATCTGCAGGCGGTGCCAGGGTCATCGGCCGCGTTGCCCCCCAAGGACCTGCACGTCGCGCTGTGTGGCAATCCCAACACCGGCAAGACCACCCTGTACAACCGCCTGACCGGCGCGCGCGCTCATGTAGGCAATTATCCAGGGATTACCGTAGAGAAGCGCGCAGGCGAGCACCAAGGCGCCGGCGGGCAGCGCTGGATGGTCCACGACCTGCCCGGCACCTACAGCCTCACGGCCCACAGCCCTGAAGAAGAGATCGCCCACCACGCGCTCACGGGGAGGCTGGGTGACCCGCTGCCCGACGTGGTGGTGGTGGTGCTCGACGCCAGCAACCTTGCGCGAAACCTGCTGCTTTTGCTCCAGGTTGGTGAGCTTGGCCGGCCGGCGGTGGCGGCGCTCAACATGATGGATGCGGCGGAAAAGGCCGGGCTTGTCCTGGACCTCGCCGCGCTACAGCAGGCCTTTGGTTGCCCAATGGTGCCCATGGTCGCGCGCACGGGGCAGGGCATCGCAGAGCTGGAGCAGGCGGTGCAGCGGGTGGCGGCTGAGCCGGCGCTGGGAGCCGTGGTGGCGACGAATTGGTCCGCCCACGTGCTGGCGGCGCTGGCGCAGGTTCGCGAAGTAGACGCCGCGCTGGCCCAAGCCCCGCAGGGCGAATTGCTGTGGTGGCTCGCGGCGGATCGCGAGGTTGCAGACCAGCTGCAGCCCGGCCTGGGCAGTCAGCTGCACCGCCAGTTTCCCCGCCAAGCCCACGCCGATGGGGATGTCCGCCGCCTGCTAGTGCACGAGAGATATGCTCGCATTGACGCGGCCTTGCACTCCTGCGTGCAGCGCCAGCGTCCCGGCCAGCGCAGCACCAGCGATCGCGTCGACGACGTTTTGCTGCACCCTTTTGCCGGGGTCGGGCTGTTCTTGGTGTCGATGGGCCTGTTGTTCCAAGCCGTTTTTGCCTGGGCTACACCGGTGGCCGACGCGGTCGGCGCGCTGATGGAGGGCCTTTCTGCCCAGGTGCAGCAGTGGCTGCCCGACAACCTGTTTAGAGACGTGCTGATCGACGGAGTGCTGGCCGGTGTCGGCGGGACTCTGGTGTTCTTGCCGCAGATCCTGATTCTATTTGCGGGGATCGCCCTGCTTGAGGACTCCGGCTATCTGGCCCGCGCGGCCTTCCTGGTCGACCGCCTGATGGCCAGCGCCGGGCTGCCGGGCAAGGCGTTTGTGCCGCTGCTGTCCTCGCACGCGTGCGCCGTGCCCGGCATCCTCGCCGCGCGCACCATGGCCGACCCGCGCGATCGCCTGTTGACGGTGCTCATCGCCCCGCTGATGTCGTGTTCGGCGCGCCTGCCCGTATACACCCTGGTAACTGCAGCGGTTTTTGCCGGATCGCCACCGGTGCTCGGCTTCTTATCGGTCGGCGGTCTGATCGTCGCGGCGATGTACGGACTCGGCTTTGCGCTTGCGCTTTTGGCGGCCTGGCTGTTCCGCCGCACCTTGATCCCGGGCCGCGGAGCGCCGCTGCTGCTTGAGATGCCGCCCTATCGCTGGCCGCGGCCGCGCAACGTCCTGCGGGTGCTGTGGGATCGCGGCGTCGACTTCACCGTCCAGACCGGCGCGACGATCGTGGCGCTGACCGTGGTGCTGTGGGCGCTGATGACCTTTCCGCGGGTCGGCTTGAGCGATCACGAACGCGCGGCCATGACCGCGCAGGTCGCCACCACCGCCGCAGGTTCGCCTGAGCGCGCCAAAGCGGAGGCGGCGATCGAGGCACGCGACGGGCAATTGCGCTTGGAAAACAGCCTGGCCGGTCACCTGGGCAAGGCCATTGAGCCCGCGATCGCCCCTTTGGGTTTTGACTGGCGCATCGGCATCGGCCTCGTCGGCTCGCTCGCCGCCCGCGAAGTGCTGGTGCCGGTGATGGCGCAAATCTACGGCCGCAGCGCTCAGGCCGATGTCGACGATGCCTTTGCCGCCGACGTAGGCCAATCCATGGCGCGGGCAGGCGCACTGACCCCGCTCAAAGGCCTGTCCCTCATGGTGTTTTTTGCTGTGGCCATGCAGTGCTTCAACACCTTGGCGACCATTGGCCGCGAGACGCGATCGTGGAAGTGGGCGCTGTTTGCCTTGACCTACCTCAACGGCGCGGCGTGGCTGCTGTCGTTGATCGTCTACCAGGGCGGCCGCGCCTTGGGATTTTCGTAGGGGCCGCCATGACGTGGGATGTCGTCGCTGTCGGGTTCGTCGTCGCCGCTGCGCTTGCCTCCTTGGCCCTGCGCCTGC
>JBIKTV010000629.1:0-3094 GCA_044347905.1 Myxococcota bacterium
GCTCGCTCTGGCTGGTGGGGGCAAAATCGAGCCAGCTGGCCTGCTTCTCAATCTGCGGATACAAGGCTGTGCGCAATTGCTGGGCAAAAAACGGCAGGCACGCCGCCACCAGGCTCGCCAGGGTCAAACCGTAGAGCGTCCCGACCATGCGGCGGAAAATCCCCTGGGGCAGCACGCCCAGCAGAGCCAAACCGCCCAACGCGACCAACCACAGACCGCCCGGCGCATCCGCTTCATCGTGGGCCAGGACAAGGCCAAGCAGCGCAAGAATCGACCACTTCCAGCCGAGCAGACGCGCCGCGGCGATCGCCGTCAGCAGCACAAAGAAGAAGTCGTACAGGGTCCAGGAGTCCAGCCAGGTGCGCGGGAGCTCGTCGACCCCGCTCGCGCCCAGCAGCCTCCAGCCTGGCGGCAGGTGCAGCGTTGTGCGGAGGGACTGCACGCTTGTGCCCCAACCAACGGCGTTAATAGAGGAAGTGGAGTTTTCGCTGCGCAGGTCGGCGGCCAGTTGGACCTTGCCCTGGCGCAATTCCACGCCGGCGCTGTCCTTGGATCGCGTGACGAGCTGCGCGGTCCCCGCCACGTCGGCGCGGCCCAGGCTCCAACCGGGTGCGACATCGAGGCGCCATCCTTGAAAGACCTCGCCCGTGAGCTGATCGCGGCTGGTGAGTCCCTGGCCGTCCAAATCGAGCCACCACTGGCGCTGCAACTGCAACTGATTGGGCGCCGGCTCCTTTTCGCCGCGACGGCTGGTCTTGAGCGCGAGGGCCTGGCCGGGTTGGCCCACAAAGGTGCGGCCTTTCTTCCACTCCGCCGGAAGCTCGGTGCGCTCGGGGTCGATGGCCGTCAGACCGCTGAGTTCCACTGAGCGCACGCCTTCATCGGCCTGCCACACCCAAGTTTCGCTGTCCTCCCAGAAATCCCCTTGCAGCGCCGGGATAACCACTGCGCTGACCTGCTCTGGCAACACCGCGTCAATCAGCAATTCGTGCTGCCCGGGCCCCACGTGGACCCGCGCGACGCCGTCCGCGCCAACTTGCAGCGGCACCTTGGCTTCGACGCGCACCGGCCGCACCCCCGGAGGCAGCACCGGGCCCAGCACCACGTCGCGGGCCTTGCCGCCCACCCGCAGCACCAGTCGCGTCTGCAGGGCCAGCGGCACACCGTCGCGCAGCCGCCGCGCCACACTCGCCGACAGCGTATCGGTCTCCGCCGCCGCGCCCACCGAACCGTCTTGGCGCAGGACCAGCTCGCCTCCGTCGCGCCGCGGGGTTTCCAGGGGCTTGCCGTCGACCTGAAGCGCCACGACGCCGATATCTGCAGGCAGCGCCAGCCGTTCTGGAGGGGTGCCCCACTGCAACTGACCGCTGACCTTGTGGTGACCGGCTGGCAGCTGCAGGGTCGGCTTGCCTTCGATTTCTAGCAGGAGGGCCGGCACGCCATCGGCCAACACAGCTTGGGGCCAGGCATTCTTGCCGCCAGGCAGAGAGACCGCGCCCAGGGCGTCGAGCCACACGTCCAGCTCAAAGGTCGCCCGCGCGCCATCGAGCCGCAACGTCAACTGGCCGGGCCACGTGCACGCGCGCGTCTCGCCCGTCAGCGAAGGGCACAGCAAGTCGCGGCGGTCCTGCAACAGCCACGGCACCCACGGCTCCAAGGCCTTAGGCACCACCGGCGCCGGCGGCAGGGCCAGGGCCAGGGACGAAGCTAGCCACGCAATCGCCATCACCAACCAGGTCCACGTGCGCATCGGATCCTCTTGCTGGCCGCGTTGGGCCTTGTCTGTTCTGCCGTGGGAGTTTGCGCTGCCGTCCAGAACCCCGCAACTGGTCCGGGTGGCGGGGCCTTGCGTGCACGTAGGGTCTTGTCCGGGAACGACTGGAGCATCTTGTCCGAAACCGCCGCCGGCACGGGCCAATTCGCCCCCGTTGGCGATTCTTCAGCGATCGCAAGGCAAAACCTGGCCGCCAGCGTCGCTCCCCGCGATGCCGACCATGGCCCGGACCTGCAGTTGTGGTTTTCGTGTCAGGCTATTACAGCCCTTGCCTGCCTCCGCCGCGCGCTCGCCGCCGCGCTTGTTGCTGACCCAGTGGCTACTCGGCCTTGGCCGGCCGGCTGTCGCCCGGGAGTCGCAGCGGCATCGTGCCGATCATCATGTACGGCGGCAGGGTGATCTGCGCCGACAAGACCCCGTGTTCATTGTACTTCGCCTTGCTCCGCCACTCTTCCTTGGCCTCGCGGTAGGTCTGGCAGCAGGCGGCGTATTCGTCCTCGAACGCCTGCACCACCGCCCGATCCGCCGCCAGCAGCTTGGGCCGCCGCGCCCGGCCGAACGTGCCATTGGCCAGCTTGGGCTTGACCTTGCCCATGACCAGCGGATCGCCGCTTTCGTCTGTGGGCATCGGGGTTTTGACCTTGTCCCGCGGCATTTGCGACGCTGGCGGATCCGCGTCGACCGCAGGCTGCTCTTGGACATTGCCCTGTTGATCAGCGCTCTTCTGCTCCGGTTCGGCGATCGGCTCTGGGGAATCGGCAGACGCCTGTTCGCGCTCCGCGGCCTCTTCTTCTTCGCGTTTGCGCTCCGCGGCCTCTGTTTCTGCGCGTTTGCGCTCCGCGTTTTCGCGGGCGATCCGCGCCTCATCCGCCAGCTCATCCGCAATTTCCCAATACTTTGTCCGGAGTTCCTGAGGGCTCAGCTCAGCCCAAGCGCTTGGCGGGGTGATCGTGAGCTCGTACCGAGTCTTGTAGGCCTCGTCCGGCTTGGCGCCGCCAGCTAACCGATTGCGATCGCGCGATTTTTGCGTGGAGTCAAAGCGCACGCCGGTGAGCACCTTGCCGTGGAGCATCCAGTCGAGAGACGAAGCCCCTTGAAATTCATCCGGATGCTTGACCATGCTGGCGGCCGTGGCCGTGGCCTGGCCCATGATGTACTTGAGGCGCCTGCGGACGGAGGCGGCGTCCTTGGCCACGGGGTTCCAGGTCATGTAACTCCACAGTTTGTTGGAAGTTCCGTGAATGCGGTGGTAGCTGCGGGCGAATCCGGCGTGGAGGAAAGACAGGAACATGCTGAATTTTCTAGGACATTCAAAGCCGT
>JBIKTV010000631.1:0-3093 GCA_044347905.1 Myxococcota bacterium
TACGCTTGGCATTCCATGTGCTGCCATTGGGGTTTTGGCCCCGGCAACTGGGGCAACGCCAACACCTGGGCCGGCAACGGCTCCAAGCACCCTGACGTCGCCTGGCTGTCCTATCCCGTGCCCAACTCCATCGCCACCCGCGACATCGGCCAGTACGGCCACGTCGCCTATGTGCTCCAGGTCAGCGGCAACAACATCCTGGTAGAAGAGGAGAATTGCTGCGACGGCTGCGCGGGCGGCGTTCGGACCAAGTGGTACAAGGCCAGCTACTACAACAGCGGCTTTCTGATCCACAAGAAGTTCTTGGGCCCGGTGTGCGGCAACGGCAAGTGCGAAAGCGGCGAGCACTGCGCCAACTGCCCGTCCGACTGCGGATCGTGCTGCGGCAACGGCGCCTGCGACAACGGCGAAAGCTGTTCCAGCTGCAGCAAAGACTGCAAATGCCTGCCCACAGGTAGCCTGGACAGCGCCACCTGCAGCGCCGTGCAGGGCTGGGCGTCGGACCCGGATAACCCCGGCGCCAAGCTCAGCGTTGAGGTCAAGTGCAACGGCCAGACCCAGGGCAATGTGACCGCTAGCGGCGCGTATCCAGGCCATGAGGGCCAGGGCTTCTCCTGGAAAGTTCCGGAATCGCTTAAGAATGGTCAGGTCTGCACTGCCACCGCCGCGGTCAAGGACTCCAACTCCGCAGCGGTCACCGCGCTGGGCCCCAAGGCGTTTGTCTGCGACAATTCCACAAACGCTTTAGGCATTTGGCAGATGTCGCGGCTCGATGCGGCGGGGATGAGCCCCAGCCTGCCCCCAGGCGCTCTGCAGGGCCTGCAATACGCGCTGCCGTCGGCCTATCCGTATCCCATGTCGGGCCAGCTGCTGGGGTGTACCCAGCCGGGTCAAGAGCCGTTCAGCGAGCTGCGCGGGCAAATCAGCTGGGATCTCAAGAGTCAGTTGCACCGCGTGGACCTGAGTGTGGACGGCCAGGTTCGCCAGCAGTGGCAAGGAAATGCGGCCAGCGACCAGGAGCTGCACGTCAGTCAGGAAGGCGAGAAATTGTGCTTGGAGTCCAATGCGTTGGCTCAGGTGCCGGCCTCGACGGCCCAGTTCTTTGCCCTGCGCGAGCTGCAGTGGCGCACCTCGGGCGATTTGGCGAGCGGCCTGGGGCGCTGGTGGAACGCTTACTCTATGGATGCCGCGGGGTTGCTGGTGGGTCACCCCAGTGGAGACGCCGTTCGCGTGGGCTTGCGCTCCGGGGCCACGGTGGTGCAGGGCGCGGGGCGCGCGTGGCTGGACCTGCCTCAAGCCTTTGACGGCATTCGCTTTATTCTGAGCCTGCCGCCCCAGGGCTCGCTGCAAGCTTCCGTGGAAGTGGGCGACCAGACCGTGCCAGCCGTCCCAGGCGCGCACGAGCTCCGCGGTCTGGCGGGGCAGAAGCTAGTGCTGCAGATCGCCGCACCGGGGCCGCTTAGCAGCGGGCAGGCCGGGCAATTCCAGGACATCCGCGTGTTCCGCAACGGCCACCGCACCGCAGGGCCTTGGAAAGTCAGCGACCGCGATGCCTGGGGCCTGAACGCCCAGGTGCCAAGCGACGCCGTTTCCTCCGGGCCGGCCGAACAGGTGGGCTTGGCGCTGTATCTGGGCCGCCAGTCCATGGGTTGGTGGACCACGGGCGCCGTGACTGCCTCCCTGACCCTGAGTGGTGCGCCCTTTGAGCGGATCCGCGCGCGCTTGCACAGCCCCGCCTTGCCGCCAGGAACTAGCGCGCTGCTGGCCGGGCGATTGCGCATCGCCAGCGACGAACAGCCGATCCTCGACCTGCCCATCGCAGCCAGCAGCGCTCAGGAGCTCGAAGTGGATGGCCGCGGCCAGCGCCTGGACCTGACTTTTGGCCTGCTGCAAGACCACGGCGACGACGGCGCGGAGCTCGGCGTCCGCATTGACGCTCTGCAGCTGTTGCGCCGCGGTTGGTGGACAGCGCCCAGCCCAGATGCCGCCGGCCTGCGCGATGACCGGGTGCCGGGCGGCGTGGTGCTGGAGACGGCGCGGCCATGGGGCATGGCGGGTCAGCCGCTGCAGGGATTTGCCCGGGTCCAGCGCAGTTTTGACCAGCCCCAGACCGGCGTGCGCTTCCGCTATCGCCAAGAATTGGACGGCGCGGCGGTGCGCGTCCTGGTGCTGACGGACGGGATGCCTGTAGCCGTGCTGGACGACCTGGGGGTGCAAGACCGGCAAATTGAGCTGCAGTCGCCCGGTTTTCGCCACCTAGCGCTGGTGCTGGCGCCCAAAGCCAGCGGCCTGGTCGTGCCCCATCGCTGGTGGGCGGAGTTCACCGCGCTGCAGACCCGCGGCGGCGGAGGTTCTTGGCAGGCGCTGTCCGATGCGCCGCTGGCGGTGCCGGCTAAGCCGCTGATTAAGCTCCAGCCGGTCGCCTCAGGCGGGGTGACCACGGCCCCATCCGCGGGTCAGCCAAGCGCTGAGCCGGTGGCCCCAGGGCCTGCGAGCGGCGGTTGCCAGAGTGGCTCTCTGCCTGCAGCGCCGGGCGGCGCCGGCCTTCTCCTGATCGCTCTGGCCCTGCTGGGCTTGGCGAGGCAGCGGGGCAGGGTGGCCACGGCAAAGAGGCCCGCGGCTGGGTCGCAGTCGTTGCCTGAGGGCGAATAGAACCCCCCAGCTCAGCGTTGCACCCCTGCGGCAGCAACCGCGGCGGTGGACCATGCAAAATCCCATGAAAAATCCGTGGATCGCCCGTGGTCTTGCCGCGATGGCCCTGCTGGGGCTCGTGGCCCAACCAGGCCATGCCGCTCCTAAGCCCAAGCATGGTATAGAGATTTCCTTTGAAGTTCGCGCCCGCGATACCCGCATCGGCAGCGGCAAGCTGCTGGTGGGCCCCAAGTCGGGCAGTGGCGCCAAGGCCCAGCGCCTCTTGCAGCTGACGGGGCGGACCGAGTCGCTGCTAGGAGCGCTGTATCAAGGCGAACTGCTTGCCTATTCCTGGGTTGACCCCCAGTGGCTGCCTCTGGCGGCGCGCTGGAATTCCGTGTGGGCCGGGCGCAAGGGCTATGTCCAGGCGCTCTTGGGCGGTGGCCGGGTGCGCTCGCTGTT
>JBIKTV010000632.1:0-3091 GCA_044347905.1 Myxococcota bacterium
ACGGCGAACAAGCGCGGGCTGTCGCCGGCGTCGTTGTGCAGCCACAGCACGCCGACGTTGCGGCGACTTTCGACCAGACCACTGATTTCAACAAGCTTATCGGTCTTGAGCGCGCCAAGCGCCTGGCCCGGCTGGTAGCTGCGACAGACCGGACCACTGGCGGTATCTGCGGCGACCTCGCTCGCGGCGGCATCCGCCGCACCAGCATCGGCGGCGGACGACACAGCGGCGTCAGAACAGGCCAGCGAGCCCAAGGTCGTCACAAGAATCGCCAGCCATTGCAAGGTCTTCATCGCCGCCTACACCAT
Organism: Myxococcota bacterium; assembly: GCA_044347905.1. Lineage (GTDB taxonomy): Bacteria > Myxococcota_A > UBA9042 > UBA9042 > UBA9042 > SXRM01. The sequence continues at coordinate 309 of JBIKTV010000632.1, forward strand.
CAAGCCCACAAGTGCCGCGGTCATGTAGCCCACCACGGAACCGCCGATCATCGCCCGGAGCCCCAGCTCAGCCAGGTCCTTGCGCCGCTCTGGGGCCATGCCGCTAATGCCGCCGATCTGAATGGCGATGGACGAGAAATTGGCAAAACCGCACAGGGCATAGGCGGTAATGACCGCAGCGCGCGGCGAGAGGGCCGCCTCGCCGCCCATGTTCTTGGCCAGGTCGAGATACGCAACGAATTCATTGAGCACCATCTTGACGCCCAGCAGGGTGCCGACCTGCGGCGCTTCTTCCCAAGAGATGCCGATGAGCCAGGCCACTGGGGTAAACACCCAGCCAAAAAGCCGTTGCAGGGTCATGCCTTCGACGCCAAATTGCCCCAGTGTCCAGCCCAGCAGCGCATTGCCCAGCGCCACCAGGGCGATAAACGCCATCAGCATGGCCGCGACATTGATCGCCAAGCTCATGCCCTCTGAGGCCCCGGAAGCGGCGGCGTCAATGGCGTTGCGGTGCAGCTTGGGGACTTCGATGCGGTGATCGGGCCCGGTGGCCGGCGCTTCTGTCTCTGGCACCAACAGCTTGGACACCAGCACGGTGCACGGCGCCGCCATGATCGAGGCGGTGAGCAGATGCCCGGCGATGTCAGGAAAATGCTTACTGAGCATACCTACATAGGCCGCCAGCACCCCGCCCGCCACGGTGCCAAACCCGCCGACCATGATGCAGTGGAGCTCGGAGCGGGTCGCCTGGGCCAAGAACGGCCGCACCAGCAGCGGCGCCTCGGTCTGACCCAGGAAGATGTTGCCCACGGTCGAGAGCGACTCGGCCCCGGAGGTGCCCATCCAGCGCGCCAGGTAGCGGGCAAAGAAGCGCACCACCGCCACCATGACGCCTGAGTGGTAACCCAAGGTCATCAGGGAGGAAAAGAAGATGATGGTCGGAAGCACCTGAAAGGCGATGAGGCCGTAGGGGGCGTCCATGGCGTTGCCAAAGAGGAAGCGCGCGCCTTCGTTGGAGAAGTTCATCAGGTTGACAAAAGCGTCGTTAACGGCGGCAAAAAAACCGGCGGCCTGCGGGGTCTTGAGGATCAGCGCCGCCAGGAGCACCTGCAGTAGCGTGCCGGAAATCACCACGCGCCAAGGGAATTTCTGGTTGGGCCGGCGTTCGCGCGCCAGCCAGCAAAGCCAAATCATCACCGCGGTGCCCAGCAGGGCCTGACCGCGCTCTAGCCACGCACCGCTCGCCGCCGCCCGGTCCAGGCGCATAGGCGCGGCAAAGGCCTGGCCAGCCCAGCCGAGCCCCGCGGCCAGGGCAAGGACAAAGGCGGACAGAACCCTAGGGCTTGAAAGGCGATTGCTCCCGCTCATGGTCTCCCCGGCCAGATTGGCCCGGCGAGTCTACGGGGCTTTCAATGGCATGGGAACCACCAGCCGCGCCTACCGGGCCCAGCAACCGCTCCAGGGCTGCCCAAGCTGCCGGGGCCGCCAACGGCAACGCGGCTTCGTCGGCCCCAGCCAAAGCGGCGCCGCGCATGACCCCGGACAGCGCCATGAACAGCAGGGGGGCCGGCACGTCGGCGCGGAACTGGCCGGTTTGCTGGCCCTTCTGCAGGCACTGGAGGGCAAACTCGCGCGAGCGGGCGGTGATGGCCTTGACGCGCAGAGCCCCTTGAATCCCCGCGGCGTCGGCCAGGCGCTCGTTGAAGGCCACCTGCAGCAGCTCTGGCCGGGCGCGCAGGGTCGCGAGCCGCGCGGCAAAGAATCCCGCCAGCTTGTCTACGGGATCGCTCTCTGGGCGCTGCAGGTCGGCCGCCAGGGCCTCGCCAAACCGCTCGATCGCCGCCTCGACAATCGCCTCCATCCCGGCAAAGTGCTTGAAAAGGCTGGCGTCTGCCACACCCACTTCGCGGGCCACAGCCAGGGCCGTCAGGTGGTGGGGGCCGCGCTCGGCCAGGATGCGCAGGGCCGCATCGGCGATCTGCTGGCGGCGTTCGGCGGCGGGCAACCTCTGGCGGGTCATGGGCACTCCCGTGGCCAGCAGCAAGCTAGCGCACGCTTACTTTATAGCATCCGCCCTGGGTCGCGGCAATTGACGGCCTGCCCTGCCCTGGCCCACCATCGCCGGGCGCTCCTGGGCTGAGCGCTTTGCCGGCCGACCATGCCTTTGCTTCGACACTGCCTGGCGATTGTGCTCGCCGCGCTTGCGTTCTGGGGCTGCGACAGCGACACCGCTTGGCAACGCGACGGCACCGTGGCCTCGCGCAGCCTCACGGTCAAAGCCCGCGGCACGGACCTGGTGACTGTGGACCTCTACGCCCCGGCGACGGCGGTGGAGGCGGGCCCGCAACAGCTGCCGGGCTTGGTGCTGTGCCCCGGAGGGCTGGTGGAGCCGCGGCGCTACGCCTGGCTGGCACGGCGGCTGGCGGGGCGCGGCTTTGCCGTGGCGATTCCGCACTTTCCCAGCAACCTTGGGTTTTTTGCCATCGACAATGCCCAGGTAGCGCGGCGAGTGCTGACCCAGGGCCTGAGCGCCGCCGACCAGCCGGCCCTGGCCCAGCGCGTCGCCGTGGCGGGCCATTCTCTGGGCGCGGTGGTGGCGGCGGCGGTGGCGACGGACGGCGGCTTTGCCGGGCTGGCGCTGCTGGCGGGCTATCCAGCCGAGGGGGACCCAGTTGAAAGCCTGCGGATCCCTGCGCTTTCTTTGGTTGCGGGCGACGACTGTTCGGCGACCCGGGCGGCCGTGCGCGGGGGCTGGCTGCGGCTGCCCCCAGGATCGCTGTGGG
>JBIKTV010000177.1:0-10814 GCA_044347905.1 Myxococcota bacterium
ATCGCCCGCGTGTACTACTTGTGGGGCCTAAACCCAGGCGACCGCCGCGGCGAGCACGCCCACAAGGCCCTGCAACAGGTCTACATCTGCGTACACGGCGCCATCGATGTGGTGCTGCGCGACGACTTGGGCACCCAGCGAATTCGCTTGGATAAGCCCGAACAGGGCCTGTACCTTGGGCCCATGGTCTGGCGCCACTTGGAGCCGCAGACGCCGGGCGCAGTGCTGCTGGTGTTGGCCTCAGAGGTCTTTGCCGAGTCGGATTATTACCGCCACCAAGAAGACTACCTCGCCGCGGCGACGGAGCTGCGCCGGGCAACCGCGACTCCAACGCCGGGCTAATCAAGGTGAACCGATGATTCCATTTCTCGATCTGGCCCAGGTGTACGCCGCTCACCGCGAGGAGCTCGACAGCGCTTGGCACCGCGTCATGAACCGCGGCTGGTTTATCGCCGGCGAAGAGCTGAGTGCTTTTGAGGCGGAATTTGCCCAGTTTGTCGGGGCGCGCCACTGTATCGGCGTGGCCAATGGCCTGGACGCCCTGCATTTGGTGTTGCGGGCCTGGGGCATTGGCGCGGGCGATGAAGTCATCGTGCCTTCGCAGACCTTTATCGCCACTTGGCTGGCGGTGAGCTGGTGCGGCGCTACCCCCGTGGCCGTGGAGGTCCGCCCCGACACGTGCAACCTGGATCCCGCGCTGGTGGAAGCGGCCATTACCCCGCGCACCAAAGCGATTGTGCCGGTGCACCTGTTTGGCCAGCCGGCCGACATGGCGCCGCTGGTCGAATTGGCGCGCAGCCGCGGTCTGCATGTGCTGGAAGATGCCGCGCAGGCCCACGGCGCCCGTTACCGCGGCCAAGCGTGCGGCTCGCTGGGCGACGCTGCGGGCTGGTCCATGTATCCCGGCAAAAACCTGGGGGCTTTTGGCGACGGAGGCGCGATCACCACCAACGATGACGCCCTGGCCGCCCAGCTCCGCCAACTGCGCAACTACGGCTCCGTGGTCAAGTATCACCATGAGGTGGTGGGCTTTAACAGCCGCCTGGACGAACTGCAGGCCGCGCTGCTGCGGGTGCGGCTGAGCCACCTCGCTGCGGACAACGCCAAGCGCGCCGCCGTGGCCCAGCGCTATCTGGACCGCTTGCAGGGCGTAGCTGGGCTGACTCTGCCCGCGGTGCCGAGCTGGGCCGAGCCGGTGTGGCACCTGTTTGTGGTGCGCTGCGCCGACCGAGCCGGCCTGAGCCAGTGGCTGCAACAGCGCGGAATCGCTACGCAGATCCACTACCCGGTGCCGCCCCATCGCGCTGGGGCCTATGCCGCTAGCCACGCCCAGCTGGATCTACCTCTCGCCGACGCCTGGGCGGACCAGTGTCTGAGCCTGCCCGTGAGCCCGTATCACACCCCTGATCAGATCGACGAAGTGTGCGAAGCGGTGAGGGGCTTTTTTGCCCAAAGGCCCTGAGCCTACGTCCCGGACTGCCTCGCCTCCAGGTCTGATCTGGGCCGCTCAGCGAGGCCCGGCCTCCAGGTGAGGAGCCAAAGCCATGGCGTCGATCAGCCTGACAATCCAAGAACTGCCCGATTTTCCGGGTGAAGCCGGGCCGTTTGCCTTTATGCTGGAGCGGCCCAGCGGCGGCAGTGGCACCGCGGTTCTGACCATTCCCATCGTCAACCGCGGCCCGGAGTCCTACGCAGAGAGCCAGGCCCAAGAGAGCTGGGTGTCGCGGCGCTATCCGGACCTGGAGATGTGCTTCGCCGGGGCTTGGCGGACCGATGACCTACAGCGCTTTGATGAATTGGCGGCGGACTTGGCAGGGCTGGCGCAGTCGGCGCCTCTGGACGCGCAGTGGCTATTGAGCGAACTGCAGTCGCGGGTGCCGCCGCCGCTGGCCCGGGCCGCCAACGGAATTCCGCTGGTCAATCCGCGCGCCGGTGTCGACGAGGCGATCCGCCAGGCCGCGCGACTCGAAGATCTGACGGATTACAGCCATCTCATCGCCCTGGCCCCGGAGTCGGCCGAGGCTTGGCTGCTGCGGGCGGCGCGTCGCCACAGCGAACATGAAGACTTCCAAGGGGCCCTGGAAGATAGCCAGCGCGCCGCGCAGTTGCAGCCGTCACTGCCGGACGCGTGGCGCGCCCAAGGCTCTGCGCTCATCGCCCTGGGTCGCTTTGCCGATGCCGTGGCGCCGCTGGAGCGGGCCCTGGCTCTCTCGCGCGGCAGCGCTCAGGCGCGGGTCTATCTGGCCTATGCCCTTGAAAAGGCTGGGGCCTATGCCAAAGCTGTAGCCCAACTGCGCGAGGCAGCGCCGCCCAAGAAGGCTGGGCCCGGCCGCGCCGCCGACTGCACAGTTCACCAGGCCCGCGCGCGATGCCTAGCAGCCCTAGGTGAGCCCGGGCAAGCGCTGGAGGCCCTCAACGCCGCAGGGCGCTGCCAACCCGGCAATTCCAGGGTATGGCTTGAACGATCGCAGCTTCTGGACTCGCTTGACGGTCGCCGCCAGGAAGCCCTGGAGTCAGCGGCCAAAGCCTGCGCGTTGGCAGAGGATTGGGAGGTGGAGCCCCTGCTGTGGCACGCCGCCTTGCAGCGAGGCGCCGGCCAGCCAGCCCCGGCCTTAGAGACCTTGTCTGCGCTCCAGGGGCGGGCCGATGCCTTTCCGCGCCTGGCCGGCGAAAGGGGCTTGGCGCTGTGCGACCTGGGCCGTTTTGCCGAGGCCTTGGCCGATCTGGACCAGTACTTGTCGAGCGTGACCTGGGCACCAGCGCAACTGGCCCGGGCTCGCTGCCGCCACGCCTTGGGCGATCTGGCCGGGGCACAAGCCGATCTCCAGGCGCTGCTGGGCGCCGATGCGCTTCACCCCCAGGCGCTGGCGCTGCTTGAGGAATGGCGCGCAGAGGAGAGAGCCGGTTAAAGCCCCCATACCCCAAGCTGCGCCGAGCGCCATTCAGGCGTCCAGCTTAGGCCTTAGGCGCTTGTGCAGCCGCGCCGCCGCAAAACTGCCCCGCTCCGCCACAGTCTCTGCCAAGGCGCTCCACGTGGCCTTCTTGAGCGGCGCCTTGGCCAGCGGCCGCCAGAGCTCGCGGGCGCGGGCGTGGCGCACACCCCAGCGAATCCGCCCAGTTTCCAGCTCCGCCCGCTCTTCGGCGGTCAGGTCCGGCTCCTGCAAAAGGCTGGCGTAGCCCTGATCGCCCTGCTCTGCCATGCGCCGGTCGCGCTGCGCGGACTGCGACAAGCTGGCTTCGTGCACGCGGTAGTGCATCACCGGGCGGTTAATGCGGGCAAAATCGCCTTTGCGCGCGAGCAAATACCACTGCAGCCAGTCATGGGTCAGCGGGTTGGCGATAGGGAAGGCGGGCACCTGAGCGTGAACCGCTGTGCGAACCACCGTGCAGACCGCGGGCACCACATTCTCCAGCGCCAGCGCCGCGCGCATCTGCGGCCCCGGGATGAGCGTGTACGGCTCGCTGGCCAACACCGGCGCGGCGGCGCGCAAGCGCCCTTGGCCGTCGACCTGATGCACCTGGCCAGAAACGGCGACGACTTGCGGATGGGTATCGAGGATCGCCACGGCGTCGCGCAGAAATTCGCTATCGATCAACAGGTCATCGGCCGATAGGACCAGGTAGTAGGTCGAGGTAGTCTGGCTCACCCGCAGGCGCACGTGCTCCACGGTCCCGAGATTGCGCGGCGTCTGGGCAAAACGCGCCCACGGGAACTGCCCCGCCAGCGCCAGGAAATCTTCGCCGTGCGGCGGCGGCGAGCAATCGTCGGACACCACTACACTGCGCGGCTGCAGGCTCTGCGCGGCAACTCCGCTCAGTGCATTGGGGATCCACTGGTTGTAGCAGTAGGTGATGACCACGACGTCAATGGAACTCATCGGCCCTCAAGCGATGCCGCGGTGCGGCGATGCGAATTGCGCGGCGGCCCGGTCGTCATCAACCAAGGCTCGTGGGCGGATGGCCCAGGGCCACACTATAGCAGCGCTTGAGCAGCGGTTGCGAACAGCTTGTAATTATTTGGCTGCCTGAGCTTTTGAACAGTGACAACGTAGTCACTGTTCAAAAGCTCGGGCTGCAGCGCCAGCACAAGTCCGCCACTCGGACCGACCGGGCCGCAAAGCCTAATCAGGCCACCTATTTGCCCCAGCGGGTGCGCCCGCCGGGCTTGAATACGCCCAGCGCGCCGATGATCAGCACCACGGCAAGCTGAATCACGCCTACGCGCGTGTAGTGAAACAGCTGCTGGCCCCAGTCCGCGGGCAATGCAGCGCCTTGGGCTACCTGGCGAGCGACGTCGAGCAGATGCTCGGTCAGCGGGCGATACTCGAACTTGCAGTGGATGAACACGATGGCCACGGCCAACAATTTCGCGATCATCCAACGCCAGCGGACAAAGCCAAAGGGGCCGGCAAAAGACAGCAGTGCGCCGGAAAGAAAGGTCATGACAAAGCCGGGACGGACCGCCCAATTCAGCAGCAATGCTACAGACTCAAAGCTGAATGTGCGGTTTGCGCCGTTGGCAGCCTCTGCCGAGAGGCCCAAGAGCACAGCGGCTAATGTTCCGCCGAGCACGAGGCCAAAGCCGATGATGTGGCCAAACAGAGCGAGTTTGCGCCACAGCGGCGGGAGTTTGCGCGCCTGCGGCGGCAGAGCATTTTCTTTCACAAAGGCCTCCAAATCTGCCTGCGGTGGTTGACATGCTAGCAAGCACTTACTAGCTTATTCGGGCGTCGGCGATTTGTCTAGCACCAGCCGCGCGGACGAGGAGGCAAATCTTGAATCCCACGGCCATCCGCAGAGCGCCCTCGCCCAGGCACGGTGCTGCCCAGGGGGCCGCGCGACTCCTCATGCTCTTGCTCATCGCCGGTTGCTCCGCCCCAGCACCTGCTCCATCCGTCAAACGCGCCGTCCGGGTGACAACAATTGCCCGGCGCGATGTCGACACGGCCACGCGCTACTCCGCTGCGCTGGAACCGCGAGAGAAGGTCGACCTGACCTTCAAGACCGCCGGAAAGCTGAGGTCGCTGGCCCAGGTGGGCGAAGGCGACGCCCGCCGGCCGATTCAAGAAGGCGATGTGGTACGGCGCGGCCAGGAGCTGGCTCGGCTGGATGACGATGACTATGTGAGCCAGGCCAAAGTGGCGGCGGCCGGGGTGAGCAGCGCCGAAGCGCAGATTCACGCGGCGGAAGCGGCACTGCAGCAGGCCAGCGCCGAGTTCGCCCGGGCCAAGGCACTGCGCGACGGTGCTGCGATTTCGCAGGCGGATCTCGACCGGACGCAGACGGCGGTGCGCACCGCGCGAGCCAATCTGGAGGGGGCGCGCAGCCAACGGCTCAGCCGCAGCGAGCAGCAAGCCCTGGCCCGCGGGGTGGTGGACGACGCCGCGCTGCTGAGCCCCATCGACGGCGTGGTGGCGCGGCGCATGGTCGAGGTGGGCAGCAGCGTGACCCCGGGCACGGTGGCCTTTACGGTCATCGATCCAGGGCAAATGCGCGCGGTGTTTGGGGTTCCGGACCTGCATGTCGGCGCCCTGCGCCTGGGCGACCGCGTGGCAATTCATCTGGACGCCCTGCCCGGCAAGGTGCTGGCGGGGCAGATCAGCAAGATTCACCCCACCGCAGACCCGCAATTGCGCTCGTTCGCCGTGGAGGTCAGCGTGGCCAATGCCGACGGGGACCTGCGCGCCGGCATGGTCGCTACCGCGGCGATCGCGGGGGCAGGTCAAGGCGCCGCGGCAGTTGGACCCCAGGGTGCGCTGCTGGTGCCGCTGGCTGCGGTTGTGCGGCCGCCGCGCGGTCAGGGCTTTGCGGTCTGGGCCCTGGATCCCAAGACCTCTAAGGTCGCGCTCAGGCCCATTTCCCCAGGTGATCTCTCTGGAAATGAGCTGATCGTCCACGCGGGTTTGAAGGTGGGCGAGCAGATCGTCACAGACGGTGCGGCCTGGCTCTACGACGGCGAGAGCGTGGAGGTGGTGCCGTGAATCTGTCGCGGATGTTCGTCGAAAAGCCTCATATCGGCTGGGTAGCCCTGGTTGCGACGCTGATCTGGGGGGCGGTGGCGTGGCAGCGGATGCCCCAGCGCAAAGACCCGGAGATCGTCATCAAGACCGCCGTCATCTCCACCCAGTGGCCCGGTGGCGCCGCGGAGGACATGGAGGCGCTGATTACCCGGCCCATTGAACGCCTAGCGGGGCAGGTCGCCAAGGTCGATCGGGTCACGTCGACCTCGCGCACCGGCCTGTCGACGGTGTTTGTCACCCTGGAGGACACCGCCAAGCGCCAGGACCTGGAGCCCGCCTGGGCCGACCTGCAGTCGCGCTTAGAGCTGATGGCCAAGGCCCTGCCCCAAGGCGCCCAGCCGCCTCAATTGAATACGCATTTTGGCGACACAGCGACGGTGGTGTGGAGCGTGGCGAGTCCGCCGGTGGACGACATCGAGCTTGAGCTGCGCGCCCAGGCCATCGGCAAGGCTTTGAGCGCCCATCGGGCCGGCAAGCCCGAGCCAAACCTGCGTGTTGCCAGCGTATTTGTCCCAGCGCCGGGAGTGTCGCGGGCGGTGGTGGCCCAAACGGCGGAGCGCTATCTGGCCCTGGGGCGCGAAATTGGCGCGCTGAGCGACGGCGCGGTGGTGTGGGGGACAAGCTTTGTCGCCCTGGACTATCGCCCTACATCTAAGACGTTACAGGAGCGCTGGCAGCAGGCGTTCCGCAGCGACATCTTGGGGGCGGAGCCGCCCCATCCTGACGTCTGGGGGCCGATCGAGATCAGCGACCTGAGTCAAATCAAGGGTCCCCTCGCGCGGGCCGCGGCCGACAAGTACAGCTGGCGCCAGCTCGACGAATTGAGCGCTGAGCTGCGCGACCGCATCGCCCGCCTGCCAGAAGTCGCGCGGGTCGACCGCCACGGCCTGGTGCCTGAGCGCATCCACCTGCTGTATTCGCAGGAGCGCTTGGCGTCTTTTGGCCTGCAGCCCAGACAGATCGGCGAGGCTCTGCGGGCGCGCAACGTCACGGTGCCGGCGGGCAGCATTACCACGGGGCAGCGGGTGCTGTTGATCGATCCGGGGGCGGCCTATGTAAGTGTCGACGAGATCTTGGACACCCCCGTGGCCCAAGCCAAGGACGGCCGGTCCATCCATGTCCGCGATGTCGCTGAGGTCCACCGCACCTATGAAACTCCAGCCACAGAAGCGAGTTGGCTCTCCTGGCAGGATGGCCAGGGTCAGTGGCACCGCAGCCGATCGGTGGCGCTGGCCGTTCAGGCGCGCAGCGGCGTGCAGGTGGTCGAGCTTGGCAAACGCCTGGATGCGCTGCTGGAACAGGCCAAGCCGCAGCTGCCGCACGACCTGATTCTGGCGCGCACCAGCGATCAGCCGCAGCTGGTGGCGGCAAAAATTGGCGAATTCTCCCAGAGCCTGGCCGAAGCGGTCGCCATTGTCATCGCCATTGCGCTCCTGTTCATGGAGCGGCGCAGCGCCCTGCTAGTGGCAGCGAGCATCCCGCTGACCCTCGCGATGACCTTTGGTCTCATGGACTTGTTCAAGCTCGATCTGCAGCAAGTGTCGATTGCCTCACTGATTATCGCCCTGGGCTTGCTGGTGGACGACCCGGTGATCGCCAGCGACGCCATCAACCGCGAGATCGCCGCTGGGGTGCCGCGCCGCCGCGCCGCCTGGCAGGGACCCAACAAGCTGGCCAAAGCGATCCTGTTTGCCACCCTGACCAACATCGTGGCCTTTGCGCCGCTTCTGTTGGTCTCCGGCACGATGGGCGAGTTCATCTACAGCCTGCCCATGGTCGTGACCTTGTCGCTGGTCGCTAGCCGGATCGTGTCGATGACCTTTATGCCCCTGCTGGGGTCGTACCTGCTGCGCGGGCAAAAAGGCTATGAAGCGGCCCTGGATGGCGACGGCCGCGGGGCGCTGCTGGCGCGCAAGTACAACGCCCTGACCGAGTGGATGCTGGACCACAAGGGCAAGAGTCTGCTGGCTTTCCTGGCTTTCCTGGTCATCGGCCTGTTGCCCGCCGGGCTCATCCGCACGCAGTTTTTTCCGGAGGAGGCCCTGTCGCGCTTCTACATCCATGTTCGCCTGCCCGAGGGCAGTGACGTGCGCGCCACCCAGCGCATCAGCGCGGAGGCCTGGCAGGTGTTGGCAGAGACCGAGGGCCCGCGACTCGCCCGCGCCACCACCTTTGTGGGCAACGGCGGCCCGCGCTGGTGGAGCAATGTCGCCCCAGAGCCCAAGACCGCCAACTACGCGCTGATCCTGGTGGAGGTCAAGGACGCTGAAGCCACCCGCGACATGATAGGCCGACTCCAACGCCACCTGACCCAGCGCATTGCCGGTGCGCGCTTTGAGGTCTACCGCATCTCTTCCGGCAAGCCCGCGGTGACCCCCGTGGAGGTGCGCATCTCAGGCCCCGACCGCGAAGTGCTGCGCGACCTGGCCGACCAAGTCAAGGAACTGCTGCGCGCCAGCCCCCAAACCGGCGACGTGACCGATGACTGGGGCGCCGAGGCCCTCAAGGTCGGCCTTCGCGTTGACGAGGGCCGAGCCCACGCAGCTGGGGTGACCCACGCCGATCTAGCGAATTCTACGCTTCTTTCTTTGTCTGGCTCAACGGTGACGCAACTGCGCGAGGACGACAAGCTCATTGACGTGGTGCTGCGCCTGCAAGCCGATCAGCGCGGCAGCGCCGATCAAGTGCGCAATCTCTATGTCTGGAGCGGCCGCACCGGCAAAGCCGTACCCATCGAGCAGGTGGCCCATGTCAGCCACGCCATGCAGCCCCAGAAAATCGTCCGGTTCGCCCAACAGCGCACCATCACCGTGGGGGCCATTCCCCGCGACGGCGCTCTGGCCTCCAGCGTGCTCCGCGACGCGCGCCCCGGCCTTGAGAAGCTGCGCCTGCCGCCGGGCTACACCTACGAGTTTGGCGGCGAACAGGAACAGCAGGCCAAGGCCTTTGCCACCGTGAGCATCGCCCTCAAAGTCTCGGTTGCGCTGATCTTTTTGGTACTGGTCTGGCAGTTTGCCCACGTAGTCAAGCCGCTGATCGTGTTCGCCGCCGTGCCCTTTGGCCTCGTGGGGGTCGTCCTGGGGCTGACGGCGACCCAGACCCACTTTGGCTTTATGGCGTTTCTGGGTGTGGCCAGCCTGATCGGTGTCATCGTCAGCCATATCATCGTGCTCTTTGACTTCATCGAGGAGGCGCGCGAGCACGGCGTCGGCCTGCATCGGGCGGTGATCGACGCTGGCTTGGTGCGGCTGCGCCCCGTACTCGTCACCGTGCTGGCGACGGTTGGGGGGCTGATTCCGCTGGCCCTGGAGGGCGGGCCGATGTGGCGGCAGCTGGTTTACGTGCAGATCGGCGGCTTGCTGCTTGCGACCGTGGTCACCAAGGGCGTCGTGCCGGTGCTTTACGTGGTTTTTGTCGAGACCCTGGGGTGGATCCGCTGGGAGAAAGAGGTGGAGAGCTAGGGGAGGTCTTGGCGCCGTCCCGGCGAGGGGAGGGTGAGCGCTTCATTGCGTCGTTTGCAGGGGAAGGAACCAGAGGGGCCGAGGGGGCAAAGCCCCCTTCGCCCCTACAGTTTCCTTCCCCTGCACCCCTTCCTCCTTTACCTCTCTACCCCCTTCACCCAGTTTCCACTTGGCAATTTCAGACGGCATTTTGCGACCAGGGCAGAGGGCCGCCGCCAGCGAAGTGGCGCGGCTGTAGATGGGCCGATCGCGCCGGATCGAGCAAGTGCCGCGGCGCTCGGCCAGTGGCAGAAGCAGGTAAACCGACGGGCTGGACAGGCGGCAGAAACCGTCGGTATTCTCGGCTGGCCCCGAGCTTTTGAGCATTGACTACGTAGTCAATGCTCAAAAGCTCAGCCTTCCGAGGAGCAACCGACGATGAGCACCACCCAATCATCGATTGTGTATAGTGAATTTCAGGATGCGATCCAGGCTCTCCAAACGCTCACCAACCAGCATGAGAGGGCGTATCGCCTGGGCGTGGGCGAGTACATTTTGCAGCGATTTTTTGGCGGCCAAGCGGCCGCATTTAGCAGCCGCGACGCCTACAAAGAAGCCAAGTTCACCACATTCCTTTCCAGCCACGCCGCCGAACTCGCCGAACTGGACCTGGCCGATCACACCCTGCGGCGCTGCGTGCGCACGCGCATCTGCTTTGACACGTTGCCCCTGGGCATCCGCGACAAGCTCAGCTGGAGCGCCCTGTTGGTCATCGCGGGCATCGACGAGCCCAACATCCGCGCCCGGGTCGCGGCCGCGACCGTCCGGGAAAAATGGCCTGTCGCCAAGGTCAAGGAAGCCGCTGCCCTGGCCGCGCAAAACCGCCTATGGGATACAGAACCGGAGGAGCCGGGCCTGCAGATGCCCGAGCCGAAGGCCCCCACGCCGCCTCAACCGGGTCGCCTAGTCACCCAGACGGAGAAGTGGGGCAAGGAAATCGGCTCGTGGCGGCAAGAGTTCGAACGGATCGACGCAAGCAAGCTGACCAAGGCGCAGCTTGAACGAATGCGCTTGGCCGTCGCCGCGGCCCGCGGCCAACTCGACGAGCTTGAGGCGAAGCTGAAGCGCTGAGGCATCGGACACCCGCGGGTTTGGTGGACGGACCGTGGCGATCGTCCAACACCCCCCCGCACCGCTTCGCTGGCGGCGGGCTGGTTTGGTGAACTCACCACCGCGACCGTCCAACACCCCCCGCACCGCTTCGCTGGCGGCGGACAGACACCCTTAACTACTGGATTAATCAGGGGGATGGAGGGTAAAGGAGGGGGAGTGCAGAGGGGGAAACATTAGGGAG
>JBIKTV010000633.1:0-3084 GCA_044347905.1 Myxococcota bacterium
CAGCGGCCTGGGCATGATCGGCCAGCGCACGCTGTACTCTCAGACCGCCTTGTAGGCGCGTCGCTGCGAATCCGCACCGGTGAGCTTGGCGAGCCACCGAGCGGCCCATGGGCGCCCAGCGGTCTTCGTTGTTTGCGCCCTAGATCAAGGAGGGCCCGATGAGTGCATTCTGGACTCGACAATTTCGCGCCATGCACGGCCGTCGCGGCCAGATTACCGTTTTGGTTGCGCTGACGCTGGTGATCATGGTCGGCATCGCCGGCCTAGCGATCGATTCTGGGCGAGCGTACGGCGTCAAGGCCAAGCTCAACGGCGCCGTCGATGCTGCGTCTCTGGCTGCCGCTCGAGCTCTGGCCGAAGGGGATAGCGACGCAGCGCGCATCGACAATGCCCGCAGTGCCGCAGCCCGCTACTTTGCAGCGAATTTTCCAGATGATTACCTGGGTGCAGTACCCGGGACGCCGCAGACGCAGATCGAGCACGAAACCAGCGGCTACTGGCGCGTCACGGTTTCCGGCACCGCGGCGATGCCAGTGACGCTGCTCGCGGTTTTGCCCTCGGTGCAAAGCCCGGTGTCGGTGGCGGCAGTTGGCCAAGCCATTCGCCGCGATGTCGACGTGATGTTGGTGTTGGACGTGTCGGGGTCGCTGGGGCCGCCCACCAGCCCGTCCAATACGCTTGCCAAGCTAAAGAGTGCCGCAATCAATGGATTCGTCTCGCATTTTTCGGCAGCACCCGGCGGCGACCGCGTGGGCCTGGTCAGCTTTGCCTCCGGCGCGGTGCTCGACGTGCCCATCAACAAGACCAGTGCCCGCGGCTTTGTGCGCAGCAATAGCGCCCACACCGGCGTCGCCGATCGCATCCAGGCGCTGACGATCGGCGGCAGCACGGCCCAAGCCGAGGGGCTCCGGCGGGCCCACGTTGAACTCAATCAAATTCCAGTGCAATTGCGTTCTAGTCTGCGGGTGATCTTGCTGTTTAGCGATGGCGCGCCCAATGACGTTTCGGCGCAGTTTCAGCGGACCGCCGGCCCAGGCAACCAAACGGTGACGGGCGACCTCTACTCTGAGACCGAAGGGCCAGCTACCGCGCGGGCCAACCGAGTCTACTATGCCGACCGCCGCGACACCCAGCTGGGAACCTATAACGACATTGCTCAGTTGCCCGGCACCGGCATCGGCGGTGTGCCTTTGGCCGGCGTGCGCAACCTGGGCGGCCCAGCGCCTTTTGCCAATACCCGCTGCAACGTCAACCGCGCGGCGCGCAACATGGTCGAAAACGTCGCTCAACAGGCCCGCAGCGAAGGGATTCTGGTCTATACCGTGGGATTGGGCGCGCGCCTGGACAGTCTAGAGATCTCGTTTTGCGGTTACGGCAACACCGAGCGCGGCGGCAACATCTTGCGCCGTGTGGCCAATGACTTGGGCTCGGACCTCTTGAACCCCAGCGCACCGGTAGGCCGCTACTGCCACGCCGCTGACGCGGACGCCCTGGCGGCCTGCTTTAGCGACATCGCCAGCGAAGTGCTGCGGCTGACCATGTAGCCCCGCGAAAACAACACCCCCCCTTACGTTAGATCAGCGCCGCTGCTGAGGTTTTGCCGAATTTGGCGACACCTTGCGCCGCGGTCGATCAGCCCTTGCGCTGTCTGCCCTGCCCCTGCCCCTGCCCCTGGCAAGCTGGGCCCGCCTCGGCGAGCTGTAGGCGCAGGGGGGAATTCCCCGCGGGAGGGCAAATTCGCCCCGGGCGCGGCACCATCGTGGTGGGCAAACTCAAGAAAGCCACTGTTCTGAAAGTGCTATTTTCCTTCGCAGCGCTTGGCACGCCTCTTGCTTGCTCATGGGGTGTCCAGATGCCAGCGCCAACCAAACATGGCGTCTGGTGGTTTCCCGACCGAGGTTCCGCAAAGGCTGGTGCGTCCAGTTTCTGCGGCATGCTGGCCCGCATTGGCCAGCTTTGGTGAGGGAGATCAGAGCCTTTGATTCGGGTTCGTTTGCGGTGTGGCGGCGGGGTTCAGGCATCCCGCGCAGCGCTGCAGGCCCGAAGGGGAGAGCGCCATGAAGAGCCCAAGAGCCATCCTGATGATCGTCTTCTCGATCGTCGTCGGACTTGGCGCCGTCGTGCTGGCGTCGCGCTGGCTGGCCGAACAGGCGCCGCTGGCAACCGCCAAGGTGGTCGTCGCCTCCACCGACATCGAGCTGGGCGCCCGCATCGCCCCCACCATGCTCAAAGTCGCGGACTGGCCCTCGGCGAACGTGCCGCAAGGGTCGTTTTCTGATATCAAAGACTTGGATGCGCGGGTGGTCAACACCACCGTGCAGCGCGGCGAGCCGCTGTTAGAGAACAAGCTCGCGCCCATTGGCAGCAAAGGCGGTCTTTCCGCGGTGATTGGCGCCGGCAAGCGGGCGATGACCGTGCGGGTCAATGACGTGGTCGGCGTCGCGGGCTTTGCGCTGCCGGGCAACTTCGTCGACATCGTGGTCAACACCGATGACGACAGCATCCGCCAGACCGACGGCCGCAGCCGCAGCGTGTCCAAGATCGTGCTGGAGCACATTCTGGTGCTGGCGGTGGCCCAGGTCGCGAGCCGCGATGAGACCAAGCCCAAGCTGGTCAACGCCGTGACCTTGGAGGTGACGCCGGAGCAGGCCGAGGTGCTGGACCTGGCGCGCAGTGTCGGCAACCTGTCATTGGTGCTGCGCAATCAGGTCGACAACACCATGCTGGCCACCACGGGCGCGACCAAGCCGTTCATGCTGGGCCGCGGGCCGGAGCTGGCGTTTGAAGAGGTCAAGCCCGCCGCGCCCCAGGCTGCGCCGCTGCCGGCCCTGCCCAGCCCCACGGTGGTGGAGCAGGCCCCGCCGCCCGCGCCCGAGGTGAACGTCATCGTCGTCAAAAAGCCCAAGCGCAGTGCGGCCAAGAGAAGCGACGCGGTGCAGAAGCCGGCCTCGGCACCCGCCGCCAAGAGCAACAAGGTGGAGATCATCAAGGGTACCAGCCGCAGCAACGAGGATCTCTGAACCAACGCCCGGCGCCATTTGCGCGGTGCCTGGAATTGCACGTGCCCCCGCACGCACGACCCCA
>JBIKTV010000634.1:0-3082 GCA_044347905.1 Myxococcota bacterium
CGAGTGACGCGTCAAAGACAGACGTCCCAGTGTTCTGGCCTAGCTAGGCGGAAAAGCCAGCCGCCACGCCAAGAGCGCTTCAGCCTCGGCCAACAGCGCATCGGCGGGATCGGCCTGACCGGCAGGCATCGGGCCTCGTAGCTGCTTGAACTGCGCTAGGAGCTTGCGAATTTCCGCTAGGTCGCTGCCGTCGCGCAGCGCGTCGAGCCGCAGGAGCGCCAGGTTGTACAGCGGCGCGGGCAGCTGCGGGTCGGCGCGGTGGGCTTGGTCCAGGGTCGCGCGGGCTTGCTGGGCTTGGCCTGAGATCCGCTGGGCTAGAGCCAGGTTGTTCAGCAGCCGGGCGTCGCCCTGGCGCAGCTCCAGGGCTCTGTGCAGCGTCGGCAGCGCGGCGCGGTCGCCCAGGGCCAGCAGGACTGCGCCCAGGTCGGCGTGGAGTTCGGCGGCGTCTTGGCGGAGCTTGAGGGCGCTTTCGAGGTCGTCGCGGGTGGCGTGAAGGTCGGGTCGCAAGGGCTTCCACAGGACTAGCCGGGCCGTGGCGGCGGTCAGGTGGGCCAGGCCGGCGTCGCGCGGCAGCGCTTCGGCGTCGACCCCTTGCAGGGTGCCGTAGCTGCGGAGCTTGCGGTCGTCGTACTGCTTGACCGGGAGGGCCGATTCGTCGCTCTTGGGCAGGTCGTCTAGGTAGGTCGACCGGGCAATGTCGTAAGCCAGTTCGGCCAGGCCGTCGCGGCCGGCGAGCCGGTAGGCATCGCCAACTACCCGCTGCAGCTCGGGATTGCTGTGGTCCATGCGAAGCGCTGCTTGGGCTACCTGCAGCGCTTCTGGCGTCCTGCCCAGCGCTGCCAGCGCCAGCACCTTCTGCGCCAAGAGCATCACGTCGGTCGGCCGGGCGGTCAGGCCGGCGTCCACCGTCGCAAGCGCACCGGTCGGGTCGCCGCTGCGGAGCTGTAGCGTGGACAGGAGGACTTTGGACCGCGAGTGGGCTGGTTCGAGCTGCACGGCGCGAAGGGCGGCGGCGATGGCGCGCTCATTCTGGCCGGCGCGGTAGTGGGTTAGGGCTTGGTTGAAGGGAGCGGCGACGGCGGAATCGCTAGCGGGCGCAGGTAGTTCGATGGCCAGGGGCAGCGTGCCCGGTGGGTCGAAGTCGGCGACGAGACCGGGGCCGGCGGGCGGGGTGAGGTCGGGCTGGTAGTAGTGCAGTTCTTGGCGAAGTTCGGTGCTGGCGGGCTGGGTTTTCAGGAGGTTGGTCAGGTCCGTTACGGACTCTGCCTGCAAGCGGGCGGCGAGTTCTGGCGCCGTGGCGCGGGCTTGCAGCGCGACATGGCGGCGTAGACGCGAGCGCAGGGCTGCGGCTGAGGCGTGGACTAGCGGGGCGTCGTAGCTGTCGACGGCCTGGGTGGCGGTGACTAGGCTGGCGAGATCGGCTTGGAGCTTCGGGAGTTGCGTGGGGTCGGGCTTGGTCGCGAGGAAGGTTTGGACCTGGGGTTGCAGCAGGTCGAGCGTCGCCTGGGCGGCGACCATGGCTTCGGGGGCGGCGTCGCGCGGCAGGGCGCGGGCGGCGAAGGTGGCGACGATGCGCTTGCGGGTGGCGGTGGCTGCGGCGGCTTGGCCGAGGTCGGTTTGGAGCTCCGCGGTGCGGGCTAGCGAGCGGAAGACGCGACCGGAGGCCGACTTGTCGGCCTTGTAGCGGGTCGTGAATGCGGTCAGGGCGGCGAGTTCGGCGGCGGGGTTGTTGGCTTGGCGGTGGAGGGTGGCGAGGTTTGCGGCGGCGTCTTGGACGCGCTTGGCTTGCTTTGAATCGTTGGCGAAATCGCGGATCAGGCGTTCGTTGAGGGCGATGGCTTGGGGGAGGTTGCCGAGGGCGGCGGAGAGGCGGGCGGCGGTGGTGAGGGCGGACGATGCTTGCGCGCCTCGCGGGTCGATTTCGTAAATGGCCAGATAATCCTTGGCGGTCGCCTCGATGTGGGCCAACTTTTGGTGGAGGTCGGCGCGGAGCTTCAGGAACCTAGTCAAGTGGTCCAACAACTCGCGGTGCCCGCGGTCAAACGTGGCTTGCGCATCGCGGGCATCCTCGCGCTGCTGTCTGCTTGCTTGGCGACGCAGCGCGGCTGGTGGCGTCTTGAACTCGGGGTGCTCAAGGCCCTCGCGCAGGATTTGTATGGCCAGGTCTAGCGTTGCGAAGGCCTTGTCCCACGCCTCTGCGCGATAGTATGCATTGAAAGCGGCGCCCACGGCCATACCTTTTTCGGCAAGCCTATTCATGTCGTTTCGCATGCGGGCATATTCCTGGGCGCTCCGTGAATATAGTCCCCGCGCTTCAGCAAGGCCTGCGGCTCTCTCTGCAGGGTCGCGGACTTGCAGCGATTCACTTTCGCGTTCGATAGCGTCCGAGTACAATTCATTGGCCTGATTGGATACCGGCCCAAAGCAAGGGCCTCTGATCGGGGCATCCCAACCTTTAGGCAATAGACCCTTGGCCTTAACCTCTATCCAGAATTCCTGGAAATTGGCCATGTCCCTCTCGAGCCCAAAGGCGGTCAGCAGCCATTTCACCGCTTCCGTCGCCCCAACAGTCCCCGGAAACCGCTCAAAAATCCGCCGGAACCGCAGCCGCGCCGACCAGAATTCCGCGGGCGTCCTAGCCGTCGCGCCCTCCGGCCAGGGGTCGAAATAGCGGTTCTTGTACAGCAGTTCTGCTGCCTTGAGCTCCAGCTTCCACGGCCGACCCGGATCCTCCGGGCTCGGATACTTCTCTGACAGCGCCACGTATCCATCCGCCGCGAGGATCCACTCGACCGCCAACGGATCGATATTCCTGCGCGTGACTCGCTTGACGTGCTTCTCGTTCTCCACCGCCTTGAAATCGTCGTCATCTTGCTTGCTGCTCGGCCGAATCGTCGGCAACGACATCGCATCGATTCGCTCCGGATCCGCCTTGGGATAGCTGGCCTTCGCCCCCAAAACCCGCTCAGACGAGTCAATCGCCGAGTACGCCGCCGGCTCGGTGTAGTCCAACGGCGCGCCCTTGTCGTCGCGGGTCCGCGGGCCCTTCCAGTCGCGCACCCTGTTGTAGTAGGCGATCGAC
>JBIKTV010000635.1:0-3075 GCA_044347905.1 Myxococcota bacterium
GGTGAACTGCCGCGTCGCCAACGTGATGCGACCGTACTTGGAGTCGGCACGATGACCAACAGACCGCCAGCGAACATCGCTGCTTCCCTCCACGGCCGTTTGCTTGCTGCGGGACTCAGGGCCCGGGCGATCCGCGCTCCAGGCATTGCGGCGTCGGCCTTATCGGCTCGGTCCGTCGCCTGCACACACCCACGCACCCAAGGCTGGCGACGATGTGTCCACAGCGAAACGACAATTCCTCGGCGCTGATGGCAACTCAGTCCCCAAGGCACATCTTGAACCGCGGCGGTGGACTTCAGTGTGACGCCAAATATAACCATTAATACCATGTAGTTATGCGGTATGCCGTCCGCGTCGCCGTTGGAGTGCGGCTCGCTGATCGGCCGGGCTCAGGCCCGGACCCTATTGGTTGACGAGCCTCTCGTCGCGGCCGCTCCGCCGGGCACGGCGACCACTCTGCGTTCACCCGGGTGAACGGCGATGGGCGGATTGGTTGGAACAAGCACAGGATTTCACGATTGACCGCGGCGACCACCAGGCGTAGCCTCGCTGCTTACGGCTGGGATGGTCTTGGTCGGGGGCCAAACGCTGCTGGCGGAGTGGTCTGATGGGCGGCTGCGGTGTTTGCGTGTCTCATGCCCCAAGGTGATTGAATTCGGTCGTCAAGCGTGTAGAGGTGGTGACGATGGGTAGACGAACGCAGTTCGGACGTGGTCATTCTCGAATGAACAGGATGGCCTCGGGTGCCGCCGGAGCAATCTGGATCTGGGTGCTAGGCTGCAATCGGGGACCCGAACCAGGCACTGGGGATCAAGTTGCTGAAATGAAAATGAAAACGGCGATTTCGGAGTATAATGCCGAGGTTACCACTAGCGCTGGACCTGTGAGCGCTGAGCAAATTCAGGAATTGGGACTTGAGAAGATGTCCAGGATGGTGCTGGCCACTCGAGCGTGGAGGAAGTCCACGAGCGGGATACGACAGCCCATTAGCAATTGCACAGACCTGCGGTCATGGTTCTGCCGGACTGAGACACTTGCCGCAGAACTTAATGCAATTGCGACTCTAAATGGAAGCGCAGCTATTAAGCCTAGTTGCGCCCTGGTGGCGAGAAGAACGCAAACCTACCGCGACGAGGAATGTTCCTTGATATTCGTTCAATTGATCCGCACCATGAGAAGTCAATTTGACTTCAAGGTGAGTGAGGCAGAAATCACGAGCCGGGGATGGCCTGCGGTGGGGCTATGGGCCGTTTTGGGGGGAGTGTTCAGGGAGCAGGAATCAGAAGGTCGCTGACGTTAAAGACTTGCATAGACCACGCAAACGCCAGGCACCCACCAATTTCGAGGCATAGATGATATGTACGCCAGTCCCAAACGGCAGGCGGTCGCGATTCGGCAATCTTGGTGCGACGCGAGTGACTCGGGGCCCTGCGCTGAACCCCGCGGCCTGCGCGGTGGAGTCTGGTCGACGCCTGTGCCTTCGCCGACCGTCACCCCAGTGGCCATCGCCGACTCGACCGCCTTCTTGATGGTGTCGATGCCCTTGGCCCACGGCGGGAGTTTCTGCCGACTCGGCTTGCCGCCCCCGTCCAGCGGTCGCCGCGCACCCCGTGCACGCGATCTTCGAGCTTGCGTTTGCCGATCCCCGTGGCGCCGCTATCCATCAGCAGCGGCTGCTGTTGTCGAACTCTTGGATATGTCCTTGGACTATAGTGGCTTTAGTGGCGGCAGTGAACCAAATTGGCTAGGCCGGCAGGCGCAAGGTCTGCCTTCGTCGAAGCTTTGCGCTTTCGACTTCGTGCACAAAATCCTGAACCGCTGCTAGGGCCATACCAGTCGTGTTTAGGGAGATACATGTCCCGCGCGAGCGCAATACTATCAAAGATTTGCGCGACCACCAGAATCCAAGTCCGCACACCACTATCGCTCCAGCGCCGGCACCTACTTGCTTCACCAAAAATGAAGCAAGGCCAAGCAAAACGCCCAAGGCAATCCACGCTGGCGTGCTCCGCTGCTCGATATCGCAAGAGTCCAGATCTTCAAGCATAATTGTTCGCTGGGTAGCATGTCCGAATCGTGTGACCAGATAGTGTGCCCGGTGCGTTGTCAGCGTGAATGAACCGTTGTCAGACTCCAGTAGTCGCTCCTCGCCTTCAAGTAGTCGCATGGATAATACCTCACGAAATTAAACCCTTGTTAGCGATAGCGTCAAAGGTTGCACAGACCACGCATGGCCCCTAGTCGCCATCACACTACCCCAGCAGCGCGACGGCGCCCCCGACTGAGACCATTCCGGCCGCCGGCGCAGAGCCTACGCCGGTCAAACAATGCCGTCAACCGCGAATTTCCACGTCAGTTCAGGCCTCTCTGACCTCCGCGCCCACGGCTTCGTCAGCCAGCGGACCGTCAGGTCACCGCATGCGGCGAAGTCGCTTAACGGGCGAGTCAGCCCCACCATTTTGGAAGCGCTGGCGGCTGGCTGCCTTCGCGCCTCAAGGCACCGCCACAATCCCATCCGCTAGCCGATCCGCCACCTTCGCCTCGGCCAAAGCCGCCGTCAGCGAGGCCCTAAAACCCTCCAGCAGTTCGATCGCCGCGGCAATCTCGGCCAAGCGATCCTCCACCTTCTCAGGCCCTTGGACCACCACTTCGCCGATCGTCACGCCCCTGGCCATCGCCGATTCCACCGCCTTCTTGATGGTCCCGATGCCCTTGGCCCACGGCGGGAGCGCCTGCCGACCCGGCTTGCCGGCCCCGGTCCAGCGCTCGCCGCGCACCCCGCGCACGCGGTCTTCGAGCTTGCGCTTGCTGAGCCCCGTGGCGACCGCCTCTTTGGCAAGCTCAAGTTTCTGCTCGGGATCCTTGACGGTCAGCAGCAGCTTGTGGTGCGAAAACGGCAGGGCCCCGGCGATGTCCTTGGGCAGTTGGCGCAGCTGGCCGAGCATCGCCACGGCGTACCACAGGGTCGATTTGCCGACGTTCAGCTCGCTGTGATCCGCCAGGGCGGCAAACGAGAGGTGCTTGGTGTGGCTCTTCTGCGCGTAATCCAGGTCGCCGCCAAAGAATTTGGCCAGC
>JBIKTV010000178.1:0-10777 GCA_044347905.1 Myxococcota bacterium
GGCGGCGAATTACACCCTGGACGGCAAGGGTGATTTTGTCGGCTGGCCGGAGCTGCCGGTGGACGTTCCGCCGCCCGATACCGCGGTTGAGCCGGACGCGTTTGCCGACAGCGAAGCCGATGCCCCAGCGGACACCGAGGCGGACATTGGCGTTGATGCCCAAGCGGACACCGAGGCGGACATTGGCGTTGATGCCCAAGCGGATGTCGAGGCGGACGCTGGCGTCGATACCCAAGCGGATGTCGAGGCGGACGCTGGCGTCGATACCCAAGCGGACATCGAAGCGGACGCTGGCTTCGACACCCAAGCGGATGTCGAGGCGGATGCGGGTGTCGACGCCCAGGTGGACACGGAAGCGGACACGAGCGTCGATACCCAAGTGGATACCCAGGTCGATGCCGACCTCGACGCCTTGGCCGACGCCCAGCCTGACGCCGTGGCCGACAGCGGTGGCGACACAGCTGCGGACGGCGGGTCGCTGCCTGATGGTGCTATGGCCCCGGATTGGCAGGGTTATCCGGACCTGCCCTACAGCGCCGATGCCGACATCTACGGTGGGGCGATCGGCTCATGCCTGTCGATGTACCTGTACCAGCAGGAGTTTTGCGGCGTCAACAACCCCACGGCCGACTGCATCGCCAGCGTGGCCAAAGACGGCAGCCTGTTTGCCCAGTTCCAGTTTGAACCGCTGCGCGAATGCCAAACCGCGGTCTGCACGGACCTCTGTGCCGCGGCGACGGACAAGGCCTGCATGGAGGGCTGCATCGTCAACTACTGCGCCGCGCCATTCCTCGCGTGCACTTCAAACGGCGCGCAGGGCGGCCAGAGCTGTGCCGACGCGTGGAAATGCTCTAAGCAATACCCAGACAAACTGCTGACCATCAGCGCCAAGTGCTACTCCGCGGCCTCGCCGGTGGCGCAGCAGCAATTCTCAGCGGTGATTGGCTGCGTGGGCGAGCCCCAGTCGGACGTGTGCATCACCGAAGTGGCGGCGTGCTTTGCCGATCCGGCCTCGCCCACTCAGTCGTGCAGCGCCACGCTCACTTGCATGAACGGCTGCAATAACGACGAGATCTGCAACTTCACCTGTCTCGGCAAAGCCAACGCCCAGGCGGTGTCGCTGATCGATGACATCTGGAGCTGCCAGTTGAACCTCTGCGTGCCCAAGTGCGCCGGCAGCGCCGATCCTGCGTGTACGGACGACTGCCTCAAAAACGAGTGTCAGTCGCAGTTGGTGCAGTGCTTGGTTAACTAAATCGCCTTGCAATTCAGCGATCAGACAGTAGCCATGTACCTGTCCGGCGTAGCTGGCGGCGCCGATCTCGTGCGCGCGGGCGGCTGGGTCAAGTGCGAGGCCCATCCGCAGCCGGTGTCGTGCTGCTGCAAGTGATTCGCTAACGATCTCATGGATCAGACAGTTGCCATGTACCTGTCCGGGGAGACCGGCCCGGCGCCGCCGCGGGCCAGACTCTGTCGGCGGGCTAGGGGCGGCCGTCCAGCCACAGCCGCGGGCCCAGCAGATCGCGAGCCAGCGTTTGCGCGTGGGCGACCTCAGCAGGCTGCAACTGCGCGGATAGCTCGGGGACGCGGGCAAGCCCCGGTTGCACAGGCGCGGCGAACCAGCTCATGAGATTGACAAACATCAACCCGGGCGGCGCGGTCGCGGCGATTCGGGCCAGGCGCGCCAGCACTGGGCGGGTGCAGCAGTCCAGATGGCCGGGCATCAGCAGGTGGCGCACCACCAGCGCGGGCAGGCCGGCCTGCGGGGCCTGGCTCAAGGCGAGCAGGGTGGTCTGTTGCCAGTCGGCGTGGTCGATGTCGGCGGCGTTCCCCGAGATCCGCTGCGCACACTGGGGGTTGCCAAACTTGGCATCCAGGGACCACACGGCGACGAGGCCTTGCAGCAACGCCCGGGCTTGCGCGGTCACCAGGCCATTGCTGTTCCACACCACCGGCAGTGGCGCGTCGCAGGCCGCAAGGGCCGTCAGAAGGGCGGGCAGGTTCACCGTCGGCTCGCCGCCCACCAGGGTCACTGTGCGCGCGCCCTGGGCGGTGCGGTGGGCCATTTTGCGGGCAAACCACTGGGGATCCAGCGGCACTGCGCCGCCTTGCTGGGGCCTGACCACCTGCGGCCACTCACTGCAGTACAGGCAGCGCAGACTGCAGCCGCCCACGTCGACCAGCCAGGTCGGGTTGAGCGCCGCTTCCTCGCCGACGCTCAGTAACTCTTTGTAAATCCAGGCTGTTTCGTCAAGACGGCAAAACGCGCCTTGCCGCGTGCTGCGCCGATCGACGCCGCAATCGCGCGGACATAGGTGGCACTCGGCCAGCGCCGCGTGGGCCAACACCGCGCGCTCGCTCAGTAAACTGGTCATCTTGGGCTAGTGGCTGGCGTGGTGCGACTTGCTCGCCGCCGGGTCGTCTTCCGCCGCGAGCGCCGCCTGCACCTGTTCAGAGTGGGCCGCGGTATTGATGGCGGCGCCAAAAGCCAGTTCGGCCAAGTGGTTGGTCGCGGTGCTCAGCTCGTCGATGGCCTGGCGCAGCGGATCGGCGTGGCGGGTGGCGATGGCGGCGCGCACCCCGGCGATGCAGCCGGCGATGTCATCGCGCTCCTCTGGGTCCAGCCTCTGACCTGGCCCGGCCAACTGCCGCTCGGTCGCGCGCAGCAATTGCTCGGCCTCTACGCACAGATCGACAAAACTGCGCTCGGCAATGTCCTTTTCGGCGTTGTCAAAGGCCGCCTCCAGCATCTGCTCGACCTCATCATCCGTCAGGCCGTAGCTGGGCTTGACCTCCAGGCTCATCTCGCGGCCCGTGCGCACGTCGCGCGCCGTCACGTGGAGAATGCCGTTGGCGTCGATGAGAAAGCTCACAGAAACGCGCGCCAGCCCCGCGGCCATCGGCTGAATCGGGATGACAAAGCGAGACAAGCTCCGGCAATCGCGAACCAATTCCCGCTCGCCCTGCAGGACGTGCACCACCACGCCGGTCTGCTGGTCCACAGACGTAGTAAACTCCTCCGTGGCACTGGCCGGAATCGAAGAATTGCGCTGAATCAGCTTGGCAATTCCGCCGCCCGCCGTCTCAATCCCCAGGGACAGCGGGGTCACGTCCAGCAGCAGCATGTCGCGGCGCGAGTGGGTCATGATGTCGGCCTGCACCGCCGCGCCCAGGGCCACCACTTGGTCCGGGTCCAGCTCGCAATGCGGCGTTTTGCCAAAGAGTTCTTCTACCCGCCGCCGCACAAGTGGGATGCGCGTGGATCCGCCGACCAGCACCACTTCGTCCAATTCGCTCGGCTGCAAGCCGGCATCGGCCAGGGCTTGGCGGCACGGCCCCAGGGTTCGCTCGACGATCGGCGCCGCGATCGCCTCAAAATCGCCGCGGCTCAGGTGCCACAGCAGCGGCTTGTCGGTCAGCGGCTGCAGATCCAGGCTTACCTCGGCAGTGTCGCGCTCAGACAGGGAGATCTTAAGGGCAATCGCAGATTTGCGCAGACGCTGCAGCAGCTCCGGTTGACCGCGCACGTCCAAGCCCTGCTGGGCCAGCGCCTCCGCCAGCCGCGCCACCAAGGCCAAGTCCAGATCGTCGCCGCCCAGGTGCGTGTCGCCGCCCGTGGCCAGCACTTCGGTCAGGCCGTCATGCAACTGGAGGATGGAGATATCAAAAGTCCCGCCGCCAAAGTCATAGACCGCCACTTTGCGCGAGGTGAGCACGCTCTTGCCGGCCGCGGTGGTCTGCTTGTCCAAGCCGTAGGCCAGCGCCGCCGCGGTGGGTTCATTGACGATGCGCAGCACTTCAAGACCGGCCAGCCTGCCCGCGTCTTTGGTCGCTTGGCGCTGGGCATCGTTAAAATACGCAGGCACTGTAATTACAGCCTTTTTGACCGGCTTGTTCAGCGCTTGCTCAGCGATCGCTTTGAGACGCCGCAGCACAAAGGCCGACAATTCCGGAGCCGTGTAGCGCTTTTGCCCCACCTGCACCCGCACCGCGGCGCTGCCTGCCTCGGCGTGGACCTGATAGGGCAGCAGCTTGAGCTCGCCGACCACCTCTTGGGCGTCGCGGCCCATGAGGCGCTTGACGGAGTAAATGGTGTGGGCCGGATCCAAGTGCACGCGGGCGTCGGCCTGGATGCCGGTCGCCAGCAGTTCGCCGCGCTCGTCAAAAGCGATCACAGAAGGCACCATCGGCCCTTCAGCGTCGCTCAGCACCCGCGGCTGGCCGTCCGGGCCGACCCAGGCCACCAGGCTATTGGTCGTGCCCAGATCGATGCCCAGGGCGATCTCTGCCTGGGCTTGTTGCGGCGAGCAGCCGATGAGAATCGCCATGGAAAATCCGCCTTTTGTGAGGATATCAAGCCGCTTGGGCGGCGCGCTCTAGCAGGGCTTTTAGGCGCCCCCGCAGCCGATCGAGGTAGGCCAGCCGCCCAAGGGCAGCGCGCAGGGCTTTGCGGGCCAGGTGCTGGTCGTGGGGCAGCTCCGCCGCGTCCCACTGCGCCGCCGCCGCGCGCAGCTCTTCAACGCGATCGACGCGCTCGCCCTCCAGTTCACCAAGCAAACTGAGCAGTTCTCTGCGGTGCTGTTTGGGGGCCTCTTCGCATTCATCCAGCTGTTCATTGCGCTCAAAGGTCGCAGCCAGCTCGGCACCGCTGGGGGCAAAGGCCTCATCCGGGCGCTCTCCTGCCAGCTCTGCCGCGTAATGACAGCGCTTTTCCAGGTCGCGCAACACCCGCCAGGCGTCGTTGACCAGGGCTGTATGGCGCTGCGCCATCGCCACGGCTTCTGGCCCGTCGCGGTGGAAGCGATCCGGGTGCAGACCGCGAATGAGACTGCGGACTTGCAGCTCTACCGCCGACTCATCGAGGCCCAGCTTGGCGGGCACACCCAGCACCGCAAAGAAATCGGGCATCGGCTCGCCCGCCGCGGGCCAGCGGCTCAGCACCACGCCGCCGCTGTCGCCGGCCACCCAGGGCCGCACTGCGGGATGCTCCGCGCCGCTGGCTAGCATCGATTGCATGACTATGGCCATAGTATTCGCTCAGTTTGCGCTGTAGGTCGTCGCCGACGCGCCGCGGCTATACGGAAAAGGACGACCCGCAGCCGCAACTGGCCTTGGCGTTGGGGTTCTTAAAGACAAACCCCTTGCCGTTGAGCCCGCCCTCAAAGTCCAAGGTGGTGCCGCGCAGGAACACCAGCGACTTGCGGTCGACAAAAACCTTGGGATTATCGCCAAAAACGCTGTCTCCCAGGCGCGGGGCTTTTTCAAAGTCCAGCACATAAGACAGGCCGGAACAGCCGCCGCCCGATACGCCGACGCGCACACCCACCAATTCGACCCCCTGCTCGGCGGCCACATCGCGCAGGCGAAGGATCGCCGATTCGCTGATCTCGAGCATGGGCGTGGTCGGCGGCGGCGGGGCGGCAACAGCGGCTGGCGGCGTGGTGCTTTCCGTGGCGGCAAGGGCAGGGCTCTGCATGGCGACTGTCTCCATTTTCCCGTGGGATCGTCTGGGTTTTAGGCGTTGCGCGCGGCGCGCTTGCTCTGGTAGTCGTTGACAGCGGCGCGGATCGCGTCTTCCGCCAGCACCGAGCAGTGGATCTTGATGGGCGGCAGGTTCAGCTCCTGCACGATGTCCGTGTTGCGGATCGCCGCCGCCTCTTCCAGCGTCTTGCCCTTGACCCATTCCGTCGCCAAAGACGAGGAGGCGATGGCCGAACCGCAGCCAAAGGTCTTGAACTTGGCCTCTTCGATCACGCCGTCATCGCCCACGCGGATCTGCAGCTTCATCACGTCGCCGCACTCGGGCGCGCCCACCACGCCGGTGCCGACGTTGGGATCGTCCTTGGGCAGGGCGCCGACATTGCGCGGCTGGTTGTAGTGGTCCAAAACCTTGTCTGAGTAGGCCATGATAACCCTCGATAATTCCAGTGTGTTTCAGATGTGCCGGGTCGCCGATTGCACCGATGGGCTCAGTGGCCCGTCCATTGAACCGTGCTCAGGTCGATGCCTTCCTGCACCATTTCCCACAGCGGGCTCATGTCGCGCAGGCGCCCCACCACTTCCGTGACGCGGGCGATGGCGTAGTCGACTTCTGCCTCGCTCGTAAAGCGGCCCAAACCAAAGCGAATAGACGTGTGGGCTAGCTCGTCACCCACGCCCAGGGCCTTGAGCACGTAGCTCGGCTCCAGCGATGCCGAAGTGCACGCCGAACCCGAAGACACCGCGATGTCAGAAATGCCCATCAGCAGCGACTCGCCCTCCACATAGGCAAAGCTCACGTTCAAGCTGCCCGGAGAGCGGTGGTCCAGCGAGCCGTTGACATAGATGTGCTGCAGGTTGGCCTGCAAGCCGTGGAGCAGCCGATCGCGCAACCCCGCCAGCCGCTTGGCCTCTTCTGGCTGTTCCCGCGCGGCGATCTCGGCCGCCTCGCCAAAGGCGACGATCAGCGGCACCGCCAGCGTGCCCGAGCGCAGGCCGCGTTCGTGGCCACCGCCGTGAAACAGCGGCTCCAGACGCACCCGCGGCGCACGCCGACGCACCCACAGCGCGCCAATCCCCTTGGGGCCGTACATCTTGTGGGCGGTGAAGGCCAGCAGATCGACGTTCCAAGCCTCTACATCCACAGGGATTTTGCCAACGGCCTGCGCCGCATCGGAGAAGAACAGCACGCCGCGCTCTTTGCACAGCTTGCCGATCTCCGCCATCGGCTGAATCACGCCGATCTCGTTGTTGATCGCCATCACCGACACCAGGATGGTCTGATCGGTCATCGCCGCGCGCAGTTCATCGAGCGAGATGAGGCCGTCCGCGCCGACCTGCAAGAAGGTGACGCGAAAACCCTCGCGCTCCAGGGCATGGTGGGCGTCCAACACCGCCTTGTGCTCTGTGGCGACGGTGATCAGGTGGTCGCCCTTGTCGCGGTACATGTGGGCCACGCCCTTGATGGCGAGGTTGTCGGACTCGGTGGCCCCAGAGGTAAAGACGATCTCGCGATCCGCGCTGGCGCCAATCGCCTTGGCCAGCTGGGCGCGGGCTTTGTCGACCGCTTCTTCAGCCGTGCGGCCAAAGACGTGGGTGCGCGAAGCGGCGTTGCCGTAGTGTTCGCTGAAATAGGGGAGCATGGCCTGCAGCACCCGCGGATCGCAGCGCGTGGTGGCGTGGTTGTCCATGTAGATCGGCAGCTGGACTTTGCTTCGGAGGTCGGCTAGCTGGCTCATGAAAATCCTTTGCCTTTGGGGAAGATGGGCGGGCACCAGGGCCTAGAGCTGGGCGATGCTCATGCGGTCGAGCACGCCCATCACTTCGCGGTGCAGGGCGTCCAGAGGGTGGCGGATATCGCAGCTTTCAAAGCGGTTGCACTCCAGCAGGCCTTCGCGACACGGCGCCAGGGTGGCATCGCCGTCCAGCACCCGCACCACTTCAGCCACGCTGATGTCCGCCGCCAGCTTGGCCAGGCGATAGCCGCCCGACTTGCCCAAGATCGACTCGACCAGCCCCGCCTGGGCCAGCCGCGCCAAAACCTTAGGCGTCAGGTCCATTGGCAGACCGTGGCGTGCAGCCAATTCGCGGGCCGACAGGGCGTCATCCGCCCCCAGCTCCCGCAGGGCCTTGAGAGCCACCAGGCCGTAATCCGATTTGCGCGACAGGCGAATCATGGCGTCCTGGGGGAACCGGCGGTCAAGTCCGACCGCGTTGGTCCGAGTTTAGAACGACCCCTCGCGGCTGTCAATGGTCTGTGGCGTTGGTGTCTGCAAAACCTTTGTAATCGCAAGGTGTTGCGTGCAGTTCAGCGCCGCAGACATTGACAGCAGCGCCACCGCGGCCCTATATGCGCCCTGCCGCGGCAGCTGAGACGCCGCCCAATGGAACAGCACATGGCCCACGACCCGCACCACGCCCCCTCCTCCTCTGGCGCCCCTAACTCCGTGCCCGGCATCCGCTGCATTTTGGGTGTCGGCGCTGGCAAGGGCGGCGTGGGCAAATCCACTGTTGCCACCAACCTCGCCGTGGCCCTGGCGCAAACGGGCGCCAAAGTCGGGCTGCTGGACGCCGACATCTACGGCCCCAGCGTGCCAATTATGCTTGGGTTGCGCGGCGCTAAGCCGGCGGTCAACGCCCAGCGCAAGATCATCCCGGCGGTGGCCCACGGCATTCAGACCGTGTCCATGGGCTTTATGGTCCAAGAGGACATGGCGGTGGCGTGGCGCGGCCCGATGGTCGGCCGGGCGGTGACGCAGTTCATCCAGGACGTCGAGTGGGGCGAGTTGGACTACCTCATCGTCGACCTGCCGCCGGGAACAGGGGATATCCTTTTGTCTTTTGCCCAGGCCGTGCCGATGACCGGGGCGCTGGTCGTGTCGACCCCCCAGGATGTGGCCTTTGCCGACGTGCTCCGCGCGGTGCGCATGTTCTCCATGCTCAAGGTGCCGCTGGTGGGCCTGGTGGAGAACATGTCGAGCTTCCTGTGTCCGGATAACGGCAAGGAATACCTGATCTTTGGCCCGTCCAACAGCCCCGCGCACTGCAAGACCCACGATGTCGAGTTTCTGGGCGCGCTGCCCATTGAGCTCCAGGTTTCGCCGTCGGCCGATGCCGGGCTGCCGATCGTCGTGGCCGAGCCCAAATCCAAGCTGGCGGGGCTGTACCGCGAGCTGGCCGTGACCCTGGCGGCAAAACTCGATGCTCTGGTGGCCAAAGACAGTGCCGCCGCCGATCTGGGCAAGGGCTTTTTTACTTCGGCGGCAGCTGGCGCAGGTCAGGTCGTCCATGAGTATAAGCCCTAACGGGGGCTAGGCGTTCAAGGTTTTGGGTTTTGTGCCCTCCAGGGCAGGTTGGCTGGAGAGGGTTTTGCCGCCCTCCGGGCGAGGGGGGTTTTTCGCCTTCGCGGCTTGCGGTTTTTGGGGAGGAACCATAGGGGCCGATGGGGCTGCCGCCCCCTTCGCCCCTAAAGTTTCCTCCCCAAGCCCCACCTCCTTTACCCTTCTACCCCCGCTTTGCGGCCCGTTGCGGCCTGCCTTACCGGTTGGCTACCACCGACGAGGGCCGTCCTCGGTGCCAGCGTTCGATGCCGCTCAGTCGCCCTCACCCTGCCGCTGTCACGGCACCCCTCGCCCACAAAGTGGGCGAGGGGAAGCGCAAATTCTCTTTACCCCTCGCCCACTTCGTGGGAGAGGGGTCGGGCGCAGCCCGGGGGTGAGGGTCAAAAAACCGCGCGCATGTCGAACTTCAACTGGCAAGACAGGCGGCCCAGGGGTCATAGTCGGCAACCGGTAAGGTAGGCGTTGCAGCGTCGGTGAGACGGATGGCGGTGCCGGCCCAGGGCGGGGGAGGCCGGGTGCGGGCAGGCCTTCGTCACGGCGTCGGTGAGACGGATGGGGCATAGGGGCTGTCGTGCCGCCTCCACTTGGATGCTTCTGCGGGAACTTTAAGGTAAATGGGCGCTTTTCGCAGGCGCCGTCGATTTTGCGCTTGCCCTGCTGCGATGAGCTGATCCCCTTGACAAGGGGCCTTGCGCGGGTGTTCTTGTGGCTGCGCGGCCGCTTTGGGCCGGCGCTAGAGGGGGGCTCGATGCTGGCGTGCCGCCGCGGGCTTGCGCTGATGGTCGGGGCTGTTTTCAGTATCGTTCTGGCCGCCGCGCCTGGGTCCGCCGCTGCTGCCCCGGAGGACGCCGCGGCCGCGCTGGAGGCTCAGCGCCTGTCGCGCAAGCTGGATGAGATGTTTCGCTCCAAGTCCTCTCGCAGCAAGATGATCATGACGGTGACGACCCCGCAGTTTGAGCGTCGGCTTGAGCTGCAGTCGCTGTCGCGCGGCCTGGAAGACACCCTGGTGGTGATCTTGTCTCCACAGAAAGAGCGCGGCACGGCGACGCTAAAGCGCGGCCGCGAGATGTGGAATTACCTCCCCAAAGTGGCCAAGACCATCCGCGTGCCGCCGTCCATGATGATGGGCAGCTGGATGGGCTCTGACGTGACCAATGACGACATGGTCCGCGGCAGTTCCTGGGAAAAAGACTACAGCGTGGCCTTTGCCCGCGATCGCGAGACCCCGGAGCTGCGCTGCCTGCAATATGTGCCGCGGCCCGGCGCAGCGGTGACGTGGAGCCGCATCGTGGGCTGTATCGACCGGGCCACAGAATTGCCAAAATTCATGGAGTACTACGACGAGAAGGCCCGCAAGGCCCGCAGCATGGTCTACACCGACGTGCGCAACTTGGGCGGCCGCACCTTGCCGGCGCAGTGGCGGATCGAGCCGCATCTGCCCGACCGCCAGGGCCATCGCACCGTGGTGCAGATCACGGAGATGGCCTGGGATGTGCCTGTGACCGATGAGGATTTCTCCCAAACAGCGCTGCGCCGCGGCCTGTAGCCCTGGGGGCCAAGATGCTGTCCAGCCTGCGGATCGGAGTGCGCAACCTCGGCAGGCGCAAGGGCCGCACGGCATTGACCATTGGCATGTTGCTGATGGCCACGTGGATGCAGTCGATGTTGGTCTGCATCAATGAGGGCACGTACGAAGACATGATCCGCATGGCCACCGGCACGTGGACCGGCCAAGCGCAGATCCAGCACCCCGGCTATCGGCAGTCGCCGGCCCTGTACGAGACATTGGCGGACCCCGCGCCGATCCTAGAGAAACTGCGCCAAACTCCCGGCGTGATGGGGGCCGCGCCGCGGATTGAAACGGGGGCGCTGCTGTCCCTGGGGGTGCGCACCAGCGGCGCGATGATCGTGGGTCTAGATCCGGCGGCTGAGAAGACGGCTTCAACCGTGGCCAGAAC
>JBIKTV010000217.1:0-9352 GCA_044347905.1 Myxococcota bacterium
CGAGGCCCGCCACAGTTGCCACCGCACTGCCCAGCTGGAACGATAAGACCGTACTATTGCACAGAACGTGCGAGCGATGCAGACCCGAAGGGCGGCGTCCGACGCCGCCGGCGCCTCGCCGGTCGCAGCGCGGTCGCCGCCTAGGCGACGCACCCAGGGCGTGGGGTCAGGTATTTCCTCTTAGCCTAATGCCCAGCCCAGCCCACCCAGCATGCCCTCAAGTGACAACACGGCGCCCGCTCAACCTAGCGCTGCCTGGCGCGGGCCTTGACCGCCTCGGCTTTGGTCAGCTCGCCGGACTTCACGCTTTCTTGAACGCGGTCCTTCTGGTTTTCTTGGCAAGCGTCGCGGCGCATGGGCTAGGCAGCCGGCGTGGCGGCCAATGCGGAGACAGCGAAGGCCCGTGCAACGCCAAGGGAATCACGCGCGCAAACATGGTGGACTCCAGGGGGATGGATGGCTTGAACGGCCTGTAGACCTGCTCGTACCCGGCCGAACGACGCCCCCAGGTTTCCTACGACGGTCGCCTCGCCCTCTGGCAACTCGCCGGCCACCCGCCGCCGGGCTATGGCCTTGACGAGTTGGGCAAGGGCCTTGCGGCTCCGTGGGAGTTTGGCGGCAACGGCTGTTCGGATCGGTTTGGGCGCCTCGCCTGCGGCGACCCGGCTGCGACTTTCGGCGACGCGGCGGGCAGCGAATTCTCTTTGCAGGCGGCGCCGAAAGCGGCGTCGGACGCCGTCGCTCCGCGATTCGCATCCGTGGCGCGGGGTTGGGCTCGGCCGGGGGTGGCGCTATTGGCACTTTTAGTGCCAATAGCGGGGTTTTGAATTTAGCGGTGGGCGGGGGCGTGTCGAGCCGGGCGTGGGCTGTGGCCTGGGAGGATTTAGGCGCCTAAATCTTGGTGGCGCGGGTGGGGCTGCCGCTGGGGCACCGAGTCGCAGGTTTGTCGAATGGCTATCTGGGCTTGTTGGGCGTCCCGGGCCGGCGACGGGGGCTTGGTCGGGTTCACGAGAGGGGCAGCGCCGGCCCGTCGCGCTCCGGCCGCCGGTCGACGGGGGCTTGGTCGGGAATCGCGGCGATCGGCTCCCGGCGGTGGCGACGCTCAGCCGCGCCGCCACCCCTTACGGGGCCAGGATCGCTGACGCTGGGGTGGGGCTGGTGCTGGGATCGGAGGGGGCCAACAAGCTGTGACGCTGCAATTTGTTCGGACCGAGCCGAGCGCGGCAGGTGGGATGCTTGGGACCGCTCGGCTTGATGCGGCTGTGCCCAAAAAGCAGCCGTATCCGCACGCGCGTGGCCAATCGCCGACACCGCCCTCTACCCCAACTCATCCGCTAAATCGGCCACTTTGGCCTTCAGCTCCACCCCTGCCTGCTTGTACTTCTCGCGCTGTTCGCCGCGCAGGTGGCCCGTTTCGGCCGCGGTCCAGTCGGCGCGCCAGGCGTTGCAGTCGCGGGTGACGCGGTCGCCCAGCCCAAGATCGGCCAATTCCTCCGGTCACGCGCGCAGGAACGCGGTAAAGCTGGCGTCTTTGTGCGGTCTTCGAGGCTAATGCGCCCGCCGGGCAATGGCAACTCTGCCGCGGCAAACGCAGTCGAGCCCCAGAGCCCCCCGCCAAACCAAATCCCCCACTGCGGGCCAGCCCCAAAACCTCAAGCGCCGACCTGCGCATGGCGAAAGCAGCTGACCAGATGGTCATTGACCACGCCCGTCGCCTGCAGGTGGGCGTACAGCACCGTCGACCCCAAAAAGCTGAACCCCAGGCGCTTGGCCTCTTTGGCCATGCGGTCGGACAGCGGCGTGCTCGCCGGCAGCTCGGCCAGGCTTTGCCAGTGGTTGACCAGCGGCTGCCCGTCGACAAAGCTCCACTGCCAGGCCGCAAAGCTGCCGTGCTGCTCTTGGAGGCGCAGAAAGGCGCGGGCGTTCTTTAGCGTGGCGGCAATCTTGGCGCGGTTGCGCACGATGCTCGGGTCCAGGACCAAGCGGTCGACATCGGCTTCGCCCATGCGCGCCACCGCTTCGGGGTCAAAGTCGCCAAAGGCCTGGCGATAGCCCTGGCGCTTGCCCAGAATCGTTCGCCACGAAAGGCCAGCCTGGGCACTCTCTAAGACCAAGAACTCAAACAGGGTTTTGTCATCGCGCACCGGCACGCCCCACTCTTGGTCGTGGTAGGCGACGTAGAGAGGGTCGGCTTTGCACCAAGGGCAGCGGTCGAGGACGGGCATGGTGGGCTCCCAACGCAGGCCAGCGGTCTACCTCAAGGCGGTGTGCGAGCGCAAGCACGCCCTGGCCGAAAGCAAATTCGCCATTGACGCCCCTGCGCGACTCCTGGACCCTGCACAGCATCCCCGCAGCAGCCCAGGGGTGCGCGCAAGGGCTTTGGTGGGGTTGTTCTTGCCGTGGCCCAAAGCGCGGCCCTGCCAACCACGCCAGCGGGCGAGGATCCAAAAAGGGGGTCCAGGGCTCGCCGCGGCGCTGCCGGCCATGGAAGGGGTGACTTTGCCCAATTTGACAAGGCCAAAAGGGGGACATCGTGCAGGGCCGGAGCGCTTGCGGCCCACCTAGCAGGGGCGCGTGGCCAGGTTTTCCGGGGTCATTCTATGGACCCCGGAATTGGAACCGCGCCCCACGCCAGCCCTCCCCGTTGACTGGGCTCAGCCGCCAGCGTATCAGGGGCAGACCGCGAGCGGGGGAGAGCGCATGAACGAGATCCTGCAAAAGCTAGTCAAAGACAGCGAAACTGGGATAGCGGGGACGGCTTTTGGCCTGGCGCTGCTGCTGCTGACCGCCGTAGCCATGCCGCGCGACCAGCGCCGCCGCCTGCGCACCCCGCTGCTCATGTTTTTGGCCCACTTGGCGGCCGAGGCGCTGGCGCTGCTGGTGCCCGCGCAATGGGGCATGCGCAAACCGATTTCCGTCGCTGCGCTGTTCTTTCTGTGGCTGCAGGTCGGCCAGCTGCTGCCCATGCTGGTGCTCGATGGGGTGTTGCAGGCGCGGCTGTCCTGGACCATGCCCAAAATCTTTCGCGATATCGTGCAACTGCTGGCCTATTTTGCCATTGGCTTGGTGGTGCTGCACGCCGCGGGGGTCGAGCCCGGGTCGCTGCTGACCACCTCGGCGCTGTTGACGGCGGTCATCGGCCTCTCGCTACAAGATACCTTGGGCAATCTTTTTGCTGGGTTGGCGATCCAGGTGCAGAGGCCCTTTGAGATCGGCGATTTTGTGCAGCTGGGCGATTCGGTCGAGCCGCTGGGCCGGGTCATTGAGATCAACTGGCGAGCCACCAAGCTGCTGACCAATGACCGCTTTGAGATCATCGTGCCCAACGCCAACTTGGCCCGCGCGGCGATCCGCAATTTCTCTAAGCCCACCCGGGTTCTGCGCCGCAGCATCCAGGTGCAGGCCCCCTACGATTTTGCCCCGGCGCACATCTGCGGCCTGCTGGAGAATGCCCTGGATGGCACGCCGCTGGTGCTGGCGGAGCCCAGGCCGATGGCTGTCGTGCGCAACTTTGAGGCCGATGGCGTGCTGTATGAGCTGAGGTACTTCACGGAAGAGGCTGAGTTTGTCCACGTGACGGATGGCCGGGTTCGGGAACGGATTTGGCACTCCTTCCGCCGGGCCGGTGTGACGATTCCCTATACTCAGCGCGATGTTCACGTCTACTCCATGCAGGGCGAAAGCCCAGAGCAGATCCGCGCCGCCAAGCAGGCCAAGCGCCGCGCCACCCTGCGCGGGGTGGACCTTTTTGAGGCGCTGCCAGACGATTCCTTGGAGCTGCTGGTCGGCCTGGTCCACACCCGCCGCTATGCCGCTGGCGAAAACGTGCTGCGCAAGGGCGATGCCGGGGCGGAGCTCTTTATCGTTGAGCACGGCGAAGTGGCGGTGGTGGTGGAGCAAGCGCAGGGCCCGGCTCAGGAATTGGCCCGCCTGGGGCCCGGCAAATTCTTTGGCGAAATGAGCCTGCTGACGGGCGCCACCCGCACCGCGACGGTCCGCGCCGTGGCCGATCTGGCGCTGCTGGTGGTAGACAAGCAAGCGTTTCAGCAGGTCTTGCAGCAAAGCCCGCAGCTGGCAGAGCGGATCTCCAGTCTGCTGGCGAGTCGTCAACAGCAGCTCGACCGCCACACGGCGCGGACCACCGATTCGTTTCAGCGTCAGGAGCTCAAGTCCACGGACATGCTGGCCAAAATCAAGGAGTTCTTTGCGCTTTAGCGAACGGCGAAAGGTCGCGTCCTTTCAAGCTAGTGCGCCTGCTGTGCCGGTCTTTGGACGCCGGCTAAGGAAGAGTCCTGAAATCAGTCGATCGCCTTGATGGACACGGAGCGGTGAGACGGCCAGCAAGGACGTGAACTTGCGACCCACCCAGTGGCACGGACCTGTTCGCGTGATTGTCGGACAGGTCCTAAACCCGCCCCTGCTGGCTGGCGTAGTAGACCACTTTGCGCGCCCGCATCACATCTCCAAGCGGCCGGTGGTCGGCCAGCGCGCGCCACGGGTCAAACTGCGCCGCTTCAACTTGCCCGGTCAGAGCTTGCCCGGCCGCCGAGGCGGGGTCCTGGTGGCCCACGGTCAGCGTGGCTACGTCGACAAACGGCGCGGCCTGCTCCGTCCACTCGACCGAGGCATTCTCAATCGGCGTGGAGGCTTCGTCGACAAAGAACTGCAATTGCAGGGTAAAGCTAAGAGGCGCCTGGGCTAGCCGCGCGGTGACATCGTCGGCCCAGGCGGCGGGCGGCCGGGTTGCAGTCGACCGAGCATGGGGCACCAGCCGCAGCTTGGCGGCATACGGCCCGCAGGCAATGGGCGCGGCCGACCAAAACGTCTCGGTGGCAAAGCCGCTAAAGGGCTTGCCGATGCCCGCCTGCAGCTTTTTGGCCATCGCCAGGCCGGCAAAAAAACCATAACGTCCAATCAGATACCTCAGGAGTGCCAGGGGCCCCTGCGCGGCATTGAGCGCGACCCCAACGAATTCGTCGCTTTTTGGGAAGCTAAAGGCGGCGTGGTTGATGAGGAGGAAGTCTTGGCTCTCGGTCTGGCCCCCCAGGGCACCGGGCCCCGCCACCCCCAGCACCTTGAGGGCAAAGCCGCGAACGTCCGGCGTGCGGTCGCTCTGGACGGTGCCGCTGCCGTTGGACAGGCGCAGCCAAGTCGCAAACTTGCCAGGCCGGGCAAAGAGGCCGTGGGCGGCGTGGGCGGGCAGGTTCGGCAGGACTTCGAGCTCGGCTGCAAGGGCCAGATGGGCTTTGCGGTGCAGGGCCCTTCCCTTGCCGGTCCCCCCGCGGGTCTTGGCCAGCTTGGCGGTACTCAGGCGCTGCATCTCAGCGAATTGGCGGGCGTAGTCGGCAAAGCGAGTCTCTTCGTCGGCGGCGATCTGCTCGCTCCAGCGGGTGCTTGGGGTCGGAGTCATGGGCTTCACTCTGCGGCTACTGTGCCAGGGGTGATGCTCTCACGACCGCGACGGGCCGGCGATCTCCGTTTGCCAATTCTATGACATTGCACACAAACACCCGCGGAACGCCTGGGAATTGCCGGCGGACGCTCAGCAGGTGGCTGGCCAGTTCAGCTTGCGTCCGCAGGGCCCGGATTCACAGGCCGGACCTTGACCTTCTCAGGGCCAAAGCGCTTGCGCGACTGTGCGATGTGCTTGGCCAGCTCCAGCGCCACAACCCCCGCCGCTCCCCAACCTGCCACGGCGAACCAACTGAGCGCCATCTTGAACTCGCTGCAGGGCATGGGGCCCACCGCCAAGGTATTTGCCGCCTGCGGGCTGTCAAGGTGGCACTTGCCGCAACCGCCGCGCAGACGGCCGCTTGGCTCTCACTCCTCGCCGTGTACAAAAACCGTGCCAAACCGGCCCTTGACGCACAGGGCCCCGGCGCTGACTGGGCTGTCGCTGGGGCTGGTGACGCGGACGATCTTGTTGTCTTGCGTGGTCAATTCTAGCGTGCAGCCCACGCCGCAGAACGGGCAGATGGTGCGGGTGGTGGCTTGATCGGCGGGGCGCCAGTCGCTGGCCGCGCGCAAGTCGTGTTCGGCCTTGAACATCAGCGCGCCGGTGGGGCAGGCGCTCACGCAAGTGCCGCAGTAGACGCACGCGGATTCGGGCAGGGCCACGGCGAATTCAGTCGATACGCGCGCCGCCAGACCGCGGCCGGCGATGGCGATGGCGAAGCTGGCCTGGGCGTCCATGCCGCAAGACTGCACGCATTTGTAGCAGAGGATGCACTTGCTGTAGTCGCGGACGTAGAGCTCGTTGTCGATTTTGATGGGCTGGGCGACGGTTTCGCGCTGGCTGCCGTCGCCGCAGTGGTGGTGGCCGGGGGTGGCGTCGTCGCGTTCGCCGGCCAGGCTGGGCGGCTGCGGCGGGCCAAAGCGCTCGGGGTCGCCGCCGTAGCGCGCCAAAAACCCCAGCAGCTGCGGTGCAGTCGACGTGTCGACCGACGAGGCCAGCAGCTCCAACACCGTGCGCCGGGCCTGGCGCACCCGCGGGCTGTCGCTGTGGATGACCATGCCGTCCTCGGCCGGCCGCGAGCACGACGGCACCAGGGTGCGCGCGCCCTCCAGCTCGACCACACAC
Organism: Myxococcota bacterium; assembly: GCA_044347905.1. Taxonomy (GTDB): domain Bacteria; phylum Myxococcota_A; class UBA9042; order UBA9042; family UBA9042; genus SXRM01. The sequence continues at coordinate 6,581 of JBIKTV010000217.1, forward strand.
ACGCGGCAGACGTTGACCGGGGTGAGGTTCTCGGCCCAACACAGCGTTGGGGTGTCGACGCCTTGGCCGCGCAGGGCAGCCAGGATCGTCGACCCTTCGCGAACTTGGGCGGGCTTGCCGTCGATGGTCAGGGTCAGCAGCCGGGCCTGGGGCGCCGAGGGGCGGCGGCGTTGGTGGACGTTCACGCGGCACCTCCCGGGGTGTCTCTGCCGGCCCACAGCGGCAGCTTGGCCATGGCCGACTCGATGGCGCTGGTGGCGGTCTGGCCCAGGCCGCAGATCGAGGCGTCGCGCATGCACTGGGCCAAATCAGCCAAAAGCGCCTGCTCTTTCCATAGGTTTGGGGGTGGGTCACCCCCCCTGTTTTCTCCGCCCGCCAGCCGCGCCAGCAGCTCCTCGACGCGCACGGTGCCGACGCGGCAGGGGGTGCACTGGCCGCAGCTCTCGTCGCGAAAAAACCCAGCCAGGGTCTGCAAAAGCGGCAGCACCGGGGTCTCGCGGCCCAGCACCAGTACGACGCCCGATCCCAGGGTGGCGCCGATGGCGCGGGTGTCCTCAAAGCTCAGGGGCACGTCGAGCTCCTCGCCCACGACAAAAGTCCCCGCCGCGCCGCCCAGCAGCACCGCGCCCGGCTCGCGGGCCCCCGCCATCGCCAGCAGGGTGGACAGGCGGGTGCCCAGGGCCAGCTCGTAGACGCCGGGGCGCTCCACCTGACCTGAGACGCAAAATAGCTTTGTGCCAGCGGATTTCGCCGTGCCCGTAGCCGCATAGGCCGCGCCGCCGCCCAGCACAATCTCCGGCACGCTGGCCAGGGTCTCTACGTTGTTGATGCAGGTCGGCTGGCCAAACAGCCCCACCTCCACGGGGAACGGCGGCTTGGTCCGCGGCTCGCCGCGATAGCCCTCGATCGACGCCAGCAGCGCGGTCTCTTCGCCGCAAATGTAGGCCCCGGCGCCGCGGCGGATCTCCAGATCCACGTCCAGGCCCTGGCCCAAAATGTCGCGACCCAGCAGGCCGGCGCGGTAAGCCTCGGCAATGGCGTGGTGCATGCGCGCATGGGCCAAAGGATATTCCGCGCGCAGGTACAGGTAGCCGCGGCTCGCCCCCACGGCCAACGCAGCGATGGTCATGGCCTCGACCAGGGCAAACGGGTCGCCCTCCATCAGCGCGCGGTCTTTGAAGGTGCCGGGCTCGGACTCGTCGGCGTTGCACACCAGGTACTTTTGCGCTGCGGTCTGGGCCGCCACCGCCGCCCACTTGCGCCCGGTGGGAAAGGCCGCGCCGCCCCGGCCCATGAGGCCAGAAGCACTGATTTCTGCGATGATTGTCTGCGGACCCAGCTCCAGCGCCTTGGCCAGCGCCAGGTAGCCGCCGTGGGCGCGGTAGTCCGCCAGAGACTGAGGATCGACCGCACCAATGCGGCGCAATAGCTTCAGATCGCTGCGATCCTGCGGCATCGGGCACGGTTCAGCCGCGGGCACGGCGCCGCCTTGCAGGGCCTGGATCAGCTGGCCGGCGGTGGCGTGGCCCCAAGCGTCATCGCGAGGAAATTCGCCAGCTTGGGTGCGCAGCGCTGCCGGGGCCTGCTCGCAAAGCCCCAAGCACGGGCTGCGGTGCCACGCGGCGGTCGCGGCCATCGGCTGGCCTTCAGGCCCCGCGCGCAGGGTCAGCTCCGCCATCAGCGCATCAGAACCGGCCATTTTGCAGGCCAAATCGCCGCAGACGTGCAGCGCGTTCGCCGGCCTGGGCTGGGTGGCAAACAGCGCGTAAAAGCTCGCCACCGCGTAGCCCTCGGCCGGCGGGACGTGCAGGCGCTTGCACAGATACCCCAGGCCCGCGGGGCTAATCCAACCCACGCGGCGCTGTAGGGCGTGCAGACCGGGCAGCAGCAGGTGACGCAGGCGCCGAGCTTGGGCAAAACCAACAGGAAATTCAGGCTGGGGCCGAAACTGGTCGCCCAGCTCGCCGCGCAGCAGCAGTTCGACGGCCTCGCTCTCCTCAGCGCTCGCGGCGATCTCAGATGGGCGCAGATCCACGGGCCTCTCCTTCTGCCGCCGCGGGCGCCAGCTTCTCTACGCGCACCGCCGCCGCCTTGAATTCCGCAGTCCCCGACTTGGGATCCGTGGCGTCAATCGTCAGCAGGTTGGTGGCGACTTGGTCGGGGTAGTGAAAGGACAGAAAGCACAGCCCCGGCTTGAGCCCCCGGTCGATCCGCACCGGCGCCTGCACAGAACCGCGCCGCGACACTACCCGCGCCAGCTCGCCGGGCACCAGTTGCAGCTGGGCGGCATCCTCGGGGCTCAGATCCAGCGTCTCCCCGCGGTGGAGGGGTGACGTGTAACTGCTTGTCTGCACACCAGTATTGTAGGCATCTAGCCGCCGCCCCGTGGTCAAGCGCAGCGGGTAATCGCGAGACAGCGCTTCCGCCGGCGCCGATACCAGCACGTTTGAAAACGGCGCCCGCCGCCCCTCGATCGGCTCCTGCCACAGCCGGGCGTGCAGGAACGGCGTGCCGGGGTGATCGGCGCTAGGGCACGGCCACTGGATGCCATCGAGTTCTTCTAAGCGTTTCCACGACATCCCCGTGTGCATCGGCGACAGCGAGCGCATCTCGTCCCACAGCCGCTCAGGCTCCGGCGGGCCCAGGTCCACGCCCAAACGCCTAGAAAGCTCAGCGATCACCCAGACATCGTCGCGGGCCACCCCAGGCGGCGCCAGGGCCTTGCGCACCCTTTGCACCCGCCGCTCGGAGTTGGTCACGGTGCCTTCGCTC
>JBIKTV010000636.1:0-3062 GCA_044347905.1 Myxococcota bacterium
GCGAAGCGGGCGTGCTGGCCCGACTGCCGCCAGCGCGGCTGGTAACCCGCGGCGAGAAGGTGGCCCTTTCGCTGCGCAATTGGAGTGCGGCAATGCTGAAGGTAGACGCGGGCCAGCTCGACGCCGGTCAGAAGAAGCGCGCGCTGGAAGCGGTGGTCGCGGCGGAACGCGAGCTCGCGGTAGTCAAGAAGGCGTTGAAGGGATAGGGGCTGGCAGAAGGGCCAGGACGGGCCACCCGCGCCCATGGGCGACGCGCACCCCGGCCCAAGTGCGCGCCAGGCTGGACACCCTGTTCACCTAGGAGTCCTATACTGCTGTCGAGTACCTACTGCTGCTACAATCCCATGCAGCACGACGCCTTGGGCACCCCTTACGGCTATTGTGTGTTGCGCGAGGCTATCTTGAAGCAACCCGCCCACACCCGGTCGCCGCAGGCGAGGCGCCCAAACCAAGGTCCAGACCCTACCTCCCGGTCAAAATCGACCGGGACTGCCGCCAAGGACTACGACGTCCTGGACCACCAGGGGCAGAAGACGGGCCAACAGGTTGGCGTGCGCTTTGTCAACCTCCATAGGGACTTGGGCCGCAAGGAGGGCCAGATGGCGCTTGCCGAAGAGTTGGGGCTGCTGGCGCAGGTGCAACAGATGTCGACTTTGGTCAGCTAGCGTTCGCTTGGTTCATCCGGCGCGGGTCCAGCACTGTCAGAGCACGTGGAGCTGACGAGACAGAGTTGCTCGGCCTTGCAGCCACGGTTCCGTTTGACGATCGGATGAATTCACTGGCCCGGGTCGAGGACCTATCGCGAGAGCTGTTGGTTGCGTATCTGCAGCAGGTCAGCAGCGAGCTTGCCGATCTGGCAGAAGGCCTGTCGCTGGAAGAGCTTGGGCGCCAGATGCAGGTTGTAGCCGGGCCGCCCGAGGCTCCACGGCCCCTAAACGTGGGCCTGATGTTTTTCTGCGGCGAGCCGTGGCGCTTCTTTCCCGCGACTCAGATCGATGTCGTGTGGTTTCCAGACGGCCCCGGCGGCAATCGCTTCACCGAAAAAGTCTTTCGCGGTCCGTTGGCGCGGATGGTTCGCGAGGCGCTCGAGTACATCCGCAGAAACCATGTAAGTGAGACGGTCATCAAGCGTCCCGACCGAGCTGAGTCGACGCGCATCCAAAATTTGCCGTTCGCCGCGATTGAAGAGGCGGTGGTCAATGCCGTCTACCATCGCGGCTACGACACCCGCGAGCCGGTCGAAATCCGAATTTCGCCGGAAGAATTGGTGGTCCTCAGTTACCCCGGTCCCGATCGTTCGATTCGCTTGGACCTGCTGCAGTCAGGTCGCGCCATCGCTCGGCTATCGCAATCGCCGCATCGGCGAGTTCTTAAAGGAACTCGACCTGACCGAGGGGCGCGGCACCGGCATTCCAAAGATCCTCAGGGCCATGCGCGACAATGGCTCGCCGCCGCCGGAGTTTGAAGTCGGCGAGGACCACAGCTACTTCATGGTGCGCCTCCCCGTCCACCCCACTGCGCAAACGGAATTGCTCGCCAGTGATCAAGGTGAGGTCCCAAAGGGGCCGACCGGGGAAGTGACCGGGGAAGTAGCTGGAGAAGTAAGCCCCAAAGTGCGCCAACTGCTGTCCGCGCTGGAAGGAGAATTGGGCCGCGCAGCCCTGCAAGAGCGCGTCGGCATCCACCACCAAGATCATTTCCGGCTTGCGTACTTGCGGCCAGCATTGAACGCCGGCCTAGTGGAAATGACGGCGCCCGACAAGCCCCACAGCAGCCGGCAGCGCTACCGACTGACCCCGGCTGGACGCCAGATGAAGTTGGCGAATGCCCGAGAAAGCAACCTATGACAGCACCAACCACCCTGACACTGCCAGGGACGGGCTGGCCTTATCGCGCCGCTGAGATTCCTGATTGCGATCCGATCGTCGCGCGCTACGAGCAGCACCCGTTGTCGTTCCTACAGGATGACGCGATGGCCGAACTCTGGGCCATGGGCGAAGACGGCTGGCTGCGCGATGGCCCTTCCGTGACGGGACGGCGCCCGCTCCCTCCCCGGACAACGCCTCACTTCGCCGCGTCGACTACTTGGGCCACAGGTCGGGGTCGCGCGCCACATGCAGCACTGCCAGTACGACCAGGCGCTCGGGTTCGACGACGTAAAATATGCAGTACGGAAAGCGCTCGACCAGTACCCGCCGCACCATCCGTTCAACAATCGATCCCGCGCGCGGGTGGCTGGCTAGCCGTGCGATTCGAGCCTCTGCCGCCTGCAAGAACGCCTCGCCCAAGCCCCGGCGCTGGTCGTCGTACCATCGCGCAGCTCGGCCAAGGTCTTCTGCCGCCTGCCGACGGAGCTCCACGCGCATCAGCGAAGCTTGGCCCGCGCAGCATCCAGGGCTTCAGCCAAACCGATGCTATCGCTTGGATCTGCCTCATGCTCGGCCAAGCGTTTGCGCACGAGCTGAAGTTGGCTCGGCGTAACAGGTACTTGCGCCGGTGTGCGCACCAAGCTAGCCCAAAGCCGCTCCAGCAGTTCCAGCTTCTCCTCCGGCACCAAATTGTCCACGGTTGCGAGGTCAATGGCGTTCATCGGGTTACCTTGGGCTCCCGCAGCGGGCGGCGCGTGGTCAAGCCTACGCGGCACCGGCAAGATTGCAAGGCGCATCCACGCGGTGCCACACGGCTGGGCCCGAAGAGGCCCGCCGCAGCGGGCCTTCAATCCGCGGAGGCGGATTTCTCGACAGCGAGCCCGGGGTTTCAGGCGATCAGCGGAAATGGATTTCCGCTCGTCGCTCTGCTTGCTGGGTGGGCTGCAAGTTCGCGGCCTTAGGGGCCGACTCACCGCAGCGGCGGAGGTGATTCCGCTATTTCCTCGGATCGTTTCAACCCCGGGTCGCCCGCGAATACGCGTACTTGCGTCGAGAATCCGCGCGAACCCCAGCACGGCCGTCACCACGGCACAACGCCTGAACCCAGCCAGTGCGCCAGCACGCGAACCGCTCGACCCAGCGCCCCGCCCCAACCCAGACCAGCTGAATCTACTCGCGATTATCGCCTCCACC
>JBIKTV010000637.1:0-3061 GCA_044347905.1 Myxococcota bacterium
AGCACCCTTGACCGGCGCCACAGAGGGCGGCGCGGTGGGGGCTGCGTATCTCAGTTTGCACCACTTGCCCTCGTGGGTCCGCAGGCCGCTGATTTTAGGGAAACTTTTGCCGTACTTCTCGCACTTGAAGCCGACCGGTTTGCTGCCGTCTGCCGTGGATACTCCCCCGCCGCGCTGGTCTACATGCAATCAGTTTGCATGAAGGCGCACATCGTGAGAAGGGGATTTTCATGCAGCGGGCGTGGAATGCAGCCCAGGAGACCTACCGCATTAGCAACACGTCAAGGTCGGCAATCTCAATGAGCTTCAGGCTGCTGTCACCAGTGACCACGGTTAGACCATTGGCCACCGCATAAGCGACAAGTAATCGATCGCCCAAGGAAATTGCTTGCTTGTTCTGCCGCTTTAGGTCGACATCGATCGCACAGGTCGTGTCGTCCACCTCCGCCAAGGTGCTGAGGGTTGGGTCTTCAAGGGTCTCCAATCTCGCACGCAGGTCGCCCAAGGTATCGGCCAAGGCCTGGTCGGCATTCTTGCCCGGGCTGCGACGCGTCAGAACGCGCCGAGCTTCCAAGTACATGGCCGGCAAAACAAAATTCTTGCCCGGTTTGCAGGCGCTCCGCACGGCATCGCTACCCGGCTCGTTCAGGGCCACGGCAAGAATAGCGCTGGAGTCCAGCAGCATGCGCTCTGGGGAATCAGGCATCGTCGGTATCGCCTTTGGTCTTCAAGTACTCGTCGACCGCACTGTAACCTGACCAGGCGCGCCGGACGGCGGAAAGCGCGGCAGCATTGCGCACGTGGCGCCGCTCACGCTCCTGCTCGGTTTCGTCGACTAGCGCGCTCGCCGCGCGATAGTACTCGGCCGCCGAGAGCACCAATGCCGGCAAGCACGCACGGATATTGGATACTTGGTCCGGCGTTGCAGCGAGCTTGGCGCCGACCACCACCACCAGCAGCGCCGCTTCAAATGTGACGGTCTTGCGGTACAGGTCTTGAAACACAGCGTATTCCGGATCAAATTCGTTAGAGGCAATGCGATCAAGCAAGCGCAGCCCCACAAGCTTGGCGTCGGTGAAAGCACCCTGGACCGAACCAGCGGCATCTTTCCCTAACACTATACGGACTTGTGCAACGGCCTCAGCTGTGGATGTCTTCAGCAGCTGCCGGTTGATCATCGCGGTGTCGTCTGCCGCAAGTCGTTGAAATGCAAATATTATCAAGCGCTTCAGCTCGTCCATATGTCGTTCGCGCTGATGGAGGCTGCGCAAGGCAGCATCCTGGCTCGGCTGCTGCAGCACCGGCATCACCAGCCGGTTCACCACGATGTCGACCATGGCCTGGCGCTCGGCCAAGGTCAGCAACGCGCCCAACCCACCGGCCTGCTGGTCCAAGTCTGCGCTTGCTCGCGCTATTGCCTGCGTTTCTGCACCTACGGCGTGGCCTATGGCCTCTGGGCCCGGCAGCGTCATCACCAGCGATAGCAGCTCCATCAGCATCTCGGTTCCTTACCTCCCGCTGCAGGATAGCCCACGGCCGGGGCCTGCGCCAGCGCCGCCAGGCCACCCAGCAGACCGTCCGGCCCCCCAGCTACGCCCAATCCTCGGCCGGCAGCTCGTCAAAGAACGGTTCGCCCGGCTCGTCGTCGTCGCCGTCCACCTCAACCGGTAGCCCAGCGTCATCGAGATCCCTCGGGAACAGCTCGTTGCTTGCCGTCGCGCTACCGACGAGCGCATTACGGCTCTGCAACCCCTGTCATGCAGTGCGCCCCGCCCTTGAGGAAAGTGCCGTCGGCGAGCGGCTCTGAGGTGCACTTGCCGGCGGCGCACAAGTCAGCGGTGCACACGTTGCCGTCGTCGCACGCCGAAGGGCTCACGCTTTCGCAGCCCACCGCTGCGGCGCAGGTGTCGTTGCCAAACGCGTCGCTCCGGCGCATCGCCACGCTGCCGCCCAGGCTGCCCAGGCGAAACACGGCGCCAAAGCGGCTAAATACCCATGGGTATACCCCGGTTGTGGTGCGATGCCACTTTAGGTTGCCGTCTGGTGCGACGCGCGCGAGGCCGCCCTCTTGGGTCGAGATCCAGTAGTCGCCGCCGGGTGCTTCGCCGCCGCCCACAAACGTCATCGGGGTGTTCGAGGCAAAATAGACTGTCCACGAGCCGCCTTCGGGCCCGTCGCGAAATTCGGCCCCCTGGTGCGGCCCCCACACGGTGATCTTTTGGGACTGTATCTGCAGGACCAAGTGGCCGTTGGCGCCAAAGCGCGTGGAGTACGACGGGCAGGCGTTGCAGCCGGGCCCCATGCAGACGCCCACGCTGAGGCCGCTGCCGTCGGGTTGGAGCACCGAATCACCCGCCTTGGGGCTCATGACGGTGTACGAGAAGGCGCCCGCACAAGCGACCGCGTAGACCACCAAGCGGCCGTCGCTGAGCAAGAATAGGCCGGGCACGTCGGTGTGCGCTCCGGCGTCTACGGCCCACAAGGGTGCGCCGCTGCTCGCGTACTTGCGCACAAAGCCGTGGCGCTCCTCACCGCTGGCGGTCGCGAGCGTGTAGCTGCCGGCCAGCAAGTACCCGTCGGCGGCGGCGGCAAAGCCCGTCCAAGCCATAGTAGCTAGCTGGGTGGGTAGCGGCGTGACCGGCTCGACGCTGAGCGTCTTGGCAACCGCGCCGGCTGCGCCAAACACTGCGATAGCGGCCGAAGGGGTGGCAGCGCCTGGCAAAAACACTGCGACCTCGCCCGCAGGCGATGCGGCCAAGCGCTGGCCAGTGCCGGGCAAGCTCGCCCACAGGGTAACGGCGCCGTGCGGGTCAAAGTGCCAAACATCGGTGTGCGTGACCGCGCCGCTCAGCGCCACAAAGCCGCTGGTGGTGGCCGTGGCGTCGGCTAGCAGGCCGATGGTGGGGTAAGTCTGCAGCCACACTTCGGCTTTGCCTGCACCGCAGCCCGGGGCAGCCGCAGCCGCATCCGCATCCGCTTGCGCGTCGCCTTGTGCGTCGGCCGGCGCGTCTTGGGCGGTGTCGGGTTCGGCGGAATCGGGCACCAGGTCTGCCACTGCGTC
>JBIKTV010000179.1:0-10745 GCA_044347905.1 Myxococcota bacterium
GCCTCGCCATCGCCGCCATCTAGGGCAATTCCCTGGCAGCGTTGGGGATCCAGCTGGTGGGCCAGCGCCGCGGCCTTGGTGCCGTCGCGTCCCGCCAGGAGCAGCTGGGCGTCGCTGTGGTCCAGCAGCAGCCGCGCCAGCCAGCGGCCGGTGTTGCCGTAGCCGCCCAGGATCAGGATCTGTGCCGCTGTTGGTGCCCCCACGTCGACCCCCTTTGCGCCGGCGCCCAAGGCGCGCTTTCGCCGCGGATGCGCCGCCGCCAGGGCACGGTAGCGCAGGTGGCGATCGCGGGCAAGAGCATGGCAGCACAGTTGATTGTCGCGGAGAACCCGACAATTCCCAGTCGACTCCTCCGCCAGTAGCGCAAAGCGAATGCAAACCTGCACTGGTCCTGCTAACCTCGGCGCATGAAGAAGCTCCGCCCTTTTGCCCCGATTGTAAGCGCTCTGGCCCTGGTCGCTGTGGTTTTTGCCTGCAGCTCTGCCTCCAACGGCACGGCGACCTCCAGCAAGGACGCCAGCGCGGCCGTCGATGCCGCCGCGGATATCGCCGCCGATGCCACGGCCAGCGCTCAGGATTCTGCGCAGAGCGGCGACACCGCGCAGGCCAGCGACACCGCCGTTCCAGACAGCGAAGCCGCCGATACCGCGGGGTTGCCCGCCGGCGTGACCTTGCTGATCGACGCCACCGCCACCAGCGACCCGGGCTTTGCCGACCTGGTGGTGGGCAAGCCGGGGGCGCTGACGCCGGACATTGAAGTGGTCTATCCGCCCGAAAACGCCCTGGCGCCTATCGATTTTGCGCCGATCACTGTGCAGTGGAAGTACGCGGGCAGCGCAGACAAGTTCATCGTGCGCTTTGAGAATGCCGAGGCGGAGATCGACATCCTGGGCGACGCCAGCGCCTGGCAGTCCGGGCCCGGCTATGCCCTGACGGTGCCCAAGTCCATGTGGCAAGAGCTGTTTCTGTTTCCCGACCACCCCAAATGGAAGCTGCGGGTGCTGGCGGCGACGGTCAGCGGCGGCCAGTTGCAGGGCAAGCTCCTGGCGTCCAAGCCCATCACTTTTAACGTCAGCACCATGCCCGCGGGCGGGGCGATCTACTACTGGAACACCCAAATGATGGCGGTGCGGGTGCTGGAACAGGGCCAAAAGCAGCCGGTGACCGTGCCGACGCCGGGCGGCATGTGCGCGGGCTGCCACAGCGTCAGTCCGGATGGATCGACCGTGGCCGTCAGCCACATGATGGGCGCGGGGATGGCGAGCATGTCGATGAGCCTGGTGACCGCCAAAAGCGGCAAAGTGCCCGCGTGGCTGCACCCCAAGGCCCAGCAGGTGTTGGCGGGATCCTTCACGATTTCTGCGGCGTTCTCTGAAGAGCACTTCAATGACAAGGAGAGGTGGCTGGTGGTGCCGACATCGGGCAGCGGCGGTTTTATCCCCGGGCCGACCAAGCTGATGGCCGTCGACCTCATGGGCGGCAAAGCCACGGCGCTGGTGCAGGGCGGCGACCTGGGGCAGCAGGCCTTCCCGTCTTGGTCCAAGGACGGATCGACCGTGGTGTACGCCTCTTCCTCCAACGTGGGCAACGGCTTTGCCGCCAATGTGGCCACCGCGCTCTACACCGTGCCGTTCAACGGCGGCCAAGGCGGCAAGGCCCAGGTGGTGCTGGGCGCCGACGACCCCGGGATTTTTCACTACTATCCGACCTTTACCATGGACGGCAAGTACATCGTCTACAACCGCGCCGACAATGCCGCGGGGGCCTGCGCTTCAACCGGCGGCAGCGGCGGCCCCAGCTCCAGCGGCGACGGCACCTACGACAACTGCCACGCCGAGCTGTGGATGATCGCCGCGACCGGCGGCAACCCGATCCGCTTGGACTTTGCCAATGAGTCCATGGAGTCCCTGACTAACTCCTGGCCCACGCTGGGGATTGTCCCGGGCCAGTACCACTGGATGGCCTTTTCCTCGCGGCGAAACTACGGCTTCTTGCACACCGGCGCGCCGCCCTCGCCGCAGATCTACGTCGCCGCCATCGACCCGCTCAAGATCGCCGCGGGCGAAGACCCCTCCTTTGCGGCGCTGTGGTTGCCCGGTCAGGACCTGGGCGCCGGCTGCCACATCGCCCGCTGGAGCTCGACGCCACGGGATTGACGCGACCGTCCCAAAATCCACCACATGGATTTTGCCGGATCGTCGAATTGGGATGCAAATCAAGGCGGAATGAGGACCGGACCGGAGGCGACCGCAGCGGTCGTTGAGGACCGGACCGGAGTGACAACGCCGAGTTGCGCCCAAGGCGGCGATTCCGGACGTCGTTTTCCCCTTGTCACAGGCGGGGCGAGCGCGTAGAGTCCGCGCCCATTCTCGACCGGGCGTGCAGCGCGGTCCCCTTCGGAGGCGCGCATGTGGCAGCAAAAGCTTGTTCAATTGACCAAAACCATCGCGCTCCTCGGCCTCACCGCCGCGCTGCCGGCCTGTGCGGATAGCGCTGCGACCTCGACCGCCGCCGCGGCGACCGACACTGTGCAGAGCGACACCCAGGGCGATACCCAAGGCGACAGCGCCTCCGCCGACAGCGGCCAGAGCGATGCGGCAAGCAGTGACACCAGCGCCGACACCGCAGCAGACACCGTTGGCGGCGTCTGTGCGCCGTCGAACGTGCCCTGCACCGACGATCAAATCCTCGAGCTCAGCCTGCTCAAGAGCGTCAGCAAGCGCACCATCGTCAATACCGCAGAGGGCAACGGCTTTCTCAGCCAGGTGGACGCCACGGCCGGCGGCTTTCAGCCCACGGAGTCGTTTCTGTACGCGCGCTTTACCGCCACGGGCCTGGAGCGCGTCGATGTCAGCGACCAAGCCGCGCTGGACTCGACCGAATGGGACATCGCTTTCCGTCGCTACGTGGTGCGCCTCAACAGCGGCGTGTCCGGGCCGTCGTGCGTCACGGGCGGGGTATTCCCCAACAAAACCGCGTATGACGACATCACTGCCCCGTCGGACAGCCTGACGATGGAGAAAGAGGCCTACTACGGCCCGTCTTGCCTCATGCTGGAAGACGGCTCCGGCCTCAAGGCCCCCGGCACGGTCCTGAGCCCCTACTGGAAGTACGCGAGCTGCGTGCAGATGACCGGCAAGGTCTTTCAGGTCGAGCTCGCCGATGGCCGCAAACTCAAGCTGGCGTTTACGGAATTCTACGCGCCGGAAGTTCAGGTCACCTGCAACGCCAGCGGCACCGTGCCCCAGGGCAGCGTGGGCGCCAAGCTGCGGCTGCGCTGGGCAGAGCTGGCGAAATGATGGGCCGCGCCAAGGCTTTTTTGTGGGTGGTCGCAGCCCTGGCCGCTGCAGGGATCGCCGCCCCCGGGGCTGCGTGGGCCCGGCCCGACAAGCCCAAGCCCGGCGAACTGTGGAAATACGCAGAGCCTTCTAAGCTAGAGCACCACGACACCGCCGCTGGGGCTTTCCGCCTGCACTACGTTCGCCAAGGGGCCGACGCGGTTCCGGAGGGCGACGTTGACGCCGACGGCACCCCAGACTACGTCCAGCAGCTCGGCCAGACTTATGAAGAGGCCTTGGCCTTCTACAAGAAGCTGGGCTTTGACCCGCCGCCGGCCGACCAAGGTGCCGGTGGCGATGAGCGTTTTGACGTCTACCTCCTCGACTTTGCGGGGAAAGGCGACGGCAACTTTGTCTCAGAGAGCTGCAAGGCGGAAGTTTGCGCCGGCTACATGGTCCAGGAGAACGACTTTGCCGGCTACGGCTACCCCAGCGTCGCCTACGCCAACCGGATCCTGAGCAGCCACGAGCTGTTCCACGCCGTCCAGGCGGGCTACGACGCCAAACAGTCGAGCATCATCAGCGAAGGCACGGCGGTCTGGGCGACGGAGCAATTTGACGCTTCGCTGCACGATTTTGAGGATTTTCTGCCCGGCTACCTGCTCCACCCCGATCGCTCGCTCGACAAGCCGATGATCGGCCCGGTGGACAGCTTCAGCTACGGTGCCGCGATTTTCTTTCAGTTTCTCAGCGAGCGCTACGGCACGGACGCGGTGCTGCACCTGTGGCAAGACTGCCGCAACGGCGCCCGCGGCGTCGCCAATCCGGATTGGTTCAGCGCCCTGGCGGCCCTGGTCATCCGCGAGTTTGGCAGCGATTTTGCTGAGGAACTCTCTGCCTTCGCCCAATGGAACCTGCGCACCGGCAGCTACGCGGATCCGGACAACAGCTACAAGCAGGGGGCCAAGTACAGCAAAGTCGCGACCATCCCCGTGACCTTGCCGTACAGAGACGACGACCTGCGGGTGTTCTACGCCTCCAGCCAGTACCTGCGGTTTGCCCCCAATGGCCGCAAGGAAATCGCCGTCGCCCTACAGCCCAAGACCGATCCGGCGAGCCTGCGTCTGGGGCTAGTGGCGCGCAAAGGCAAGGTTTTTGGCGATTGGCTGTGGCTGGGCGCGCCGACCCAGCAGCCCCTGTGGACCTTGGACACCGCGGGGATGGATGAGGCCTTTGTGCTGCTGGTCAACACCGCTCAGGGCGGCGAGAGCGTGCGCGGCAGCTTGTGCATCGGCAGCCCGGCGGAAGCGGCGGCCTGCTTGCCACCCGCCCCAGCCGAGGATGCGGGCTCCACAGACGCGGGTGGAGACGACGCCGACACCGCGGTGGGCAGTGCGGATACCTCAGCGCCAGCCAAGCCCGCGGCGAGCGCCGCCTCCGCCGACTCGGGCTGTACAGCCGGCCCTTCGGCTGGCGGCAGCGGTGCCGCGGTGTGGGCGTTTCTGCTTGCTGTGTGGGCTGTTCGGCGGCGTTGGCCGGCGGCCGGTTCGGCGGCCTAGTTCGCCTGCGAGCCTACTGGCAGGTGTCCGTCACCACCGAATTCGCCCCGTCTTCCACGGTCACGAGCACGATCGTGTCGGCCTTGACCGCGGCGTCCAGGCTGTCCCAGCTCGCCTTGAGGACCGGCACCCAATCGGCGCGCAGGGTCCAGACGTGCAGCACCGACTTCTGCCACTTGTCGGCGGCGCTGACGTTCTGGCTCGCTTCTAGGATGCCCTTGAGTTTCTTGTTCAAAAGCGTGTCTGCGTCGGCCTGGGTGTAGGTCGTCGCGCTCGGCCCCTTGTACGCCCTGGTGACCGACACGCCGACCTTGACGCCGCCAAAGCTCGCCAGCCAGTCGGTGATCGAGCCCTGGACGTCGTACTTGATCTCCACCTCGGGCTTGAGGGTGACCGCGCCGTCGCACTCGTACAGCAGCTGCATGCTCATCACTTCTGAGCACTTGGACGACCCTCCGGCGTTGGGGCCGTCATAGCGCTTCTGCGCCCCGCTGCGCAGCGGCTTGGGGTCAAAGGGCCCGGCCTGGGCAAAATGCCAGGTATTGACCACAAAAGCTGGGGCTTTGCTGGCCAATTCCGCGGTCAACCCGCCGCATTGGCCGCTGATGGGGCCCCACGGCGTGGCTTTGCCGCTCGCGTCGGCGCTGCTGTCTGCGCTGGTGTCTGCGGTTGGGCTCGTGTCGCCCGTTGCAGCGCTATCGGTCGCCGCGTCCGTCCCTGGGGTGGCATCGGCCTCGCTTGCGCTGTCAGAGCCTGCGGTTGTGTCGGTGCCGCCTGAGGAATCGCCGACGGCCGAGTCCGCCGCGTCCGCAGAGCCCGCGGGGCCGGGCAATGCTTCACTGCCGCAAGCGCCGACCGCAGCCGCGACCACCGCCAGGGACACGCTCCGCCAAACCAGCCAGTGCCTCAGGAATTTCATCGCCATGCCCATGCCCTCCGCCGTTAGGCCCTTTCGCCCTCGTCTGCCTCGTCGCTCTCGTCGCCGTCTTCGTCCTCGTCGTCCTCTTCGCCCTCGTCACCCTCGACGCCGTCTTCGCCCTCGTCGCCGTCGTCGTCCTCTTCGCCTTCCTCACTTTCCTGAACCGGCGCGGCCAATTGCTCTTCGTACCGGGCGATATACGCCGCCACCGGCATGCGATCCAGCAGCTCGCCGATCAGCTCCAGCGGCAGATCCTCCAGCTTCTTAAAGCGGATGCCGCCCTGGTCCATGTCGAGCTTGCGCCCGCTTTGCGCCCACTGTTGCCGCAGCCACGCTTGCAGCTCTGGGTCGCCGTACACGCCCATCAGGTAAAGCGAAAAATGGCCTTTCTCCACCTCTAGGGCGGCGTAGGGCAGGGCTAGCTTGGGGTTGGCGTGATAGCCCTTGGGGTACACGCGATGCGGCACGTTGTAGCCGATCATGCCGTACTGCATCGACTCTTCGCAGTCTCGGTCCAGATGGGCCAGGATGACGTTGCGCAGCCCCTCCACCACCTTGCGGCGCACTGGGGCGAGCTCGTCCAGAAACGCTTGGACGGTCTTGGCTTTGGACGGCATAGCAGCTCCCGGCGCGGATGGACGCGGCACAAGACCGCAAGCCGGGGCAGGATAACAGAGCCAGCGGCCAGGCGCCTACTGCAGCGCGGCCACCAGCTTCTCCATGCCTTCGCGGGCGTCTGCAAAGAGCATGCGGTTGTTCTCTAGGTAGAACAGCGGGTTGTCCACGCCGGCATAGCCAGAGCTGCGCGAGCGCTTGAGCACCACGGTGCGCTTGGCCTTCCACACTTCCAGCACGGGCATGCCGTAGATGGGGCTGGCGGCGTCGGTCTGCGCGCCGGGGTTGACGATGTCATTGGCGCCGATGATCAGCACCACGTCGGTCTTGGGGAAATCGTGGTTGATTTCATCCATTTCCATAACGATGTCGTAGGGCACGCTGGCTTCGGCGAGCAGCACGTTCATGTGGCCGGGCAAGCGACCCGCCACCGGGTGGATGGCAAAGCGGGTGTTGCAGCCCTTGGCGCGCAGCAGATCGGTCAACTGGCGCACGGCGTGCTGGGCTCGGGCCACCGCCATGCCGTAACCGGGCACAATGATGACCTCTTTGGCGTCGCGCAGCTCTTCGGCCAGCTCTTCGATGTCGGTCGCCACCACCTCGCCCTGGGGCTGCTGGGGCGCGGCATTGGCGCTACCGGCCGGCGGATCGGCGCCAAAGCCGCCAAAGATCACGCTCAGCAGGCTGCGGTTCATCGCCTTGCACATGATGTAAGACAGGATGGCGCCTGAAGAACCCACCAGCGCGCCGGTGATGATCAGCAGGTTGTTGCTGAGCATGAAGCCCGCGGCCGAGGCGGTCCAGCCGGAGTAGCTGTTGAGCATGGACACGACGACCGGCATGTCCGCGCCGCCGATCGCCGCGACCAGGTGCAGGCCCTGCAAGCCGGCGAGCAGCGTCATGACGAGCAGGAACGGGATCCCGCTGCTGCCCTCGGCGCTGGCAAACGGCACGACCAAGCCCAGAGACACCAGGAACACCACCAAATTGAGCAGGTGGCGGCCCGGCAACAGCAGCGGCTTGCCAGAGAGGCTGCCCTTGAGCTTGAGGAACGCCACGATCGAGCCGGTAAAGGTGATCGCGCCGATCAGCACGTCGAGCCAAATCTCAATGTTGTAGGCGAGCCCGGCGTGGCCAGAGGGCGGATCCAGGTAGGCCGCGTAGCCCACCAGCACGGCGGCCAGACCGACAAAACTGTGCAGAATCGCGACCATCTCCGGCATCGAGGTCATGGCAACGCGCTGCGCCATGGTCCCGCCGATCAGCGCGCCGGCCAGCAGCGTGCCCACCAACGGCCCCAGGTGCTCTGCGGTGCCTGACAGCAGGATGGCGGCGATCGCCAAGATCATGCCAGCCACGCCGTAGCCGTTGCCGCGCCGCGCGGTCTCCTGGTTCGCCAACCCGCGCAGCGAGCTGATGAACAGGATGCCCGCCACCACCCAGGCCAGGTTCAGAAAGGTTTGCATTCGGGGCTCCTCATCCGGGTGGGCTACTTGCGGAACATGCGCAACATGCGGCGCGTGACCAGAAAGCCACCGCCGATGTTAATGGTGGCGAACAACACCGCTGCCAGGGCCAACAGCGCGGCCGGGCTGGTCAAATCGCCCTTGAGGTGCAGAATGCCGCCCACGACGATGATCCCGGAGATGGCGTTGGTCACGCTCATCAGCGGGGTGTGCAACGCCGGAGCCACGCTCCAAATCACCTGGAAGCCGACAAAGCAGGACAGTGCAAACACCGTCACCTGCTGGGCAAACAGCTGAGCCCCTTGGCTGTCGCTGTCCTTAAACAGGAGGTACGCCGCCACCAGCACCGCCACAGACAGCCAGGTCGCCAGGGCCTTGGACGCAGAGCCGGAGGCCGTGGGCGGAGGGGCGCCGCGACCGTGGCCACTGACCGCAGACGGGGTCGAAGCCGGCTGAAGGGCCGCGGACTTGGCCGGAGCGGCAGGTTGCGGCTTGGCCGGCGCTGGCCAGATCAGCTGACCGCGGTGCAGCACCGTGCAGCCGCGCACGACCTCATCCTCCATGTTGAGGACAAAGTCTTTCTTTTCAGGATCCTGCACCTTGGCGCCGCCGATGTCGGTCAGCAAGTGCACCAGGTTTTGCGCGTACAGCTGGCTGGCGGTGGTGGCGAGCTGGCTGGGCAAGTCGGTGGGGCCCAGGACGGTCACGCCGGCGTGGCTGATCACCTGGTCGGCCTGGGTCAGGTCGCAATTGCCGCCCGTCTCTGCCGCCAAGTCGACGATCACAGAGCCGGGCTTCATCAGCTCGACCATGTCTTTGAGCCACAGCTTGGGCGCTGGCTTGCCCGGGATCGCCGCAGTGGTGATGACAATGTCGACTTCTTTGGCCTGCTTGCGGAACAGCGCCATCTCAGCGGCGATAAAGGCCGGCGACATCTCTTTGGCATAGCCGCCGGTGCCTTCGCCGTCTTCTTCAATGGTGACTTCTAGGAACTCGGCGCCCATCGACTTGACCTGGTCGCGCACCGCCGGGCGGGTGTCAAAGGCCCGCGCCACAGCGCCCAGCCCCTTGGCCGCACCCAGGGCCGCCAGCCCCGCGACACCGGCGCCGATCACCAGCACCTTAGCCGGGGCAACCTTGCCCGCCGCGGTCATTTGGCCGCAGAAGAACGAACCAAAGTGCTCAGCCGCCAGAATCACCGCGCGATAGCCAGAGATGTTGGCCATCGACGACAGCGCGTCGAGCTTCTGCGCCCGCGAGATGCGCGGCACCTGATCCATCGCCAGCACGGTGATATGGCGTGCGGCCATGCGATCCAGCAGCTCTTTGGCCCGCGCGGGGTACAAAAAGCTGATGACCGTCGCGCCTTCGCGCAGCAGATCGACTTCGTGGCCTAGCCCGGGTCGATCGTGCGGCGGCCGCACTTTGAGCAGTACGTCGGCCTGGCTGTACAGCTGCAGCGGATCGCTGATGATCTGTGCGCCCATGGCGGCAAACGCGGCGTCCGTGTAACAGGCCGACACGCCAGCTCCGGTCTCTACGGCGACAGAAAACCCAAGATGAATGAGCTTTTTGACGCTGTCCGGGCTGGCCGCGACCCGGCGCTCTGCGGGGTGCGACTCGAGCGGGATGGCGATGAGCATGGCGCTCCTCAGAGGCAGGGGCCGGGCGGCAGGTCCGCGGGAATCCGTGTTCGCATGAACACTTGTGCGGGGGCAACCGATTTTGGGCAGGTCGCAGCCGTGGGCCAAGGAAGGAACCGCGCTGCGTTAGCGTCCGCGCGGCGGCCGGAATTTGCTCCCAACCGCCCCGCAAGTCAAACTCTTGAGCGGTCCGGGCGCTTGAGCGGCGGGCCCTAACGTCATTGACGTGTCACATGGAGCGGCGAGGTGAGGCGCCGGAATTGGACCATCGGCCCGCGCCAGAGCCGGCTTCTTGCTCTCTCTGACCTCCGCGGCTACAGTCGCGGCCATTGCCTCTGCGGTCGCTCGGACTGCATCGGAGTACCAGCGGTGCAAGCGGTTTTTTGGGGAGTACGCGGAAGCTATCCTGTCCCAGGGCCGGACACCGTGCGCTACGGCGGCAACACCTCGTGCGTGGAAATTCGCACAGATGCCGGCGAGCGGCTGATCATTGACGCGGGCACTGGCTTGGTGCGCCTGGGCGAGCAGTTGGCGACACAGGGGCAATTGCTTGGCAATTTCCACCTCTTGCTCTCGCACTTGCACTGGGACCACATCCAAGGCCTGCCGTACTTTGCGCCGATCTACCAGCAGGGCTCCAAAGTCGCGCTGCACGGCCTGCGCTCGGACGTAGACAAGCTGCCTGAAGTGCTGCGCCGCGTCGCCCGCCACGAATTCTTCCCTGTTTCCATGGATGAGTGGTCGGCGCGCCTCTCCTTTCACGAAGTCCACGCCGGGCGGCGCTTTGGCGCGGCGGCCTTTCAGGTGCGGCCTTTCCGCCTCAATCACCCGTTTGGCGCGGTGGGCTATCGCGTGGAAGCGGACGGCACGAGCTGTGCCTATGTCTGTGATACAGCGCCATTTTTTCAGGTCCTGCACAAGAAGCACTTCCTGCGCGGGCCTGAGCCCCTGGACGCCGCCGACCGCCGCAGTCTTCAGAGGCTGCGCAAAGGCCTCGTCGACGCCATCCGCGGCTGCGACACGGTGATCTACGACACCCACTACACCCCTGAGGAATACCTGAGGTTTCCTCACTTTGGCCACTCGACCCCCGATCACGCCCTGGACCTTTGCGCCGGCCAGGGCATCCGCTGCTTGGTGCTTTTTCACCACGCGCCCAACCACACTGACGAGCAGATGGACCAGATTTCAGCACATTACCAGGAAGCTGGCGCCCGGCTCGGCATGGAGGTCATCACGGCGCGCGAAGGCCTGAACCTGCCCGT
>JBIKTV010000015.1:0-29404 GCA_044347905.1 Myxococcota bacterium
CAGCAAGGCCGGCAGCGGCAAAGGCTGGTACGGCCAGGCCAAATTGCCCCAGCGCTCCGCCCACCGCCGGTCCGATGACAAAGCCCAGGCCAAAGGCCATGCCGATCAGGCCCATGCCCTTGGCGCGATCCTGCGGGCCAGTGCTGTCGGCGATGATCGCCTGGGCGGCGCCGATGTTGGCGTTGCCAAAGCCGGCCAGCATCCGCGCGGCAAAGAGGATCCACAGCTGGTCGGCCAAGCCAAACAGCAGGAAACCCAAAGAAGAAATCGCCACTGAAATCAGCACCACCGGCCGGCGGCCAATGCGATCGGACAGGCGCCCCCAAAACGGCATGAAGATGAATTGCATCGCCGAATAGGACGCGCCGATGAGCGTGATGAGCGCTGGCCGCGCGCCAAAGGACTCGGCGTAATAGCTCTGCACCGGAATGATGAGGCCAAAGCCCAGCAAGTCCAGGAACACAGTGAGAAATACGATGCCCAGCGTCGCTTTAGACGTCTTGGGCGCGGTGGTTTGGGTCATGCGGGCAGGGCTCCGGCGGCGGTCAGGCGGGTCAGCGCAGCGTTGAAATCGTCGTGGATGAGCAAGATGATCAGGTCGCCGGGCCGCAGCCACGCCAAGGCCGTGTCGAGCGCGGCGCTTTCGTCGGCACAGACGGCGATTTGACGGTCGGTTGCACCGCGGCGCAGTAGCTGATCGCGAAGAATTCCAGTTACTTCGCCCAGAGGTCGCCCGCGCAGGTAGTGCAGCGACTCTTTGAGGATATAGAGATCGGCGCCCAGCGCATAGGCCGTGTCGGCAAGAGCGCGAATCGCTTCATCGCTCCGATCGCCGCCTTGGCCCAGGGTCGTGGCGCGGCGCGTCGCCGGCAGGGCCCGGGCCAAGTGGACGATTTGCCGCACGCCGTCCGGGTTGTGGGCAAAGTCCAGCAGAATCTGCGCGCCGTTCAGCGAAAAGCGGTTCGCCCGACCCGGGTTATCGATGGCAGAGGGCCTAAAGGTCCGCAGGCCTTGGCGGATCGCTTCCCACGGCAGCCCCAGGGCGTGGCCCGCCAGCAGCGCCGCAAGGGCATTGGCGACGTTGTGCTGGGCGTGGCCGTTAAAGCAAATCGGCACTTCTTCTAGTGTCGCCACAGGCACTTGCAGGCCACCGCTCTGCCACCACAGGGTGCCGCGCTTGGCAAAGGCAAAGGCCGCGCCGCTCTGAACCAGCCGCGTCTGGAGTTCGACGGACGGATCGATGCTGAACCACGCCAGTGCCAGATCGCCGCGCCCAAGGCCCAAGCGCGCGACCGCGTCGACCAGCGCGGGATTGTCGGCGTTGAGCACCAGGCAGCCGCCGGGAATTACACCTTTGGCCACAGTGAGTTTGGCCTCAGCCATCTGGGCAACGCTGTCCAGCCCCCACTCGCCCAGGTGATCGTCGCTGGCGTTGGTCACCACGGCTACGTCTGCGTCTTGGACCGCTAGACCGCGGCGCATGAGACCGCCGCGAGCCGTCTCCAACACCGCACACTGCACGCGGGCGTCGCGCAGCACTTTGCGAGCCGCGCCGGGGCCGGTCCAATCTCCGGCCTCGATCACCTGTTCGTCGATGCTCCAGCCATCCGTTGTCGTATTGCCTACTTGCAGGCCGGCGTTGCGCACCATCCGCGCCAGCAGCCGCGAAGTGGTGGTCTTGCCGTTGGTCCCGGTGATGAGCGCGGTGGGCAAAGGGGCAAAGCGGCCGGGATTGAGCTGTTCCGGGTCGGGCAGATCGGCCGCCGGCCAGCTCAGACAGCTCGCGCCGCTGCCCAGGCTCACCACCTGATCGTCCCACAGCAGCCGCACCGTCTCGCGCTGGGCCCACTCCTGCAGGCGCAACAAAGCGGGGTTCAGCTCGGCCTTCAGGCGGTTGGCCAGACGCGCCTGAGCCCGCGAAAAGCTGCCCAGCACCTTGGGATTCGCCGCCCACTCCAGCATGTCGGCGGCGGTGTTCAGCCGGTCGATCGGCGCGGCAAAGGCCACCGTGGCACCCTGATCGTGGCGCCTCACCAAGGGCTGGAGCGGCCAAGCCAGTGCCGCACTCATGCGCGCGAGCCGATCCAGCAGCCTCTGCACGGGGTCGCGGGCAAGCCCAGCCAACGCCTGTTCGGCCGGCGTCAGGGTCAGTTCAACCGCCGCCCCGGCGCTGTCGAGCAGAAAGTTTGGGCCGGTTAAGCGCCGCGCATCAAGGACTTGCATCGATCAGTCCGCCTCTTCGCCCTTGGCAATGCGCACGCCGCGTTCGTCCCTCACCAGCCCCTGCAGCTGCGGGGCCTCTTCTTCTTCGCTGTGCACGGGCTCTTCGCCCGGCGTGGTCACGGCACCGCCGCCGCGCTGCTGGTGGTGGTAGATGATCTGCTTCCAGGAGCGGCTGATCTTGTCGCAGAACGCCAGCAAGAGATCGCCAGGTTGACAAATATCAAGGGCCTTCTCAAAGGCCTCCACTTCACCCGGCTCGACGATAATCGCGCTCTCCGCCACACCGCTGGCCAACAGCGCTTTGCGCAAGAGGTTTGGCACTTCGTCGGCGTCGCGGCCGCGCAGGTGATCGTCGCGGCGGCAGATGAACAGGTCAAAGTGGGGCGCGGCGATCGCGGCGATGCCGGAGATGTCCTCGTCTCGGCGGTCGCCCGGCGCAGCCAGCACGCACACGCGCTTGCCCTTGGGCCCCAGCTGCCCGCCCTGCACCAGACGGTCGACCAGCGTACACATCGCCTCAATCGCCGCCGGGTTGTGGCCGTAGTCCATGATGACGCGGAAGCCCAGGCCATCAAAGATGTTCATCCGTCCAGGGGCTTGGAAATAGGTGGTGTCAAAGGTGCGCAGGCCGTGGCGAATGTCGTCGAGCTTGACCCCCATGGCGTGGGCCATGGCCGCGGCAAACATGGCATTTTGCACGTTGTGCAGCGCCTTGCCCTCCAGCGTCGCCGGGATCAGGTGGGTCCAGAGCAGCGGAATGTGCGCGCCGCGGTCGTAGATCGCCACCATCTGGCCGTTGATGCCGTCCTCTAGGGCCACCGCCTTGCCGCCTGCGCGGATATGCTCGCGAACCAAAGAGTTTTTGGGATTGGTCGTGACGTACCAGATGTGCTTGGCCTGGCTGAAGTCGGCCATCGCCAAGCAGTGCGGGTCGTCGGCGTTGAGCACCACGGCGTCTCGGGCGACTTCGATCGGAATTCTCTTGACTTCCGCCAGCTGATCCAGGGTGTCGATGCCGCCCAAGCCCAGGTGATCCGCGGCGACATTGAGACAGCAGGCCACATCGGGCTGGCGATACCCCAGGCCCGCCCTCAGCATTCCGCCGCGCGCCGTCTCCAGCACCGCCACGCTCACCGCGGGATCGCGCAACACCATCTGCGCCGACTGAGGGCCGGTCATGTCGCCCTCCACGGTGCGCCGGCCGTCGATGTACACGCCGTCGGTGGTGGTCATGCCCACGATCTCGCCGCGCAACTTGAAGATATGCCCCAACATGCGCGTGGTCGTGGTCTTGCCGTTGGTGCCGGTTATGGCGGCGATGGGAATGTGGCTCGGCGCGCCGGGGGCAAAGAGCATGTCGATGACTTTGCCCGCCACATCGCGAGGTTTGCCTTCGCTGGGCGCCACGTGCATGCGAAAGCCCGGCGCCGCGTTCACTTCGCAGATTCCGCCGCCCACCTCGCGATAACTCCGCGTGATGTCTGGCGTTAGAAAGTCGACGCCGATCACATCCAGGCCAATCGCCTGGGCCACCCGCACCGCCATCTCGGCATTGTCGGGGTGCACCGCGTCGGTCAGGTCAATCGCCGTGCCGCCCGTAGAGAGGTTGCCGGTCGAGCGCAGGTACACCACCGCGTCCGCCGCCGGCACGCTGTCTTTGCCCAGCCCGGCCGCGCTCAGCATTCTCTCCGCCTGATGGTCCAACTCAAGGCGCGTCAAGACTTTTTCGTGGCCCACGCCGCGGCGCGGATCGCGATTGGTGATCTCCACGAGCTGCTCGACCGTGTGCACGCCGTCGCCCAACACATGGCCCGGTACGCGCTTGGCCACCGCCACCAGCTCGCCGTTGACCACCAGCATGCGGTGATCATCGCCGGTGATGAACGACTCGACGAGCACGGCGCGAGAGTGCTCGCGGGCTTTGTCAAAGGCCAACTCCACTTGCGAAGCAGAGGTCAAGTTGACCGCGACACCGCGACCGTGGTTGGCGTTGAGCGGCTTGACCACCACCGGGTAGCCCACGCGGCGGGCAGCGCGAATGGCGTCGTCTTTGCTGTAGACCATCTCCTGGCGCGGCGCAGGCAGACCCAGATCGCCCAGGATCTTGTTGGTTTCCTGCTTGTCTCCGGCGAGTTCTACGGCGATGTGGCGGGTCTCACTGGTCACGGTGGCCTGAATGCGCTTCTGCCACTTGCCGTAGCCAAACTGCACCAGCGAGTAGTCGTTGAGGCGCATCCAAGGGATATCCCTGGCTTCTGCCGCGTGGACCAGGCTCAGCGTAGAGGGCCCCAGGGCGCGCCGCTGCACCTGGCGAATCAGATCGGTCAGTTCCGCGGAAAAATCAAAATCGGCGTCGCGGTGAATTTCCGGCACCAATTCAGCCGGCACCAAGTGGTGCAGCAGCCGCAGGCCCAGTTCTACCGCCGACTGGCCGGCGCGCGCGTCTTCGTACTCAAAAACCACATGGTATTCACCGGGTTTTCCGGTGCCGCGCGTCTTGCCAAACGTCACCTTGGCGCCGGCCAATACCTGGAGCTCCAGCACCACGTGTTCTAAGACGTGACCCAGCCACGTGCCCTCGCCATCTGCCTGCAACCGCTGGATAAACCCGCCTCTCACCCCGGGCGAGCAGGTGTGCTCTTCCAAGCTGGGCAGCGCAGCGATCAGCCGCTCGACAAAGCCGGGCAGCTTCGCCGACGGCCAGTCTTCCAGCTTGCCCAGCTGCAGAGTCAGGCGCATGCATGGAAAGTGTGCGTAAAGATTGGGACCTTGATAGACGCGGGTTTCCAGAACCTTCATCGGCAGCGACTCCGGCGGGCAGAGGGGAGGGCGGTTGCAGCAACCACAGCGCGGGGGACGCCAACCCCTCAGCCTATCACGGCGGACAGTCCGTTGGCGAATGGCCGGCCTTGTCCGACGCTGAACCAGCGACAAACCCACTGGGCTGGATAGCTATTTGCGCGCCGTATCGCCGACGATGACATGGCCGACAAACCGCACGATCACGTCCAAGCGCTGGCCCGAGGCGGCGACCTGCTCTAGCGTCAGCAGCTCCGTCTCCACCTGAATCGGCAGTTTCTCCCCCGCCACCTCGACCCCGGAGCCCAGGTTGGCCAGCGCTCGCCGCGCTTCGCCTTCGATCTTGGCCCGGGGGATCCGCAGCTTCTTCTGAACCGTGTCTACGAGGGCCGAGCGCTTGAGCGATGCCCCAAAATCCACCAGGGTATCATCGCTTTGCACGTCCAGGCTCACATTGCTCAGGCCGATGCCGTCCTTGTCGAGCTCCGGCACGCCCCAAAGCACCACTTCGCCTTGGATCTTGCGGGTGATCGGCACAAACAGCAGCTTGTCGCGCAGCTCGCCCGTCACCGCCGCCCGCACCAGCAGCGCGCCGCGGGAAGTCGACAGCTTGACCTTGCCCACCTGCAGCCAGCCCTGGGCAGTCTCCATGCGGCCCAATTGATCAACCGCCGCCTGCACTTCGCCGGCAAGACCCTCAAGCCCAAGCCCTAGGGGCAGCAGCAATTGGGTCTTGGGCTGGTCGAGCTTTTCCGTGACGGCCACCGGCAGGCGCGCCCGCCTCACCTGCGACACTTCGCGCACACAGGGCTGCTCGACCGTCGGCAGGGCCTGCACCGCCGCGCCCAGGCGCAGCGCCGTCGGGTCGACCACCGGCTGGGCCAGCCAAACCGACAGAGGCCGCAGCTTGAGGCAGGCATCGCGCGGCAGATTCATGGGTTGATCCAGGGTCTTCTGCAGCGGCGTCATGAAATCGCCCGTCGGGATGGTCAGGGTGCGCAGCCGCTCCACCGCCTCGCGCCCCGCCACCTCCTGCAGCTTGGTCGCCACGGCTTCCGTCAAAGCCGCCAGCGGCCCGCCGATCGTCGAGCGATCGATCAGCACCCGCGCGTCCGGATCGGCCAAGTGGATCATCGCCGAACTGTCCAGAACCGGCCTAGCGCAAAGAAGAATCTGCGCTCGCAGATCGCGCTCCAACCGCTGACCCAGTGCGGCTACAGCGCCTTTGCCGGCAAACGGCAGCACAAAGCACAGCCGGCCGCGTTCGTCGCTCCGGACCCCGGCACGGCCGTCTCTCTGCAGCCGCCAGTTTGCACTGAGGAGGCCCAATTGCTCTTGCCCCGCCTGGGCTTCTGCCGTCTGCGACTCCACCAGCCGCGCCAAGGTCTCGTGGGAGATCCGCGCCACCGCGGCGATCGACGACGCCTCCCCCGCGGGCCGCACCGGCGTGCGATCGGCCAGATCCGGGTCCGGCGTGTGCAGGTGGATCGCGCAGCTGTTGAGGGCCAGCGCCAGCAGAACCAGCCCGACAGTGCGATGGTTAAGCTGCTGCATTGCATGGGTAACATTCATTGCCGCCACCAATCGCCTAGGCCAAATGGGGGCCATCTGCTGCAGAATGCCCGCGACAAGTCCGCGCTTCAAGCCAGCCCAGGTCGCCGATGCGGCGGTTGGCAGCGCCCGGACCCGACGCCTTGCCCCCGGAATTCGCCGTGCCGGCAAAAAACTTGCGATGCCCCAAAGATTTTCCTTGGCGCAAGCGCTTTGCCGTGCTAGCCTGGGGGTCCGCCTTCATAAACAGTGTGTGATGCAGGTGGTGGAAAGTATGGGACGCTTTCGCGGCGTTCAGGGAATGGTATCTGTACATGGGAAACAAGCTTTTTGTCGGTGGCCTCAGCTGGGACACCAATGACGCGACTCTCCGCGCCGCGTTCGCTTCTTGCGGCGACGTCGCCGACGCCAAAGTCATCAGCGACCGCGAAACCGGCCGCTCGCGCGGCTTCGGCTTCGTGACGATGTCTGACGACGCTGGCGCCCGCGAGGCGATCAGCCGTCTCGACGGTCAGTTGATCGACGGCCGCGCCGTCAAGGTCAGCGAAGCCCAGGAGCGCGCTCCCCGCAGCGGTGGCGGCGGCGGCGGCGGCGGTGGTGGTTACGGCGGCGGTGGCGGCGGCGGTGGCTACGGCGACCGTGGCGGCGGCGGCGGCGGTCGCAGCGGTGGTGGCTACGGCGACCGCGGCGGCGGCGGCGGCGGCTACGGCGGTGGCCGTCGCTAGTTCGCGCCCCGGACAGGGCTTTGGCCCCGTCTAAAGGCAAAGACAAAAATCTTGAAGGCCCGTGCGACCTCAGCGTCGTGCGGGCCTTCGGGCTTTTTGGCCCGCGCTGCGGCCGGGCCAAGCGGACGCGCCTCCACCAGAATCGCGGTCCAGCTAGATCGGCTCCAGATTCAGGATTCCCTAGGGTTTAAGCGGCTTTCAGCACGACCTGGGTCAGCTCAGACGGCGCGGCCAAGCGCATGGGCGGCCCCCAATAGCCGGTGCCGCGGCTGACATAGATTTGCGTGTCGCCGTGTTGGTACAGCCCCGCGACGTACGGCTGCACCAGCGCCACCACCCAGCCAAACGGCCAGATCTGGCCGCCGTGGGTGTGGCCGGACAGCTGCAGGCCAACCCCCAGCTCCGCGGCTTGATGGATCGACTTGGGCTGGTGGGCCAACAGCACCACCTCGCGGTCGGGGTGGCGGCCCAGCAGCGCCTTGCCCAGGTCGTGGCCGTGGCCCGGTGCCCCCAGGCGGTGGGCGGTCCAGTCGTCGACACCGGCGAGATCAAAGGCCTGTTCGCCTTCGCCGATGGTGACCCGCTCATTGCGCAACACCTGCACGCCCAAGCGCTGCCACTCGGCTATCCAAGCGTCGGCCCCTGAAAAATACTCGTGGTTTCCAGTCACTAGGAACACGCCGCGCTTGGCTTTGACCTGGGCGAAGGGCGCCACGTGGTCGCGCAGGGCCTCGACCGATCCGTCGGTCATGTCGCCCGTCAGCGCCACCACGTCCGGCTGCAGGGCGTTGATGTCGTCGACCAGGGCCTGCACCCAATCGCGGCGAATCGTCGGACCCACATGCAAATCGCTGACTTGCACGATGGTCAGCCCGTCCATGCTTTTGGGCAGCTTCTTGAGCGCCACTTCGACGCGGCGAAGCGGAGGCCGGCGAAAGGCATAGTGAAAAGCCGTTGCACCGGCGAGCAGCGCTCCACCCGCGGCCGCACCGCCAAAAAGCCGCGCCAAGAACAGCCGTCTCTCGTCGTCAACGGTAACCCCGCGCAGGGCTGAGACTTTGCCGTGACTCCAGTCCAGCAGGCCAGCCGCGGCGACGCCCAAGAGCAGCAAGAACACCAGGCCCATCCACAAAAAGCTCACCCAGGCCCAGCCGCGCATCCACGGCGCGTCGACCAAGCGGCTCGCGGCAAAGCCCACCGGCAGGCTGACGCCCAGGACCAGCAGCAGCGAGGCGACGAATTGGCGGTAGGGTGCAGGCAGCTGTGTCGCCACAACAAGGCGGTTATACAGCAGAAGGTGGGTCGCAGCGATGAGCAGTATCAGCACGCTGCCAAAAGCCAGCATGAGCCAGAAGGGGCGCTGCATCTAATTCTCCAGGGATATGCGGCAGGGCGGCGACCGCAGAGGGGTAGAACCGGCAGCGGCCCAAAGGTATTCCGCGGCGCTGATCAACCGCCAAACGGATCGCTGCAGGCTTTGCCAGCCACGCTGGAGCCGATGCGGCAGTACAGGTACTCGCCCAGGAGCGT
Organism: Myxococcota bacterium; assembly: GCA_044347905.1. Lineage (GTDB taxonomy): Bacteria > Myxococcota_A > UBA9042 > UBA9042 > UBA9042 > SXRM01. The sequence continues at coordinate 8,829 of JBIKTV010000015.1, forward strand.
GTCGCTGAGTCCCGAGTAGACACCTAGGGCGATCAGATCGTCACTGCCGGCGTTGATTTTGACGCTCACTCTAAAGAAATCCCCGGACTTATTGCCAAATAGCCCCTGCGGCACCGCGCGTTCCAGCACGAAGAGCGCGTCCTTGGCCTTGAGTTCCGCCGCGTCGGTGCAGAAGTACCAGCCGTCGATGCGCTGTTCACTGGCCTGGCCCGCGTCGCTCTCTTGCAGGTGATTGGTCAGGGTATTGCCATCGAACTTGAGGACTTCTTTGTAGGATTTGGCCAGCGGCGTGCTCGGGTCTTCCGTCTTGAAGTCGATGAAGCGCCAGCTGCCCTGCAAATTGGGATAGCCGCCGCGGCAGGTGTTGCAGCTAAAAGTCTGGCCACCGCCCTGCCAGCCGCTCCACGCCAGCTTCTTGCCGTAGACGCCGTCGTCAAACTTGTCGCAGCTGGGGTTGCGGGCCACGTCGACGTTGGAGCCCTGCAGCGCAAACGCGTCCGCGGCCGAGGTAGCATCCGCTGCCGCATCCACCGCAGCATCGTCGGCGACATCCGCGGCGATTGCATCCTGGGCTGGCGGCGGATCCTCTTTGCAGGCCAGCGCACTCGCCGTCAGCAAGGTGATGAACCACCGCTTTGCGCGGGCCAATTCTGCGCTCATCCGTTGACCGTGACGTTGTCGTACAGCCGGCGGAACTCGGCCCAGTCCAGCTCAAACACGCCGCCCGCGGTGGCATTGGCCGTGTCGCCGACCGCCGCCGCATCCGTCGAACGCCGCCGCACGCTCCAGGGGTTGCGCAACGTCACCACGCGCTTGGTCTTTCCGCCTTCAGACACTTCGCGCACGCCCATGACCGTGTACGCGTGCCAGCCGTACACGCCGGCCTTGGGGTCTTGATAGCGCGCGTCGTCCTTGCCGCCACTGCCTGCAACCATGGGCTTTTTCTGCTCGGTCGCCGCCTTCATCTTGGTCCAGAGCGGATCGGCTTCGCCCGGCGCCGCGGTGGACTGCTGGCGCGAAGGCTCGCCGGTCAGCGCGGTGAGCACGTCGCCCGCATAGCCGCCGTTGCCAATGGCCTCATAGCTGCCCTTCCACGCCGCGTACGCCTTCTCAATGATCGACGGCCACATCTCCATGTAATCTTTGCCGTCCACCTTCTCCGTCGACTTCACGTAGGCCGGCGCGTCTGCGTTGTGCGGTAGATCGGCGTCGACCGTTTCCGTGTGAGCGACCTTGCGGCCGCTGTAGTCGAGCTCCCAGAAGCGCACGGTGTAGGTGCCGTCGTTGTTGTCCTTGATCGCCTGCTTGACCGCATCGGGCCGCGCCCCAGCCACGCCAGCCAGCGCCGCCGCCAAATAGCAGTCGCCAATGGCCCCTTGCTTGACGTCCAGGGCTTTGATGCCGTCCGGGCCGTACAGCTGGGCGCCGCGGTCGTTCTTCTTGTAGCCGTAGGGCTTTTCCGCCTTGGTCGCCGGATCGACGGTCAAGCCCGGATCCGCCATATCGCGCTTGGCCGCCGGGGCCTGCGGCTTGGGCTGCTGCGGCGCCTGCGGCTTTGGTTGCTGGGGCGCCTGCGGCTTGGGCTGCTGGGGCTTGTTATTCTGCGGCTTGGGCTGGTTGTTCTGGTTCTTCTTTGGCTTTTTCTTGTGAGCAGCTTGCGGCATGACGCCCTCCCCAGCTTGGTGCGCATCAGCGTGCGCAAATGGATGAACTACGCGGGCTTTTCGCTTTTCCAGGTGTTGCCGCCGCCGTCCGTCACCCCTGCGACGGTCTTCCAGCTCGACGGAACCTTGCAGTTCTTCAACGTAATTTGCGCGGCTATCTCCGGGCCGTTGATCAAGTTGCCGCGATCGACGTCGCAGAACTCCATCAGCAGCTTGGGCTGGCGGCTGCGCGTGCCGCTTGCGCGGATCACGGCGGCATCTTGGCCAAGGTTGCCCTTAAAATGCCCAGCCTTGATCTGGACATCGGCACCCTCAGCGATGCGCAGGGCCCCGCCGATCTCGCCGCGGTTGTCGCTGAAATGGCAGCGCTGCAGCTCGGCCTTCATGGCCATGTCGAGCATGACGGCGCCGCCCTGTTTGCCGCTGTTGCGGATAAAACGGCACCCTTCAGCCTGCAGCAGGCCCGCGCGGGCGTAGAGTCCGCCTCCGCCCAGCATGCCGCCCTGATTGTCCGCCAATACGCAGTTGATCAGCGCCACAGTGCCGCGGCCAAAAACCGCAACTCCGCCGCCTGCTTCAGCAATGCCGCCCGTCAGGGTCAGATCCTGCAGGCGCACCGCAAGGCCGTCCTCGTCAATGCGCAGTACCGGCCCGCGACCCGAGCCGCGCACCACCACCGCGTCCGCACCGGCGGCGCCGCTCAGGGTCACCGACTTGTCGATGGTCAAATCACCCGCGTGTTCGCCGGCTTCTAGAGACAGGTGCGATCCCTTGGGGCAAGCGGCCAGGGCCTGGGCCAAGTGGTCCGCGCCGGCCTTGACCAGAATCACGCTGCCCAGGGTCTTGGCTTGGGCTGCCGGCTGAGGTTGAGAATTCACTTTGCGCTCCATGCGGTTGCCCTCAGGCTTGCCAGCGCGGGGATGGCGGCCCCCTTTGGGCGCGTCCGCTTGCGCCTGGGCCTCGCCCGCCTTGAGCCACCAAGGCAGTGTCGCGGCGCCAACCAGCGCCAGCAGCTGCTGGGCGACAAAACCGCCAAACTGGCGGCGATCTACGGGCGGCAGCCGCTCTGCCATGGGGCACCGGAAGGGAGGTTTCCCTTGGGTTCCAAGGTAACACCGCAGGGTCCGCCACCGCCACCCCGGGGCAGGCTATAGGGGGCTCTCTGGGGTCAGACCACCCCATCTCCGGGCAAAACCACGAACTATTTGAGGTTCATCCCGCCCGGGTAGCCGTAAGCGGTGGCGTTGCCGTAGCCGTAGACCATGAGCCCAAAGGCGCCGCCGTCCTTGGAGGCAAAGGTGTGCGTGCCCTTTTTGGTAGCAAAGTAGCCCACTTCATAGCTGCCGTCGCCAAAGCCGGCAAAGCCGGTCCCGGAGAGAGCCACGCCATCCTGAAGGATTTCCATGCCCTTAGGCCGCACCACCGTGACCCAGTTGGTGCCGTAGCCGTCCGCGGTCTGGATCAAATACTCTTCGCGGTACTGGGACTTGGGCGGCACGACCATCATCGTGGGATCGCCGGTAAACTCCTCCGTCTGGCCACGGCTGACGATGAACTGCACCACTTGGATCTTGCCGGTCGCCTTGAGCTGGAACGACTGCTCGGTCTGTAGGACCACGTAATTGCCTGCTTTGGCGAGCTTCTTGCCGCTGATGGCCGTTGGAGGCACGGTGGTCAGCTCTACATTGTCTTCCCCGGCGACCACGTACCACAGGTCCTTCTCTGAACCGCGCGGCTTGGTCTTGGCGCACAGCGCTTCCGTGCCCCAGGCCTCCAGAGGCATCATCTGCTCTTCAATGTGCTCTGCGCAGCACGAATCCTTGCCGTCCGGGTTGCTGCCCACCTGCTCATTGCCGATGACCGCCTCTTCATGGCCGCAGAACACCGCCACCGCTTTGTCGGCCTGGATCTTGGTCCCGGTCAGGTCGGTCACGCCCTTGAGAGAAATCGCCGCGGCGTGCTCCAGGTTCAGCACGTCAAACTGCTTGAGCTTAAAGGTATACGTCTTGCCTGGCTCCAGGGTCGCCGGCGTGGAACCGTCTTGCGGCACGCCCGCTTTGGGATTGGCGGTGATCTTGTCCGTCGGGGTGATCTCCACCGTCGTCTCGCCCGCCGTAGAGGCCACCACGGCAAAATAGCCGTTCTGGCTGGGCATCTTGGGGCCGATGTTGATCTCGGGCCGCGAGCTCAGCGCCACCACGTAGTAGGTCTTGCCCAGGGTATTGACCGGCAGCAGCAGCGATCCGTCATTGGACGCGGCACCTTGGGCGTCAAACGGGTTGAACTGGAAGGCGACCACGGGCTGGGTTGAGTTGATGCGGATGGCCTTGCGGGTAATGCCGCTGCCGTCCACATTCATCACCGGCATCTTGAACTCTTTGGTGCCGCCGGCCTTGACGGTAAAGTCTGTGTATTTAAGGGGATAGGGGCCAGACGGCGCCTTGCACTCGGTGTTCTTGCCGCCGCAGGTGCTCACGGGCTCGCAGAGGGTGGCGCCGCAGGAGCTGGCGATGGTCACGGTGATTTCCGCGTCAAACTGCCCGGGATTGCTGATGACTACGCTGTGGGGCAAGAAGTCCGGCGTGACATTGCCGGGGGTCGTGGCGGCCGAGAAAGTGTCGTGCGAGGAGTCCAGGTCCGCGGCCCAGTATTCGCAGCCGACGTTGTTGCTGATCTTCAAGTTGGTTTCGCAGAGGCTGACGCACTTGCCGCCAAAGCAGAACGAGCCGGGCTTGCACTTGGTCGGGGCGGCAAAGCCAGAGCCGTCCGCTTTGCATTCCTGGATGTTGTCCTTGTCCAGACAGGTGCCAAAGCCGGGGGTGCACACGACTTGTTTGCATTCGCCCTGCACGCACTGCTGTTTGCTCGGGCACTTTTCTACAATGAAGGCCTTGCCGTTGTCCGCGCACTTCTTGATCGCCGTGGGGCCGTCGCAGCCCTCAATCTTGCCGGGCGTGCAATTGGTGGGCGTGCCGCACTTGCCGTCTACGCAGGTCTCGCCTTCTAGGCACTTCTCCGCGAACTGCCACTCGCCCTCAATGCAGGCCTTGACCACCGTCTCATTGAAGCAGACGGTCTGGCCCTCAACGGTGCAGTTAAAGGCGGTGTCGTCGACAAATTTGCCGTCTGCGTCGCTGTTGGCGTCCTCCAGAACGGTGTCGCCGCTTGGGCCCGCGTCGCTGCCGGCGCTGTCTACCTTGGCGTCGCCAAACTGGATTCCGCCGGCGCCACTGGCGTCGCTGTTGCCGCTGGTGTTGCCGGTGGAGGCTTCACTGCAAGCGCTGCCCAGGGCTAGGGCGGTCAAGATCACCAGGAGGCGGGAGCGGGTCATTCTTTCCTCGGGTCTAGCCGCGGGGGCGGCGGCTGCGGAACGCATCAAACCAACGCTTCAGTATCCCAGCCGGGCGCCCTGGTTTCAACCATTAGATAGCGCTCGGCCTGGCCCGACCCTTTCGCCGCCTCGGCTATCATGAGAAGCTTCACATCTGCCGCACAAGCGCGGGCTGTCGGGGACGGCCATGCTGGGGACCATGAACTGCTCTCGGCCGTATTGCGATGCTCCCCTCTCCTCTCCCCGGCGCCTCGCGTTGATCCGCCGCTGGGCCTTGGCTATCGGACTGCTGGCCGGCATTTGTGCGCCAATTCAACGCGCTGCAGCGGTGACCTTTGACCAGGCGCTGACTGCTGCGGCGCAGGGCCCCCTCATCGCCGGGCTGGAGAAGGCGGGCCGGGTCCGCGCCCATCTGGACGCTCAGTTGCCAAAACAGACCGGAAATCCGGAGTTTGCCGTGGGGCTTGGCCCTGGGGCGCCTCCCGGCGGCAGCGTGGGACCGGCGATTCAGCTGAGCGGCGGCCAGTCGTGGAATCTGGCCGACCTCGCGCCTGCGCGGCGTCAAGCGGCAGCGGCGGAACGCCTGGCCTTGGGCGCCGAGCTGCGGCTGGAACTGCTGCGCGCGAGGCTTGCGGCTGCGCAGGCTTGGCTGGCCTTGCGCGCAGCCCAGCAGGCCCACCAGTTGGCCGAGCAGGAGGCGGTGTTGGCGGCTGAACTGGCCGATGCGGTGACCCGGGCGGCGGCTCGCGGGGCAGCGCTGCACGCGGACGCTGTAGAGGCCCAGGGCTGGGTTGCAGAAGCCAAGCTGATGGCCCTGGGGCATGAAGGGCAAATGCGCGTCGCGGCAGCGGATCTGGCCCGGAGGGCGGTGCTGCCCAGCTGGCCGGCGCCGGTCGCCGATGGGGCCTGGCCGGCGCCCGTCTTGCCCGACGCGGCGAGCTGGCGCAGCCAAACCCGCGATGTCGCCCAGGCCCCAGCCGCGGTTCAGCGGCGCTTGCTCGCTCAAGTTGAACAGTTGCGCGGCGTTGAGGCCCAGGCGGCGCAGGGCTCGGCGTTTAGCCTTGGCGGCCAGTTTCAGCGAGACGCCGATGGAACCTGGGCGGTCTTTGCCACTGCCGGGCTGCGCTGGTCGGCATTTGAGCGGGGCCAGCGCGCCCAAGCCCAGGCCGCGGCGGAGGGCGAAAAGCTCAAGGGCGAGGCGGAGCAGGCCGAACGCGACGCCGCTGTGGAATTCGACATCGTGGAACACGAAGTGGAGCACGCCCGCGAGACTGTAGTGCTGCTCGAGCGGACGCTGTTGCCGGCCCTGCACGCGCTGGTAGAGGCCCGCCAGCAAGCCTTTCGCCGCGGCACTGGACCGGTCTTCGATCTGTTGCGGGCTCGCCGAGCCCTTTTGGAAGCCCAGCGCCGCCACGCCCTAGTCCGCGGCGATCAGGCGTGGGCAGAGGTCAAAGCTTGGATTTTGCTTGCTACTTTGCGCCAGGAGGCGCGCCCATGACCCCAATGCTCAATTCCAGGGCGTCTTGGCCAATGCAGCTGCGGTCCGTGGCCTGGGCGGCGGCGTTGGCGCTGACGGTGGCGGCCTGCAAACCGGCGGCCCCAGCGCCCGCAGAGCCTGCTGCAAAGGCGGACGCGCCGGCGGAAGAAGACCGCGCGAGCTCGACCACCCGCTGGCACGCGGTCTCCGCAGCTGGCGACGTGGCGATTCTGGACGTGCCCGCGGTGGTGCGGCTGCCCTCCGCGTCGGCGATGGTGGCAGCCATTCCCGCGCGGGCTCAGGTGATCAAGCTGCACGTTCGCGTGGGCGATCAAGTGACGGCGGGCCAATTGCTCGGCGAATTGCGCCTGCCGGAATTGGTGATCTCCGCCGCCCAGCTCCGCAGCACGGAGGAGCGCATTGGCGCCCACAAGCGCTGGGCTGGCGAATTGCGCGATCTGCGCCGCGACGGTCTGGCCCGCAGTGCCGAGCTGTTTGAAGCGGAGGCGCGCCTAGCCGACCTGCAGGCAGAAAAGACCATGGCTGAAGCGGCAATCCGCGCGGCTGGGGTATCGCCAGGTGAAGCGTGGTCGCTCGTTTCGGGCCAGCCCTGGCCGTTGCGGGCAATTCAGGCGGCCCAGGTCCTGGCCGTAGAGGTTCAGCCAGGGCAGGTGGTGGAAAGCGGCATGCCCCTGCTGCGGCTCCAGGCGGTGGGCGAAGTGCGAATCGAAGTGCGGGCCCTTCAACCCCTTCCGCCTCAAGCAGAATTGCAGTTTGTCGCCCAGGACGGTCGGGTGTTTGACCTGGCCCGCGAGCCGACAGCGGTGGCGATCGACAGCGCGGACGGCGCCTGGCTCGGCTGGTACGGGCTGCGGTCAGCGCAACTGCTGGCCCAGGGGACGCGCGGCCGGGTTCGCCTCAAGATGCCCGAGGGAAGCGCGGTGCAAGTGCCGGCGCGGGCGCTGCTGCACGCAGAAGGTGGGGGAGCTACGGATGCTACCGTCATCGTTCGCACCACCAAAGGCCTGGAGCGCCGCGCAGTTGCGGTGCTCGCCGTCGCGGGACCTGTGGCTGTGGTCACCGGCCTTGCGGTGGGCACCCTGGTCGCAGCCGAGGCCGATCGCGTGGCCCTGCCTGAAGAATCCACTGCCTCTGCGGCAGAGAAGTAGGCGGCCATGGAGACCTTGGTCCGACTCTCTCTTCACCACCGCGGCATCGTCGTGGCGATTACCGCTGTGCTGCTGGGCCTGGCCACCTGGATGGGCTTGGGCCTCAAGCTCGATGCGCTGCCCGATACCACCAGCAATCAAGTGCTTGTGCTGACTCGCGCCCCAGGCCTGACGCCAGAAGAGGTTGAGCGCCTGGTGACTCGCCCGGTGGAAACGGCCCTTGGCGGCGTGCCCGGGCTGACCGGCCAGCGGTCGATCTCGCGCTACGGTATCTGCGCAGTCACAGCGATTTTTGAAGACAATGTCGACCCTTACCGCGCCCGCCAAGTGGTGCAGGAGAGGCTAGCGCTACTGACGGGGAGCTTGCCGCCCGGTGTCGAGGCGCCGGAACTGGGCCCGCTGACAGGTGGTTTGGGCGAAATCTATCACTTTGCCGTCACGTCTCCGCAGCGCACTGAAGCGGAACTGCTTGAAATTGTGCAGCTCACTATCGCGCCTATTCTCCGTTCTGTGCCGGGGATTGTGGAGGTCAACACTTGGGGCGGCCAGCAGCGCACCATGGATGTCGTCGCCCGGCCGGCGGACTTGGCGCGGCACCGCCTAACGCTTGAGGATTTGGGCCAGGCGGCCTCGCGGGCCATTGGCAGTGCCGCGGGGGCGAGTGTTTCTGCGGGCGGCGCCCAGGTGCTGCTGCGAGGCGTGGCGTGGCCCAAGCACCCCGGCGAGCTGGCCCAAGCCATCGTGCGCTCTGAGCCCGGCCAACCTACTGTGCGCATTGCCGATGTCGCTGATGTGCGCGAAGGGGCGAAGCCTCGCATTGGCACGGCCACCTGGTCGGGCCGCGGCGAGACCGTCTATGTGATGGCGCAAATGCTGCGCGACGCCAACGCCTTGCAGGTCATGGAGGCGCTCCACGGTCGCTTGCCGGCGGTCGAGCGGGCGATCCCCAATGATGTCAAGATGTCGCCCATCTACGACCGCAGCGACCTGGTGGGCCGCACCCTCAAGACCGTGGGGACCAACCTGGCCGAGGGCGGTGCGCTGGTCATCGCCGTATTGTTCTTGATGCTGGGCAGTCTGCGCGCCGGACTGCTGGTGGCGGCGGTGATTCCCCTATCGATGATCGGCGCTTCGGCGATGATGGTCTACGCCGGGGTCGCCGGCAACCTGATGAGCTTGGGGGCTCTGGACTTTGGCTTGCTGGTGGACGGCGCCGTGGTCATGGTGGAAGGGCTCTTTCACGCCCTGCGGCCAGATCACAAGGAAGACGAGCACAAACCCGCGTTTGCCCGCATGGAGGCGGTGGCGACCCAGCTGGCCCGGCCCGTGTTCTACTCCGTGTTGGTCATCGTGCTGGTGTATGTGCCGATTCTCAGCCTGCAAGGTGTCGACGGCAAAATGTTCCGGCCGATGGCGCTGACGGTGATCTTTGCCCTGGCAACTTCACTGGTTCTGGCGATGACCCTGGTGCCCGCGGTGGCCTCTTGGGTGTTGCGGCCCCAAGATGTGCCCATCAAACCGCCGCTGCTGATTCGCTTTGCTGAGTGGGTCTACTATCCGGTGTTGCGCGCGGCCTTGGCCTTTCCGTTGGCGATCTTCTCCGCCGCGGCGGTGCTGCTGCTGGTGGGCGGGTGGCTATTTCTGGGCGCCGGCTCAGCTTTTGTCCCGCAGCTGGATGAAGGCGATCTGGTGGTGCAGTCGACCCGCGCCCCGGAGATCTCCATCGATGCGGCCCGCGACGACGCCCTGCAGATGGAGCGCCTGTTCATGCAGGTGCCAGAGGTGCTACAGGTGGTGTCGCGGGTGGGTAGTCCGGCGGTCGCCACAGATATCATGGGCTTAGAGCAGGCGGACGTGTTCGTCAAGCTCAAGCCGCGCGATCAGTGGCGCCCGGGGCTGGACCGCGACGCGCTGATCGCCCAGCTAGAAAAGCTGGTGGCCCAAGGCGATCCCGGCAATGAGGCGAGCTTTACCCAGCCGATCCAGATGCGCTTTAACGAGCTGATCGGCGGATCGGTGACGGACGTCGACGCGGCTGTGTACGGCGAGGATCTGCCGACGCTCCGCAAGCTGGCCGACAAAGTATCCAAAGAGATCAGCAAGATTCCCGGCGCCGTGGATGTGCGCGTGCTGGCCCCCCCTGGCGTGGGCTTGCTGGAGGTGCGGCCGCGGGCGCTCGAGGCGGCTCAACAAGGGCTGTCGCCCGCCGATGTGCTGCAAGCGGTTCAGGCCGTGCGAACCGGCGTTGAGGTCGGGGTGACGTATGACGGGCCGGTGAGGATTCCTGTGCAATTGCGCATCGAAGGCGCCCATTCCGCCTTTACCCTCAAGCACCTGACCTTGCCCACCCCGCACGGGCAACTGGTGCAGTTACAGCAGGTGGCCGATGTGGAGGCCCGCGACACCCCTGGCGCCGTGCAGCGCGAGGCCGGTCAGCGCCGCTTGGTCGTCGGCTTTAATGTCCGCGGCGGCGACTTGGGCACGGTGGTGGCCGCGGCCCAGGTGGCCATCGACAAAGCCATGAAAATGCCCAACGGCTATCGCCTGGAGTGGGGCGGCCAGTTTGAGACCATGCGGCAAGCCAAGGCGCGCATGGCGGTGGTGATCCCGGTGACGCTGCTGGGGATTCTGGCCGTTCTGCTGTGGACTTTTGGCCGCCTGGTGCCTGCGCTGCTGATCCTGCTGAACGTGCCGTTTGCCGGCGTGGGCGGCGTGGTGGCGCTGGTGAGCCGCGATCTGCCGATTTCCATGTCGGCGGCCGTGGGCTTTATCGCCCTGTCCGGCATCGCTGTGCTCAACGGCGTGGTGCTCATGTCGACCATGCTCGATGTGCGCGCCGAGGGGCACTCGTGGTTGCAAGTCGCTGAAATGGCAGCTAAACAGCGCATGCGTCCGGTGCTGATGACCGCGCTGGTGGCGATGCTGGGCTTTGTGCCCATGACCATGGCGACGGGTGCGGGCGCCGAGGTGCAGCGGCCGCTGGCGACGGTCGTGGTCGGCGGCTTGGTGACATCGACGATCTTGACCTTGGTGGTGCTGCCGGCGCTGGTCGGCTGGTATGGGCGGAGAATTGCGCGGCGATCCCAGCAAGGGGCACAGCCGCAGGGGGAGCCAGATGAGAATCCTGCTGGTTGAAGACGAAGCGAAATTGGCCCGCAGTCTGGCGCGCGGCCTGCAGGAGGAAGGCCACACCGTCGACTGCTGCGAGCGCGGGTTGGACGCGTTTGAGCAGGCCGAGGCCACGCCGTACGATGTGGTGGTGCTCGACTGGATGCTGCCGGATATGGATGGGTTGGCGATTTTGCGCCAGTGGCGGGCCCGCGGTCTGCAGGTGCCGGTGCTGATGCTGACGGCCCGCGGATCGGTCAATGAGAGGGTGCTGGGCCTGCGGGCGGGCGCGGACGACTACCTGGTCAAGCCGTTTGCCTTTGACGAGCTCTTGGCGCGCCTGGACGCTTTGCAGCGGCGTTCCGGCATCAGCCAGTCGGTCCGGCAAGTCGGCGATGTGGCCCTGGACACCCGCAAGCGCGCCCTGGTGCGAGATCACCGCGAAGTGGCACTGAGCGCTCGCGAATACTCCTTGGCCCTGCAGCTTTTTGAGCAGGCCGGAGAAGTCCTGACGCGCACGGAGCTGCTGGGTCGCGTGTGGGGCAGCCAATTCGACGGCGAGCCCAACGTAGTGGATGTGTATATCGGTTATCTTCGCAAGAAGCTCAGCGAGACGGGCACCGGTTCGGCGCAGATCCGCACGGTTCGCGGCATCGGCTACCGCTTGGAGGCCAGCGCCGAGGCCGCAGCGTGAAGCTTTCTACCCGCCTTGTGCTAGCTGGTGCGGTGCTGCCCGCTGTGGCCCTCCTGGGCACCCTGGCGGCCGTGGGCCTTGCGATGGACAGGCTGCTGTTGGCCGAGCTCGACCGCTCGCTGATGGCCCAGGCGGCCGTGGAGTCGGTGTCGCTGTTTGATCGCTTGAGCGGCCCCCACCTGCACGCCCAGGAATCGCCTTTGCGCGAACGGGTCTCTACGATCAGCGCCCTGTACGACGCCGATGGCGCGCTGCGCGTGGCTAGCCCCGACCGACCCGATGTGCCGCGGCGCATGCTGGCCCCTCCCAACCTCGCTGCGCCCAGGCTGAACACAGAAGAAGCTCAGGGCCACGGCCATTTTCGCGTGCTGGTCATGGCGGTGAGCGGCCCCGACCAGCGCGCGTGGGTGTTGCGCCTCGCGGTCTCTCTGGAGCGCCATCGGGCCACGCGCATCGCCTTTGCCAAAGCCGCGATCCTGGTGGGGCTTTTGGTCGCGGCGGGGCTGTTTGGCGCCCAGGCTTTTCAAGTGCGGCTGCTGCACCGGCGCATTGAGGGGCTGGCGAGTCACATGCGGCGGCTCCGCTCTGGCGATCTGGACGCCAGCCCGGCCGCCGACTCCACCGCCGATGTGCTGGGGGAATTGCGCGATCTCGCAGCGGACGCCACCTCGCGGCTGCGCCTGGCCCGCGACGACCAGCGCCGGCTGGTGGCCGATGCCGCCCACGAATTGCGCACGCCTCTCGCGGTGTTGCGGACCGACATCGATGTCACCCTGCGGCGCGAGCGCACGGCGGACGACCTGCGCGAGACCCTGGTGCGGGTGCGAGAAGAGACCGACCGCTTGGGCACTTTGGCCCGCCGGCTGCTGGACCTCGCCTCCGTGCGCGCGGAAGTTCGCGAACATCAACCGCTGGATGTCGCCGCCTTGGTCCGGGGGGCGGTCGAACCGTGGATCGCCAGCGCCGCGGAGAAGGGCCTGACGCTCCAGATCGACCTGCCTGAAGCGGTGACGGCGCGCTGCGATCCCTCTGGGGTGCGGCAGGTGATCGACAATCTCCTTGCCAACGCTCTGGATTTTGCCCCGCACGGCACAGCGGTGGAGGTGCGGTTGCGCGCCCTGCCGCACCACTGGCGGCTCCAAGTGCGCGACCACGGCCCCGGCGTGCCAAAGGACCAGCGCGAGGCCATTTTTGCGCCGTTTCACCGGCTTGACCGTCAGCGAGAGGGCAGCGGCCTTGGCCTAGCGATTGTCCGCGAGGTGGTCGACCAACACGCCGGACGCGCCTGGGTTGAAGATGCGCCAGGCGGCGGCGCCCTGCTGACCGTCGAGTTTGAGATCGGCTGAGCCCCGGCCCAGCGACTTTGGCCCGGCGAGCGCGTTGGAATATCTGGAAAAAACGAGGGCTTAGCTCAGGTTAGCTCAGCTTTGCGTCGGCGCTTACGTAGAGCTCGCCGCCCTGGTCTTTGAACGCCGCCGCCATCTCAGCCATGCCGTTCGCCGCTTCTTCGGCCTGCTGCGAGGCGACGTCGCGCACATCTTGCGTCAGCTTCATCGAGCAGAAGTGCGGCCCACACATCGAGCAGAAATGCGCGACCTTCGCCGCGGCAGCCGGCATGTCCTGGTCGTGGAGCTCAATCGCGGTCACCGGGTCCAGGGACAGGTTGAACTGGTCTTCCCAGCGGAACTCAAAGCGGGCCTTGCTCAACAGATTGTCGCGCTCCTGGGCTCCGGGATGGCCCTTGGCCAGGTCCGCGGCGTGGGCGGCGATCTTGTACGCGATGACCCCGTCCTTGACATCCTTGCGGTTGGGCAGGCCCAGGTGCTCCTTGGGCGTCACGTAGCACAGCATGGCCGTGCCGTACCAGCCGATCATCGCGGCGCCAATCGCGCTCGTGATGTGGTCGTAGCCCGGGGCAATGTCGGTGACCAGCGGCCCCAGGGTATAGAACGGCGCCTCATGGCACAGCTCGAGCTGTAGGTCCATGTTCTCTTTGATCTTGTGCAGCGGGACGTGCCCCGGCCCTTCGATCATCACTTGGCAGTCGTACTTCCACGCGACCTTGGTGAGCTCGCCCAGCGTCTTGAGTTCGCCAAACTGCGCCGCGTCATTGGCATCGGCGATGCACCCGGGCCGAAGTCCGTCCCCCAGCGAGAAGCTGACGTCATAGCGCGCCAATAGCTTGCAGATCTCCTCAAACCCCTCGTAGAGAAAGTTCTCTTTGTGATGGTGGAGGCACCACTTGGCCAGAATGGAGCCGCCGCGACTCACAATGCCGGTCACCCGGTCCTTGGTCAGCGGCACGTACGGCAAGCGCACGCCGGCGTGAATCGTAAAGTAGTCGACGCCCTGTTCGCATTGCTCTTCCAATACTTCCAGGAACATCTTGAGGTTGAGGTCCTCAACCTTGCCCTTAACCCGCTCCAAAGCTTGGTAAATCGGCACCGTCCCAATCGGTACCGGGCTGTTCCGCAGAATCCACTCGCGCGTGGTGTGGATGTCCTTGCCGGTCGACAGGTCCATCACCGTGTCCGCGCCCCAGCGAATCGACCACCGCAGCTTGTCGACCTCTTCCTGGATGTCGCTGCGGATCGCCGAATTGCCGATGTTCGCATTGATCTTGGTCAAGAAATTTCTGCCGATGATCACCGGCTCGAGCTCAGGGTGCTTGATATTGGCGGGAATGATCGCCCGGCCGCGGGCAATTTCGCTGCGCACAAACTCGGGATCGCGGCCTTCGCGCAGGGCCACAAAGCGCATTTCCTCTGTGATGACGCCTTGGCGGGCAAACCAGAGCTGCGTGGGCCGCTCGATGCCCTGGCGCTTGGCAATCCACTCAGCGCGGCGCTTGGGCAGGCCCTGGTGCAGATCGCAGCCCTGGGGGCCCGTGGTGTCGTAGACGTCGCAGAACGTGCCGTCGCTAATCTGGATGCGCCGCACGGGCACCTGCAGATCGCCGACCTCGATCTTGGCCGAAGAGGGAAAGCAGCTATCCAGATCTGGTAATGGCTCTGCAGGCTTAGCCTCGGTCAGCGAGGTCTCGGCATAGGCGGCCAAGCTGGTTTGGGCGACAGGCAGGTCGTGGGCCATATGGGGAGCTCCGATTGCGGTTGGGACCGCGGGCCGGCGAGGCTAGCACACCGGGGCGCACAGGGGGAAGGATTCCGCGCCGCCTTGGATTCGCTGCCCTTGCCCGCCGCTCCAGCCCGCGGCACACTGCGAGGGGTCTGCCCTGCGGCAGCACGAGGGAACCATGGGCGACAACCCCCAGGACACCCAAGCGCCGGCGGCGCCTGTGGCCAGCGAAGCCGATGACTTTGACTCGATGAGCCAGGTCACGCCGCTGCGGCGGGTCGAGGCCGTCGCGACGCAGATGACGCCGATCCACCGGGAATTTCCCGAGCCCAAGCCGGCGCCTCACACGGGGCGGAAGGCCATGGGCCTTGTGCTCAAGCCTTGGACGACCACCTCAAAACCCAGCCAAATGCACACCATGAGCGACTTGCACGACATGGCGCGCGCCCCTCAGTCCTCAGACGTCGCCAAGGTGCGCAACCGCCACATCTCCGCGGCGCAAGCAGCAGCGGCGAGGCCAAAGAGCGACGAACCGCCCAAAGAAAGCTGAGAGATTACGGGTTGGTCGGCGGCTGGTGGCGCGCGGCCTGGCGTTCGGCGCGGCGCCGCTGGTCGTCGAGTTCAGCCTGGAGCATCCGCCGACCGGTGATGAAGCCGGCGACCATGCCGACGAGCAACATGGCGGGAATATAGAACAAATGCGCGCTGGTCATGGGCTAGGCTCCCTTGTCGACGCGGTCTTGCAGGGCCGCCACTTCGCGCTCAAGCTTGCCCTGGCGCAGCGCCGTGCGCACCGCAAAGCTGCCGAGCAGGCCCCACATCACCAGATAGGCGATGATCATCAGCTGACCACCGGGGACGCTTTCTTCTTTGTATTTGCTTAGGTCCCGCGGAGCTTCGGCCTGCGCAGCTTCTGCGGCTTTGGCGGAGGCCTGCGCAGGGGCGGCCTGTGCAGGTGCCACAGGTGCAGGTGCCACTTGTGCAGGTGCGGCTTGCGGAGCCGCGGCAGGCGCGGGGCCGGCCAGTGCAGAGGCCGGAGGCGCTTCATCGGCGTGGGCCGGCGCGGCCGCAAACACGGCCAAGGCCAGCGCTGGACCGGCAATCAGCCGACTGACAACAGCAAAATTCATTGGTTCTCCATGCGGTGGCGCCGCAGGTCGCGGGCGGAGAGTTCCAGGCGCAGTTCCTGCAGGCGGCCTTCGCTGCGCAGGGTGCGGTAGCGCAATGCCGCGAGACTAAAGCAGAAGCTCAGCACGGCGACCACAGAGCCCCAAAAGGCGATGCGCATGTCGCTGCTGGAGATGCCGCCGCCCTGCAGCACCTGGGGGTGGGTGCCGCCCCACTTTTGTACGGCGATGTGAATCAGGTAGGCCATGGGCGCGGCCAAAACCGCCAAGCTGTTGGCGATTTTGCGGCCCTGTGGGCTGTTGCCGGCGATGTCGCGCAGGATCATCACCGCTAGGGCGACCAGCGAGACCAGCAGGGTCAGCGTCAGCCGCGGTTCCCAAGTCCACCAAGTGCCCCAGGATTTGCGTGCCCAAAGCGGCCCAGAGGTCAACACGGCCAGGGCGCAGATGAGGCCGATCTCGCTCAGCGCGCGGCCCGCGGCGTCAATCGGGTCTGACGGCGAGAGGAGGTCAATGAGGGCACAGGCGGAGGCGCCGACCAAGCACAGCAGCATCCCAAAGGCCGTACCGACGTGGAAGTAGAAAATCTTCTGCACAATACCCAGGTTGGCGTCTGGCGGTGTGACGAACATCACCCATGCGAGCGCGCCGATGACCAGGGCGGTGGACAGCGCGAGCGCGGCATTGAGCCCGCCGACCTGGCCGATAGCTGGGGAGGGAGGATGAGAATCTGTTGGCATAATACCGTCTTGGCGATGAGGTCAGAGGATGGCGCGGCCGAACAGCCACGGCGAGAGTACCACGACCACCGCGTCAAAGGCCACCATCAGCTCCAACCAGCCGAACAGGGCGTCCTCTGGGGCTTGGCCCATGGCGAGTGCGGTGACCTTGACGCCGCCCAGGAGCAAGGGCGCAAGGAGCGGATAGAGTACCAGCGGCAAAAGCGCTTCGCGCAAGCGTACCTGCACCAACAGCGCTGCGGACAAAGTGCCAAGCACGGCCTGGCCAATTAGCCCGAGGGCCAGGCTCGTCAGGACCCACCCTAGGCCGTGCAGGCGGGCGTCAAAGAACACCAGCACTACGGGCAGCAGAAAGGCCGTGACGATTCCAGAAAACGCCAACTGGAGCAAGGCTTTGGACCAAAATAGCGGCCCGGTGCCTGCGCGGGTGCGGGCGACCAGGTCCAGCGTACCGGCCTCTTCTTCCGCGGCAAAGAGCCGCAGCAGCCCGACCGTCCCGGTGAACAGCAGGGTGACCCACAGCACGCCCGGCACCTGTTCTTCCGCCGCCCGGCCTTCGCGGAGAAAGCCAAAGGCAAACACCACGACGCAGAGAAGGGCAAAAAGCAGCATAAAGCCAAGCACTTCTCTGGAGCGCGCCGCGATGCGCAGGTCCTTGTGCAGCAGCAGCCAGGTGAGGCGCAGCGAGCTCATGCGAGGCCTCCGTGGAGCGTGGCGGCGCTGGGCCGCTCTGCGCTGACGTGGCCCCGGCGCACACGCAACCACTGGTCGGCAGGCGGGATGCAGGAAAAATCATGGGTTGCGACGACGATGGCCGCCCCTTTGCCCCGGGCCTCGTCCAGCAAGCCGGCCAGCAGCGCTTGCCCTGCGGCGTCCAGACCGGTGGAGGGTTCGTCGAGCAGCCACACATCGGCGCCCGTCAACAGCAGTCGCGCGAGCGCAGTGCGCTGGAGCATGCCCCGCGAAAAGCCGCGGACCGCGCGGTGCTGGTCGATTTGCGCTAGGCCGACGCGGTCCAGGCTCGCTGTCACTGCCTGAGGCGTCGGGGCTTGGCCGCTCAAGGCCGCCAGAAGGCTGACGTTTTCTGTGGCCGTCAGGTCCAGATAGGCGCCGGGCTTGTGGCCTACGCGGGCGAGGCGTCGGGCCAGGTCTGCGGGGTGAATTTCAGCTACGGGAACACCGGCCAGGCGCACCAAACCGCGGTCCGCGGCGCGCAGGCCAGCCAGCAGGTCCAGCAGGGTCGACTTGCCGGCGCCATTGTCGCCCCAGAGCACAGTCAGCGAACCGGGGGCGAATTGCACGTCCACATCGACGAGAATAAAGCGATCGCCGACACTCCACGCTAGGCCTTCGCCCTGCAGGAGAGCCGGCGGACCTGGAGGCTTTGCCGCGGCCTCAGGCGCCATGGGCAGACTCATTTTTCTTGCGCAGGAGCCAGAAAAGCGCAAGGCCCGCCAGGCTTGCCGCCGCCGAAGTCAGAGCCAGCCGCGGTGCCGCCGGAGGAGCGGGCAGATCCGCCAACTCGATCACCGCTACGCGACCCGGCCCAAGCGCTTGGGCAAAAGCCAGCCCCACCAAGCGCTCATCGCCTTGCTCCATTCGCAAATTGCGCGCGGCCTGATCGGTAGTTAGGCGGGTGCGACCGGGCACTGAGCTGGCGACGACCACGGTGGCATAGGTCTGCAGGCCCGCGCCGCGAATTCCCAGGCGCAAGGTGGAGCTCTTGTAGCCCAGGAAAAACCGCCCCCGCACCATCGCCTCAGCGCCCGGAGCGAGCACGCCGACCGCGACCAAGCCGCCTTGCTTGCGCTCCACCTTGAGATCGCCGGTGACCTCCGCCTCCACCGACTGGGCCGCCGCAGGAATCGCGCCGTGGTCCAGCGGCAGACCGCCCACCAGGGGCGCGGGCAAGGGCAGCATCAGGGGCGCAGCGGTCAGGTCAATGGGCTGGGCAGCGGCGTTCCTCAGGCGGTACTCGACCGTTGTCGTGATGCGGTCTTCATCCACTGAAAACTGCAGCTGCGCGTCGATGCGCACGGGCGGCACGGCCACCTGGGCGAGCGGCTCGCCAGCCTGGGCATCGCGGGCGCCGGGTGCGGCCAGGGCCAGCTGAGCCAGGAGAGCCAAAAGACCGGGCCGACCGAGCCGGGCGACGAGGGCAATGCCAGGCCACTGGCCCTGGAAACAGCATGGGTTCCGCAGGTGTATCATCGGTGGCTCCCGGCCTGACTGTCTGGCGCGATGTCGATGGCGGCGCTGAGGGTCTGGCCGCTCAGCCGGACCTTGAGGGCGTCGAGATCCTCTAGCACGGCCAGCGCCTCACCCTCATATCGCTGGCGCAAGCGCTCGTAATCGTGGCGATCCAGCTTGCCAGTGTCGTGGTCAAACTGGATTTCGCGCAGGTGATTGAGCAGGCGGCGGCGCTCGTCTTCCAACCGCGCCAGCTCGCGCTGGTCTGGCTCGGCCGCGACCGGCTTGGCGCTGACCGGAGCCGCGCGGGTCTGGGCAAAAAACAGCGCCCTCACCGCGTAGAGGAGCGCAGCAATGCCGGCCATAGCCGCGAGCACCACTGACATATTTGCCAACCACCCCTTCACTGCGAACCTCCGTTGCGGCGTTCGGCCGGGCGGCGCCAAAGCCGCGACCACCAGGTCTGTCCAGGTGCACTGCCCACATGCAGCGCCTGAGCCAGAGACTGGCCAAATTGTCGAATATTGCCATGGCGTTGATCCGGAGATCGCGCCAATGCCCGGTGCACCGCGGCCTCGACTTCCGCCGGCAGGTCGGCCCGCAGGTTCCCCAGAGGCTGGTGAGGAATGGGCCGATCGGAGCGAAGGAATTCAAGCACCTCAGCGGCGCGCACCCCTTGATTGCCCAGGGGCCTTTGCCCGGTCAGCAGCTCATAGGCGATGCAACCCAGCGAATACTGGTCGGCCCGGCCATCGACGGTGTCGCCGCGCGCTTGCTCCGGGGCCATGTACGCCGGTGTGCCCGCGGGGTTTTCCTTGTCCCAGCCGATGCGGAAGCGGTCTGCCTTCTCCTGCACCTGAGTCGCCGTGCCCAAATCATAGGTCTTGAGGCGCACTTCGCCGCTGGGCCCGTCCGCCACCGCGGCATTGGCCGGCGTGACATCGCGGTGGACCCAGCCCGCGGCGTGCAACTCCGCAAGGCCCTGGGACCATTGGTCGATGATCTCGGCTACCCGGTCGTCCGTCATGCGCTTTTGGCTGCTGTTCAGGTTGGCGATTACGTCCTGCAGCGTGTGGCCATCGGCAAACTCCATTGCCACGTAGGGCCGGCCATCTGGCAGAGCGCCGCAGCGATAGATGTCGACAAAGCAGGGCGATCGCAGCCCGCCCAGCAGCTCGCCTTCGCGCAGCAGGGCTTGGCCCGCCTTCTTGATGTCGCGTTCGCTCAGGGCCATGTAGAGGTAACTGAGGGATTTTATCGCCACCAGCCGATTGGCCACGGAGCGCTGGCGCGCCAAGAAGACGTCCGCGTGGCTGCCTGTGCCAATGGGGCGAATCAACTCAAATTCCCCGTCGATAAACAGGCCAACAGCTGCAGCTAGGTCGGCACGCGAGGTGCGCCGGCCGGACGTCGGGGTTTGGACTGCAGGGACTGCCAAGAGCTTGATGCCGCACCCGCACCCGCGGGAACGCAGAGTGTGCCACAGCCCGTAGGGCTCGCCAAATTGCCCCGGCCGCCAGGGCCCAGGTCGCCAGGGCCCAACCCAGGTCAGCGCACCGCCCAGCCCTTTGGGCAAAAGGGCTGGGCGGGTCGCAAGCGGCGCCTTTGCAGGCCGAGTTAGGGCACTGACGGAAGGACAACTTGAAAGAGTGACTACTTTGCCAACGCTTACTTGCCGCCTGCGCGCCCAGCGGGAGCCGCCGGGGCTGCTGGAGCCGGAGCCGGGGCCGCAGGAGCCGCCGCCGCACCGCCCGCGCGTCCAGCCGGAGCCGCAGGAGCGGCCGGAGCGGCTGCGGGAGCCTCGCCAGCCCGGCCAGTCGGAGCCGCTTCCGGCTTCTTGGCCTTCTCCGCCTTCTTGGCGTCGGCAGCGGCCTTCTTGGCGGCCTTGGCGGCTTCCTTGGCGGCTTTCTTCTCGGCCTTCAGCTTGTCTTTCTCCGCCTTCTTGGCGGCCTTCTCAGCGTCCTTAGCAGCCTTTTTCTCAGCCTTTTCTTTGTCTTTCTG
>JBIKTV010000638.1:0-3057 GCA_044347905.1 Myxococcota bacterium
AACGCGATTCAGGCGGCGATGACCGGGCACTTGGTGCTGTCGACGGTGCATACCAACGATGCGGCGGGGGCGGTCGCGCGACTTTTTGATTTGGGCGTGCAGCCTTATCTGCTGGGGGCGACGCTGTTGGGGGTGGTGTCGCAGCGGCTTCTCCGCACCGTGTGCCTCAATTGCCGGCGCGAAGAAGAATTGAGCGCGGAGCAGGCGGCGGCGCTGGGCCTGGAGCTGCGCGGCGAGCGCTTTGGCGTCTGGCGCGGTTCGGGCTGTGCGGTGTGCCGGGATACCGGGCTCAAAGGCCGCACCGGTGTCTATGAAGTGATGGCGGTGTCGGACAAATTGCGCCGGCTTATCGTGGAACAGGCGGATTCCGGGCGGCTGGGCCGGCAGGCGGCGGAGGACGGCATGACCTCTCTGCGCGACGCTGCGGTCAAGAAAATGGCCCTGGGTCTCACGAGTTTTGACGAAGTATTGCGGGTGACCACCCAACAGGAACTGTAGCGCGATGCAACCAGACAAGAACGCCAAGCCCCAGGACAGCGAGACCCTCAGCCCTGGGCAGGCTGAAGAAAACCAGCTGCCCGCCAGCGGTTTTGAGCGCGCTGCGGTCGCCCCGGCAGAGGCCGTGCAGCGCCGCGAAGAGCTGCGCCAGGCCCGCCGCCAAGCCCGCCTAGTCGCGCCGATCAGCTGGACGGAGCCGGCGGCGCCGCTGGACCGGGACACGCTCTGGCGCTCGCTGACCCGCGAAGGCGAGGCGCGGCTGCTGGTGGTGCGCGCGACCCAGGCGGTGCGAGAGGCGGCGACGCGGATGCAAGCGACTCCAGACGTGGCCAAGCTAGTGGCCGAGCTGATGATCGGCGCGCTGCTGGTGCGCTCCACCATCAACCCAGATGAGCGGCTGCAGCTGTACCTCAACCACGAAGGGCCGCTGGGCCAGGTGGCGATCGAGGCCTGGGACGACGGCGGCGTGCGGGCTTATGTGGCGCATCCAGAAGAATCCAATGAGATCTTTGGGTTGCTCATTGGCGCTGGATCCCTGCAGATTTCGCGGGCCTTGGGCACCAAGCACTACGCCAGCAGCGTGGCGCTCAACGGCGAGAATGTCTCCGACTATCTGATGCATTACCTTTTGGAATCTGAGCAGATTCTCTCGCTTGTTCACACGGACGTGCGCTTAGGGGCGGATGGCCAGGTGCAGAGCGCCAGCGGCTACCTGCTGCAGATGATGCCGGAGGGGACCCGCGACGATCTGCGGAAGATTTTGCACAATATCCAAGGGATATCCAGTATTGGCGACGCGATGACTGCGGACGATCCCGACGCGCGCGCCTGGGCCAAGGCGCTGTTTGAGGGGTTTGGCTGGGACCAATGCGCTCGCGAGCCGGTGGCGTTTCGCTGCCGCTGCAGCCGCGATCGCATGATGGCGATGCTGAGCAGTCTGCCCAAGGGCGACATGGCGGAACTGGCGGAGGGCAGCGAGCCGCTCGAGCTCGTTTGCGATTACTGTCACTCGAAGTACTATGTACGGCCAGGGGAATTGCGGGAACTAATGGTTGAGCCTTCGTGAATTGGGGAGGAACCATTGGAGGGTGAAGGAGGCTGCCGCCTCCTGCCCTCCAAAGTTTCCTCCCCATGCCCCACCTCCTTTCCCTCCCCACCACCGCCCGAGCAGGACCACTGGGGCCGGCGCTCGCTTCGCTGGCGCCGGTGGGAAGGTTGTCGCGCTGATTTTGAAGGAGTTTGCTGTGCAGGAGTCGGAAGAGAGCGCTGGCGGCGATGTGGCCGATCAACTGCGCGCGGCGACAAAGCTTTTGGAGAAATTGGCCGCCAATCGCGACCTCATGCGCGGGCTCAGTGGCGAGGAGAGGGCTCGGCTGATGAACGCGGCGGGGGATGTGTTCTGCCCGGACTTGGACCAGCGCAGGGTGGAGGCCAAGAACCGCAGTCGCCAGAGGAAGACGGAGAAGGTCAACGCGGACCAGGAGTTGCGGGCGGGGACCGGGATTCGCGAGCTGAGGGCGAAGCCCGTGTTTATCACGCCCAACGTGTTCGCGCCGCAGGAGGTCGAGGCCGATGAGGTCGACGACGACGCGGCGGAAGAGGGGCCGGGGCGGCGCACGCGGGAGCTGCAGCACTGCTATGTGTGCAAGCAGAAGTATTCGCAGATTCATGGGTTTTATGATCAGTTGTGCCCCGAGTGTGCGGAATTCAACTACCGCAAGAGGACGGAAACGGCGGACCTGAGCGGGCGGGTGGCGCTGCTGACGGGGGGCCGGGTCAAGATCGGCTATCAGGCGGGGATCAAGCTGCTCAGAGCGGGCTGCGAACTGATTGTGACAACACGGTTTCCGCGGGATTCGGCGCTGCGCTACGCTCAGGAGGCGGATTTTGCCCAGTGGGGCCACAGGCTGGAGGTCTTTGGCCTGGATCTGCGGCACACACCCAGTGTGGAGGCGTTTTGTCGGCACCTGCTGCAGACGCGAAAGCGCTTGGACTTTATTGTCAACAATGCCTGTCAGACGGTGCGGCGGCCGCCGGAGTTTTACCGCCACATGATGGAGCTGGAGCAGACGGAGCTCGCGCATCTACCGGCGGAAGTGCAAAGATTAGTGGGCTCTTATGAGGGTCTCCGCGGCGAGCAGGTGGTGGGCGAAGGTGAGGGCAAGGCTCTGGCGGCGCGGGCTCAGGCTCTGGCGGCCCCCGGGCTGGTGCACGCGGCCCAGCTGTCACAGGCGCCGCTGCTGCCCGATGAGGTGGAGCCGCAAGATCACCTGTTTCCCCAAGGGCATTTGGACCAAGACCTGCAGCAGATCGACCTGCGCGAGCGCAATTCGTGGCGGCTGCAGTTGGCCGAGGTGTCGGCGGTCGAGCTGCTGGAGACCCAGCTCATCAACGCGGTGGCGCCGTTCATTCTCAACGCCCGGCTCAAGCCCCTGATGACGGCGACACCAGAGCGAGACAAGCACATCGTCAATGTTTCTGCGATGGAAGGCCAATTCTACCGGCGCCTCAAGACCACCCGCCACCCGCACACCAACATGGCCAAGGCGGCGCTGAACA
>JBIKTV010000639.1:0-3055 GCA_044347905.1 Myxococcota bacterium
CTGGAAGACTTTGCAGACCTGCGCCAGCGGCAGCACGTGCACGGCGAGCGGCACCAACGTCATGCCGACCTGCAAGACCACCGCGCTGCCCGGGAATTGTGCAGGGGCGTGCAACGGCAAGTCGCTCAATGGGCAGTGCTATTGCGATTCTGTGTGCACAGGCGCCGGGGACTGCTGTGCGGACTTCAAGACCACCTGCGGCTGTGCAAGCGGTGAGTGCTGTGAAGTGAGCAGCGGGATCGTCAAGGCCAAGGGCAGCGCGTGCGGGGCGATCGCCAGCGAGTTTCAGTGTGTGGGTAAGCTCTTGCAGAAGCGCACAGCCCAACAGGTCTGCAGCGGCGCGGCCGGCACTTGCCCTAGCGGCACCAGCGGGGTCACCTGGGGCAGCTGGACCACCACCAAGACGTGCACCTCGACCCAGAACTGCGCGGTGAGCGCCGACAAGACCAGCGGCAGCTGCACGGCCATCCCTGCGGGCAGCTGCAACGGCAATTGCGGGGCTTCAAGCGACGATCAGTGCTTTTGCGACCAGGTCTGCACCCAACTATGCGTAAGACACGCAAACCGGGTACCCGGCCATTGAACCACCCCGCCAGCGCCATGCTGCCCCCGACCAAGGCCGTCCCAGCCGTCAGCGGCCAGCCTACGCCAGCCGATCACCCCCGTCAATCGCCAAATTTCACGTGAGTTCAAGCCGATCTTGCCGATCCGCGCAAGGCTCCGCCACCCAGCAGACCGTCAGGTCCCCCAGCTAGGCCGCCCAGTCGTCCGCCGGCAGCTCGTCAAAGAACGGTTCGCTCAGGTCCTCGTCGACAGCATCGAGCTCTACAGACAGCCCGGCGATGCGCGCCGGTTACCGGTTGTCGCCGGCAAAGACGTAGCAGCTGCCGCCATTGCGTTTGGCGACATACATGGCCTCATCCGCGGCCCTGACCAACGCATCTGAATCCTGGAAAACCTGACCGGCAAGCGCGATACCAACGCTGGCACCGACCGGCACGCTGACTCCATCCCCGACTGTAATTTCAGGTTGAAATGCCTGGATGCAGCGTCGCGCAAGCGCAGCCGAATCCTCCGGGCCCGCGACACCGCCGGCAAGAATTACAAATTCATCCCCGCCGAACCTTGCCACGGTATCCTCGACCCGGACGCATCGCCGAATGCGGTCAGCAGACTCCCGAAGCGCGTGGTCCCCGACATCATGACCGTAGATGTCATTAACGCGCTTGAAGCCATCGAGATCAATAAACAGAACGGCAAGCCCTCCGCCGGTGTGCTGGTAGAAACCAATGGCGCGCTCAAGACGCTGACAGAGCAGCCGTCGATTGGGCAGACCGGTCAGTGGATCATGAAGGGCAGCGTGCTCTGCCGAGGCCTCGCGGAGTTTTCTTGTCGTGATGTCTGAAAAAGACCAAACCTGATGCCGAACGCCTTCTTCGTCATGCTTGATTGTGTTGACCGCAAGCCAGGACCAGCGTGGACTTCCCGCTTTTGCCATGCCCTGCACCTCCCCGGCCCAGGCACCGGCATGATCGACAGATTCGACGACACGCCGCAGCATCCCCGTATCCATCAACGATTCACACACGGCGGCAATTGGCACCCCCACCGCATGACTTGTCTGCAGCCCGGCAAAAGACTCCCAAGCCTGATTCACGGCAAGCACCAGACCGCTGCTCGATATGACCATCATCGGTTGCGGCGCCAGAACAAAGACGTCGCGGGACAACCGCGCGGCAGCCAGGCTCTCGGCGGCGAGTCTCGAATAGGCCATTATCGGTAATGCCAACCCGAGACCGGTAAACATGGCGCAGGCAATGACAAACTCCCAGCGTTCAGCCTGGCTGTCCTCTTGATGAGTTCCCGGCAAAAACGGATCGAACCACTCCTCAATACCGAACTTCCAGGCCATCGCCAGCAGCGCGACCCCGGTGACCGTACCGGCAACAAAAAGCGCGAGCTGGCGGGTCTTGAGTGAAGATATCGAGAACCAATAGGTAGTGAACTCGGGCATCACATGCTCCAGAGCTGCGACAAAACGACAGGCCCGCCTGAGCGGCTGCTGCGCATCTGCGCGTGGGACAACTGTCGGCCTCGCACAGCCCGGCGTCAAGGTCTGCGCGCTCGGCCAGTGAGCGGTAGCTTGAGTTCTGATGACGAACCAGCGACTTGCCAAAGCCCTGGGTAGCCGCTCGCCAGCCAGCCAGGCGACTCAACGCCGCTTGCAGCGCCGGACTCTGTCCCTTCGGCGCGGCCCTTGCGGGGGTGGGGAGTGCAGTATGGCAACGAAGCGCGGGCTTGTCAACAAGAAAGTTGAACTATTTCAGCGCCATACCTCTGACACCGCCGCCAACCTGCTGACGTTTTGCTGCGTTCGGCAGTTGCCAAATTGGCGTGCCTGTGGCGTGTGCTGCAGACGGTGTATGCACCTCAGCGACTTGTGACCCAGCGCAGGGCTGCGTGACCAAGCCAGGCGCCCTGTTCTGCACCGGCCACCCAACGCCGGCCGGGCACCGCCGTCAACCGCGAATGTTATGGTAAGTTCGCGCCTATCTGCCCACGGTCCGTGCGGGAGCGTCGCGCGGCCAGACGCAGGTGGCTGAAGCGAAGGACTGGAGGCGCCAGACCCCACTGCAGTGAACCCTCCGCCTGCCTGCCCGCGGCTTTCTCCGCTAGCTAACGATAACTCTGGCGATGGGAAAGCCTTCGCCACACCTACTCGACCACCCCGCCGCGAAACCCGAGGCGCCGCCGCGCTTTGTCTACGAGCGGCGTCAGCCAGAGCTGAGTGCGCTTCACCGGGCAGTAAGGGCCGGCTGGCCGCAGGTCAAGGCGCTGGCGAGAGAGCGCACGGGCGCGGCGCTGCCGGAGTTTGTCGACAAGGCGATGAAGGCTTACCTCGGGTGTGGGCAATTGGCCAATGGTTTTGCACGTTTTCGATGCAGCAGCTGTCCCAAGGATGTGCTGGTCGCTTTCAGCTGTAAAGTTCGTGGGTTATGTCCATCGTGTAATGGGAAGCGCATGCTTGAGGAAGCCGAACACATGACGACGGCGA
>JBIKTV010000180.1:0-10706 GCA_044347905.1 Myxococcota bacterium
GCCAGGTCCACTTCCGAGTCGCGCGGAGTTGAGCCTCCCTTAAGTCAGCCCCTTCGAGGGTCCAAAACCTCTTCTTATGTCGTGACCTTACCTGTCCCATTCAGACAAGATGGACTTCAACTCGTTGATTTCAAGCCGAAGATCAGCTTGGGGATGCGCCCGTTGGGCGTCGTCTTGCCATTCGGGCCGGTCGCGTCGTCCTGCTCAAACCCGCTGGCAAGGGCGCGTAGGGAGGCGGGCAAGCCCCGCAGCTCGTCCCCCTGCGGGGACAGCCCCAGGTACTTTGCCGCCAGTCATATGCCGCCACGCCTCATAGACTTGCAGCGCATCCACAAGCTGGCGCCGCTGGTCGGACCCGAACTCGATCCATGGAGGCAACTCGGCTTTATTCGTCATGTTCCCACTCCATAGGCGGATCTTGCATTCTGAAGTGGGAACAGCCCGGCCAGCGAAGAGGAGCGCGCCGGGGCCGACGGTATCTGCCCCGGCTAAATTCAAAACCCCGCTATTGGCACCAAAAGTGCCAATAGCGCCGCCCCGCCAGACCAAATCTCTGCGACTGCCCGCCGCAGCCCCATGTGGCAGTGTTCTGCGCCCATGCCGGGCGCAGCCCGCACGGCTGGGCCGTCGTGCTGGCCTGGAGGGTCGCCCGGCCGCCCCTCGCCCGGGTTGGGGCGGGTCTCTGGCCCGACCGGTTCCAAACGCCTCGGCGAACCGGTCGACCTGTGTATTTTCAAGGGTATAGCGCAAGAGCGTGGGGCGTGCGACTGAAGTCGCCCGCTGGTGTTCAAGATGTCCCTGGCGGGACTTCGCAGCTAGGTGGGGCACGCGGGAGGTTTGGGGCGCTGGGGGTGAGCGGGCGCCGTTGGCGCCGCCCGACAGAACTGTGACGTTTGGACTGCCGATGCGGCGCCGCGGGCGGCGCTGGGCGAAGTCGTGGAAAATTCGCGGGCGCCGCGATGGGAAGCCGCCGCTGGCGCTGCGGCTCGTTGTGACACTTGTCACAACGCAGAGCAGTTTTGCCGGCGGGGGTTGGCCTTGTCGTGCGAGAGTGGCTGCATAATCCACATGTTATGCCGCACCACTGCTGGCACGGTATCGCTGGCGAAGGGCCGTCGCGCGGCCTTGCGCTGAGCGCCAAAGTCCAGTAACTTTGCTGAACGAGGAACTGCTTCAGCCACCGCACCA
Organism: Myxococcota bacterium; assembly: GCA_044347905.1. Lineage (GTDB taxonomy): Bacteria > Myxococcota_A > UBA9042 > UBA9042 > UBA9042 > SXRM01. Next base: position 1,189 of record JBIKTV010000180.1, read on the forward strand.
AACTTGGGCCTCACGAGCAAGGAGAAACGCAGATGGGTCGCCCCCCCCCATCGATAAAACTACGCATTATTGAGGTGTTATACCGCCCTGCTGCCATGGCCGCGTGCGCTAGCGCGGTCGGCTGGCTTGCTGCGGCGGACAGCTGGGCGACCTGCGGGTCTGTGGTCGAGACCTGCGGCGACGGGGTCGACAACGACTGCGACGGGGCGGCGGACGAGGGCTGTGGGTGTTTGACGGCGCCGGTGAAGGCGCCGTATCCGTTCTCGTCAAGTACTGAGCTGCGGCGGGAGCCTTTGGCGCAAGCAAAGACAATCAAGGTCAAGCTAGCGGCGAAACCGACCCAGGCCCAATACCCGTACGGCGCCAACATGCACAACCGCTGGACCTTCGCGGCCGGCCATATGGCGTCGAATTGTCGGATCGGATTTGCCGCATTTGAGACGGTCCCTGGCGACTCTCTGAGCATTGGCTGGTGGTCCGGGAGCGGCGCGCTAGCTGCCTTTGGCCCAAGCCGTGCTCTGGACACTGTGGCGACGAATTCCGCATGGTTTGCGACGAACCCCGCAGCCGAAGTGGTTTGGAAGACCTCCGCAATGACCGCGAATTTCGGATTCGCCGCCAACCAAGTCGAGTGCTACTGCTCAAACCCAGCCCCACAGCCAAATTGGGTTGAGCTTGAGCCCAACACGGCCCTCGACGGGGCTTTGCTCTTCCCCAAGGACGACATCTATCTGCGCGTCATCGTGCCTGCGCATCACGCCCTCTACGTCAACCTGGACCGAATGCTCGCGCCTGGCGAGGCGGCAGGAAACTTCGACGTCATGTACACGACGTCTGGAAACATTCCTGCTCCAAACGACTGCGGCACACCTTTCGGCGGCTGCACGACGGCAGCCACTGGCGACATGATTGGCGTGCCAGCTCAGACCTGGGAACAGACGGTGTCCGTGCGCGTCCATGCGAAGACAGGCAAAGGTCGGTTCAGGCTCTTTGCCGCCATGCCGGTCGCGCGGCGAGAGCCCAGCCCGTACGTGATTTACGAGACGGAAGTGGGTGTAGACCGAAATGTCTACGGAACCAACTGGGAAAAACCTAGGATCCAGGATTTCCTTGCCCAGTCCTCGCAACAACTCCTTGCCGCAACGGACGGGCAGTTTGAGCCGGAGCGTGCGTGGCGCATCGACAACGACGTATGGTGGTTCATCCCTGCAAGTAGCTATGACATCTGGCTCAGCGACTACACCGACGGCTGCGGCGACTCCAAGGTCGCAGCCTGCTGCCACAACTTTAGCACGCCGTGGGCGGGCTATGTCGAACTCAACCGGTGGTTCTGGCGCGGTGAAGTCAAGGCGGGCAACCTCGAATCGCCCGGGACTGGGCGATCTATCGCGGAAGTACTGGCCCACGAACTGGGCCACTATGCGTTCGCCCTCCCCGACGAGTATACGCTCCCGGCCAATTACGGGCCCGGCAAGCCGGCCGGGTCGGTGCGCTGTTCGCACTCACTGATGGCTGGCACCTTGCAGGTTCGTTACCAATACGGCAAGTACCCAGACAACTGGAACGCCTTTGAATTCTGCGGCGACGGCAATCATGAGTCTCGACCCGCCGCGACAACCGCAAAGTTCAATGATTCGTCTGCGTGGGCGCGCGCCAAGGCGGCGTATCCAGCCCTGGTTCCGCCGAACTACTGGGGCGTGCCAATCTCAAACGACTTCAGCCAGCTTCGGAGAATGTCCGAGTTGTTGGCCTCCTACAGCACCTTCACCTGGGAGTAGCAACGCCATGAAGAAGCACACACAATTCCTTCTTTCATCCGTGTTGGCAATCGGTATCGCCTCAATCCTGGGCTGTTCTGGCGGCGGCGAGTCCGCAGCCAAGACCAACCCGGGCCCGGAGATCCCGCCGTTCTACGCCGACCTCAGGCAACTCATGCCCGCGCAGACCAACTTGGGGTATGGCCCGCAATCCCGCACGTTCCCGGTTTGGCACCTCATGGGGCCTTGGACGGCAGAAACCAAACAATTGTTTCGTGACCACATGGAGACCTATCACGTCGCCAACGACACGATCACCGAACTGACAACCGATCAAGTGCAACTGAACTGGCAAGATGTGCCCGGCGAACCAAACATGCAGTACGTAACCGTCACGCTCGGGCTTGAGCGCGCAGGCGCCTACGACATCAACATCGGCGCTTGGTGCCAACGCCCGGATTGGCTGCCGTGGCCCACGGTCGGGGAGATCCACATCCCCCAGAGTAGCCGACCGTTTCAACCGATGGCAAAGGGGGCCTGCAGGATCGGCCTGGCAGCCCAGTCATGCGCGGGCGTGGGCGACGTCCGTGTGCTGGAACAATCGGAGAATCCGCCGGCGGTCAAAGTGGAAGTCCGCTTCAGCGAGCCGCTGTCGGTCCAGCAGCGTGCGGCGGTGAGCTTTCACTACACCCTGTCTTGTTTCCCGGATTGCGGCGTGCCTGAAAATGACCCGATACCTGCGGACAGGGACTTCGTGGTCAGCGACGTACTCTGGCAAGGAGACGGCACCGTCGTTCTGGGTCTGAGCGGCGAACTGGCCGGCCAGATTCTTCAAAATGCGAACATGTCTGGCGCATTGGCTGACCTAACCCTGCACGCAACCTCACTGCCACTCGGCTATCCTGACCGGCTAATCTCCCTCGCTGATGGCGGAATGGCCTGCGCGATGGACGAGCCCTACGGTGGTATCTTGGCTAACATGTGGAGCTTCCCGGAGACCGGGCCGAGCGGTGCAGTATTCTACGCGACAGTTGGCGGCAGCAAGCAGAACGTCAACGTTTACCCCGAACCGACCGAGGCCAGTCGCGAACAAGGCCACCCCAACCCCTACCTGCTGCCCCAAGATGCAACACCGTGACCGTCTCGTCCTCCGCCAGAAGTGCACACTGTCGCCATGCGAACAACCGCCGCATTGAGGTCTCCTGTGCTACGTCGCATCCGACTGATCGCAATCGTGCTTGTCGCCGCGGCCAGCGCCATCGTTCTGCTGTGGCGTGCGAAATCCGACGATCACCAGGGTGAATCGCCGTCTTCGCTTGGGCGGACCATCCCAAATTCCACCCTCGCACCGGGAGACTCAAGCGCGGCCACGGTCCCAACACTAGCGCCCGGCGCTGCGATCCAGCCCGGAGGGGAAGCCCAGAAGTCCGCAGACCCCATCGCGCGCATGGAGCAGCGACTCCAACGGAAGCGCGCGCGGCAATTGGCCGGACTTGCGCGCGTTTGCGAAGTACCGGCGGCCGGCATGGCCCGGGCCGATCGGCTGCTTGCGGATTCGGCTGCGGACCTCGTGGAACTCGCCAAGGCCGGCCGCGACGGCCTCGTGGCACCGGACGAATTCCGGCGGTTGGAACGTGACCTGACCGCCAAGAGCGCCACCGCCTGGTGCAAGTTGCTTGTTGAAGGAAATTGGGGGCCGCAGAACTGCCGCGACATCGCCGCTCGCTGCGCAAACCGAGTAGAGAGTTCGACGGCTGCGTTTGGACAACTGTGACCAGGCCTATAGGACCGCGCTCCAAGGGGTTGACTTCGGAGCGACTGTCTGGCGGCGGCGAGGGGACCGAAAGTCGGGCGGTCGTATTCTGCGTACCTCGCCAGTACCACAATGACCCCAGCGGATCCCAAGGATGAACATGAACCCCAGGAAGCTGTTTCCCGCAATCCTTTGCGCCCTTGGCCTAGTCATCGGCTGCGGCCAAGCCGAATCCGTGCCGAGCGGGGACACGAGCACCGCCGACGCCAAGACTCTTGACTCACCCGACACCTTCGCCGCCGACACCGCCGACACCACCGCAGACAGCGGATCCGGGCCCGTGCTCGACACCGCCGAGACCCAGGACAGCGCCGCCCCACCGGACGCCGCCGACACCGCCGCAGACAGCGGCACCGCCCAAGCGACCGACGCCGTCGACGCCGACACCCTGGACTCTAGCGACACCGACAGCGCCGACACCGCCGACGCCGGGACGGGCCCCACCTGCCCGCAAGCCTTGTGCGGCAACGGCAAATGCGACCCCAGCGAGGCGCCCAACACCTGCGCGGACTGTCAGGCCAACGCCCTGACCTGCCTACAGCAGCCCTGCGCCGCCGAATGGCAGGCTTGCGCGCTCAAGCCCGGCTGCGAGAAGCTGGCCAATTGCCTGCAGAATTGTGGCGGTACGTCGCTTTGCGCGACGGCTTGCGAGCAGAGCAACACCACCGTGGGCGTCGGCCCGGTGTGGCAGCCCCTTGCGACGTGCGCGATCCAGGCCGGCTGCGGCAAGGGCTGCGGCAACGGCACCTGCGAGGCGATGGAGACGAGCGGCAACTGCCCGGCCGACTGCAAAATCGCCAGCGCTGGCAATGGGCTTTGCGAGGTCGGCGAGGTGCCCGACGCGGCGTGCAACGGCGACTGCGGGGTGACGAACACCATCGGCTGCCAGAAGAACGTGTGCCCCAGCCAATGGGCCGCCTGCGCAAAGGACCCCGCGTGCGCCAAGGCCGTCGCGTGCATTGAGCAGTGCGGCTTGGGCAATGAGGCCTGCTACAGCGCCTGCTTGCCGGCCGGCGATCCGCAGAACCCGGTGTACGCGTTCCTGGGCTGCGGCGGCAAGAGCTGCAAACCCAAGATCAAGCCCACGTGCGGCGACGGCATCTGCACCCAAGACTGCCCAGTCGACTGCGCCACCCCAACAGTGTGCGGCGACGGCATCTGCCAGCCCAAGGAGAGCGCAGCGAGCTGCAGCAAGGACTGCAAGACGACCCTTACGGCCGCAGAGTGCGCGGGCACCCTCTGCGGCGAGGCCTTGACCAAGTGCAAGGCGGTGGCGAACTGCGCGGCGGGCTGGACTTGCCTGGAAAAATGCAGCACGCCGACCTTTGACGAGAAGTGCGCCCAGGACTGCACAAAGAGCATCTCGCCCGGGGCCTTGGCCGACTGGATGGCGCTGGGCATGTGCCTGGAGAGCCATGGCTGCCTGGTCAAGCCTGTCGGCGGCTGCGGCGACGGCGTATGCAGCACAGGCGAAACCGAAGAGGCCTGCCCCGCCGACTGCTTTGAGCCCGACGTCTGCGGCGACAAGTACTGCAGCAGCAAGGAAACCAAGACCAGCTGCCCGGACGACTGCGCGACCTGCCAAGACCTTGGCTGCGGCGACAAGCCGGGCTGGGTCTGCTGCCCCGTCAGCGGCCAGTGGCAATGCGCAGCCAGCACCGCGTGCGACCTCTAGAGCGGCGGGGAGTTTGGCCGCGGGTGCCGTAGCGTTGCAGAGAAACCACGGCGGGCCGCGCCTCAGCCCACGTCCAACCCCTTGCACGTTGAGAACCATCTGATTCAATAGCGATTAGCCCTTGAGGGCATCCTGCGCCGCGGCGCTTTGCGCCATGGCCCACCCAGCAGAAGGGCCACGGCGACCAGACCCAGGCCTGTTGGTCGCCGAAGGACTGTGGTTGAGGTATTGTTGGCGGGGCCCTAACCCCCACCTGGAGGCCCCATGCGCTCACATTTGCCTATCCTCGCCCTGGGCCTCGTCAAGGCAAAAGACCTCCCGCCCAAGCCCCTGCCGGGAAGTGGGGACTGAGGATGCGCCAAAGGATCGCCATTCTGTTCTTGTGCGGCGTCTGCGGCGGCTTGGCGCTGTGGCTCCACGACGGCTCGCCGCAGGCCCAGCAAATTGAACATGACGAAAGCGGGCCGAAATAGAAGCCGCCTGCCGTCGCACGGCCCCAACGGGCCAGCGGCCCGGAGTTCTGCGGGGCGGGCAAGTGCTGCACGAACCGCTCCGCTAAATTCAAAACCCCGCTATTGGCACTAAAAGTGCCAATAGCGCCGCCCCTCCAGACCTATCACCCTGATCTCACAACGCAACCGACCAACCCCCGCCCGCGCCGCGCGCGGGATGAGGCCCCGCTAGGGCGGCGTGCGACGCCGCTTTTTGCCCCAGGCCAGGCCGGACCGCAGGGCCGGCCGGGCCGCGGGCAAAAAGGCCCAGCCCGATCGCCGCAGGCGACGCGCCCAACACCGCCGACGCTTGATCAGCCGGGTGGAATAACCCATTGAACTAACGCGACCATTTTGCATGGTCCCGCCCGGCGGTCCGCATGTGCAGACGGCCCGCGGCTCAATCGACCAGCAGCAGCGCCTCCGCCGTTCCCGCGGGAAGGACCACCTTCTTGGGCTGGCGCGGCCAAGGGCTCGGCTTGCCGCTGGGGATGAACGCGACCGCCACGGCGTGGCCGGCACAGGCCTTTTCGCCTTTGCAGAGGCTGGGCGACGCGCTGCCGCCAAGCGAGAGGGCGATGCGCTGGCCGGCTTGGATGGTCCACGGGGGCGCCCCCAGCCCGTCAACCTCGGCCTGGGTGTGCGGCCAAAAGCGCACAGCCAAGGTGCGGCTCGCCAGGGACCAGGGCGGCCCGTTCGTCGCACCGCCTAAAGGTTCACAATTGCCAAAAAGGGCGAAACTAGTCAGCGGCGCGCCCCAGGTGGCCCATCCGCCCGTCTGAGCTGCGGGCGACTGCAAGCGGATGCTGCGCACGCTTGCCGACTCGCTGCGGTTTCCGCAATCTGCTTGCGTAGTTTCAGTCGCCAGGCTGACCACCACGCTGTCCCAACCGGCCGGCCCCGTGGGCTGAACAAAGCTGGGCGGCGCGTCGCTGTAGAGCGTGCCCGCAAGCTCCAGCGGCAGCGGCAGCGGCAGGGGCAGCGGCGACCCACCGTCTAGCGCCAAACGATGCACCCAAGGCCGGTGGACCTCGCCCAGCAGCAGCTCCTTGCCCCCCGGCAGCACCCGCAGCAGCCCCGGGCCCAGCGCGCCCAGCGGCAGCCAATTGGCGGTCATGGCCTGCGGGTCGATGCGAAAGAGCAGCCCGGCAGACAGGGTCAGCAGCGAGCCGTCGGGCAGCCAAGTCACTGGCCCGGGGGCAATGGTCGGGTTGTCCAGCGGCACGGTTTGGCCGTCGGAAATGCGGATGCGGCGGAGGTTGGCCAGCGAGTCGAGGCCCAGCTCGGACCAGAAGTTCGCGGTCCACGCCAGCAGGTGCTGGCCATCTGGGGTCGGCGTGTAGGTCGGCATCTCTGAGCCGGCAGGGAAGACTTGCCATTGAAGATTCGATAGGTCCACGCGGATCCAGGCGACGGGGTCCTTGACCTCTGCCTGCCGCTCCAGAGGCAAGCCGCTGCGCGGGACAAAGCCCACGGCGTGCGAGCCCACCAGCGATACCGGCCCAAAACCCGGGAGATTGGTCACGAATTTTCGCTGATGGATGTCAATGACGGAGATGGGATCGGCGGCGCAAGAGCTCGGAGCCAGCAGGGCTAGGCCATGGGCGGGCGCCAGAATTAGCTCGTCGGCGCAGTTGGGGACTTCCACGTCCGTCGCGACCGCGGCGCTGGCCGACGCAAGCAGGCTCTGAAAACGCACGGTCGCCCGCGGCAGGGCGTTTGGCCCCTGGGTCGGCAGGGTCGACCACGTGAGGATCATCTCCTCTTTGCCGGGCACAAAGTCCAGGTCGCGCAGCGGGAACGGCGCGGTATAGCTGTGCTTTGCGAGCGTCTGCGGCCGCACCACGCTGTAAGCGCAGCCGTTGACCTGGAGCATCTGGCCGTTGCGGCTGATTTCGCGCAGGCATTTGCCGGGGTTCACCGTGCCCCCAAGGGTGTCGCGCGGGACATTGCCGAGCACCAGGGTCTGGCCGTTTGGGCTCACGTCCAGGGACGTATAGCGCTCAGGAAACGCCATCATTTTGTTGATCTTGAGCGTAGCGACGTCGATTTGCCACAGCTCGGTGCCCTGGGGCTCCACCGGCGCCAACAGCCAACCCGTGGCCCCGTCCGGCGCAAAATTGATGCGCACCACGTTGGCGATGCCCAGGTCGGCGACCTTGCCCGTGCCCAGGTGGTACGCCACCAGCTGCAAGCCCGGCTTGGCCCAGCCCAGGTGCGGGCCCGGACGCGGCCGGCCGATGAGCAGGTGTTGGCCATCCGGGGTCATTGTCAGGCCGTCATAGCTCACTTTGTACAGCCAGGGGGCGTCGTTCGGGTCGATGTCCGAGCCGGAGACGTCAGCTGTGCTCACCCCGTACCGGCCCACGCCGCGGCCGCGCTCGGTGGTGCCCGCGTCGCCAATGACGTTGTCGTAGGCGCCGGCGTCGACCACGCCACAGGCGCTGACCAGACCGCAGAGGACCGCCGCCACCGCTACAGCCCGGGCAACTAGGCCCACGGACATGGGATGATCGATAGATCTGGTCGATCGCATGATACCTCTCGCGCATGGCTCAAACACTCTGCGCACCCTAGGGTTTCTCGGCGCCCCTCGCAAATTGCCCTGCCGCAGCGATTTGACGCCGCCCCGCCGCACCCCTACGCTCATTCCGCCCCCTGGCCCCTTGGAGACCCGCACTGATGCTCGCCCCCGCCGTTCGCCCTGAAACTACCTGGGTTTTTTGCGCCCTCGTGATCATCGTCGCCGCCGCTTGGCCGCTGCTCGTTCACCGCAGCTTTGGCAAGCGCGCGGCTGTGGCCACTGCGGCCGGCGTGGCGCTCTGGCTCGGCGCCGTGTGGCAGCTGGGGGTGCACCGGTGGCTGCTGCCGGTCGACGACTCCGTGCCGCCCGCGTTTGCCAAGGTGCTGGTGCCCACGGCTTTGGCGATCTTGGCCGTGGGTCTGTCACCGCTGGGCCGGCGCTGGGCGGCGCGGTTGCCCCTGGCGGCGCTGCTGCTTTTGCAGAGTTTTCGCCTCCCGCTTGAGCTGCTGATGGCCGACCTGGCGGCCCAAGGCGCCCTGCCGCCGCAGATGACCCTGCACGGCTGGAACTGGGATATCGCCTCGGGAATTCTGGGGCTGGCCCTTGGCTTGTGGGCCCTGCGCCGGCCCGTGCCGCGGGCGCTGGTGGTCGGCTACAACGCCCTGGGCATCGCTTTGCTGGTGACGGTGGTGACCATCGCGGCGCGCTCTGCCCCGGGGCCCTTGGCCGCTTGGCCGGAGCTGCCGCGCAATACCCTGGTGTTTTTTGAGCCGTTTACCGCCCTGCCCCTGGTGCTGGTGATGTCTGCGCTGATGGGCCACGTGCTGCTGGGCCAGTGGTTGGTGGCGCGCGATACGCGTTGACTGAAACGCAGTGCGATGCCCAAGGATACACCCCGAGTTCCGCCGCTCAGCGAACCTGCTCGGCCCCAGCCGATTCTCCCCACCGCGGGCCGAAACGCGCGACAAACCGAGGCGAAAGTCGGCCTCCAGCTGAAGACGAAGGGCCCAGTAGAGGCCAAGAAATCACGCCCTGCCCGCAGGTGGGGGCAACAGCGGCTCTATCGCCCCCGACACCCGGCCCCGCTGCCACTCGACCTCTGCGCGCACCCGGGCCGCGTCCGTTTCTGCCTGTTCCGCCTCGCCGCCAAAGTCCGTGCCTGCCTCAAGCGCCAAATCGCGGGCCGCCCAGCAAAGGTCGTACAGGAACACGAAATTGCCTGGCCGCTGCGCCAGACTCTCGCAGTAGAGGCCGCCAG
>JBIKTV010000640.1:0-3023 GCA_044347905.1 Myxococcota bacterium
CGGGTAACGGTCGCTGGCCCGCGGGGCGTGGACTGGCGCTGGGGTTTTGCGGCAATTCTAGGCGGAGAGGGACCGGGCGCTGCGCCCTGTGGGCGAGCGGCGCACCTGGAGTTTACGCGCGTAAACTCGGCCGCCGGCTGGCGCCGGCGGCCCGGCGCCCGAGCTTTTGAACAGTGTCAACGTTGACACTGTTCAAAAGCTCAGGCGGGCGCGGGCGCGGACGCCCGCTCGCGCCGTCAGCGATCCGCCCTAAGACGGCGGTTCTGGGGGGCGTTTTGCCCTTGACGCGCCCCGGCCTGCGGCCCAGACTCGCCTAGGCACGGGCAAATTGCGAGCGCCGGGCGATTGGCAGTCCGCGGAACATGGGGGGCGGAAATGAGGCTGCGGCGCAACAGCGGAACAGGCCGGGTCCAGGCCATCGCCCTGCTGGCGGCGGTTCTGTGGGCGTGCTCGCCAGCCCCTGGCGGCCCTGACGCCAAGGCAGCACAGACCGATGTAGCACAGGCCGATCTAGCAGCCGATGTAGCAGTGCAGGCCGACGCGGCGGCCCCTGACGACACCGCTGGCGATGCGGTGACTGCTGAAGTCAGCGCCGGCGACGCGACAGCCACTGACGCTAGCGCAGGCGACACAGCCACAGCGGCGTGTTTTGTCATCGGCAACGCCGGGATTCTGGGGGCGGTGCAGTTTGGCGCGGTGCTCGTCGGCAAGAGCGCCAAGCAAGAGGTCCACGTCAAGAACTGCGGGACCGCGGAGCTGGCCATCACCCAGGTGCAGTTGGCCCAAGCGGGCGCGAGCGGCAGCGGCGAGTTTGCCGTGCAGTGGGGCCAGCCGCTGGCCAACGGTCGGGTCGGGCCCGGGCCCATCAGCGCCGCCAACCCGCTCAAGATCGCAAGCGGCGGGGCTGCGGCGTTGGTCGCGCTGTACACCCCCGCCGACGCCACCCCTACCGGGCAGAAGGACACGGCCAAGCTCGCGCTGAAATTCGCTGACGGCTCAGAGGCCTCGGTCGAATTGAGCGGCTGGGGCGTGGCCCAGGAGTGTCCGGTCGCCGTGGCCAAGACGGTCGTCGGCAACATGGTGGTCCCGCAGACGGTCATCTCCCTCAACGGCAGCGCGTCGTATTCGCCCACCGGCGCCGCCATCAAGAAGTTCCTGTGGACCCTCGTCAAGCAGCCGAACGGCTCCAACCAGGTCTTCGTGCCCGGGGCGACATTTCCCAACCCCACGCTGCAGGCCAACGCCGCCGGCGAGTATGTCATCTGCTTGGACGTTTGGGACGAATTCGGCCAAAAGTCCTGCAAGCCGGCCTGCGTTGAGCTGTTGGCGCTGCCGGAGACGGCGGTGCACATCGAGCTTCTGTGGGACACGCCGGCCGATCCAGACCAGACCGACACCGGTCCTGGCGACGGCGCCGACCTGGACCTGCACTTTGCCGATGCGCTGGCCGCTGGAGAAGACTTGGACTGCGACGGGGTCGGCGATCCGTGGTTCGACAACTCAACGGATGTCTTCTGGTTTAACCCTATTGCCGCCTGGGGCGACCCCGCCATCAGCGCCGATGGCCCGAGCCTGGACCTGGACGATACCGACGGCGCCGGCCCAGAAAACCTCAACTTCCAGGCGCCCAAGGGCACGCTGCAGGCGCCCAAGGCCTACTCGGTCGGCGCCCACTACTGGAATGACCATAGCTATGGCCCGTCCATCGCTACCGTCGTCATCTACCTGTACGGCACGCTGGCGGTCAAGCTCCAGGCCAAGCTCAAGCCGCTGGACCTGTGGTATGTCGGCAAGCTCCATTGGCCCAACAGCGCGAGCGGCGGCAGCAAGGCGCCGTTTGAGGTCTGCTACCAGTCGGGCTACTCGTGCCCAGCGGGCAAAAACCTCATGTGGGCGGCCAAGGGCGACTACTGCGTTACGCCTTGCTACGACAAAGCGTCTTTTTCAGCCGCGATCGGCTCGGCCTCCGTCAACTGCACCCCCGGCTTCCCCTGAGGTCTAGCACCCCAAACCCGAAATTCGCGGCGTGTTCGCCGAATTCCAGGGCATGGGTTTGGGGTACTTCTGCTGGGTGTTTTTTCGTACATCGAACTCGGAATTCCTGACAACCCACCGCGAACTTGAGGTTCGATGTACTAGTGTGCCGCTCGCTGGCCTGCTGGCTTGGCTCGGCCGGGGCGTGGCGGCGAATTCCCCAAGCCCTGTGCGGATCAGACAATCGCCTGGCCCCTGTCCAAACCGCTTGGCCGGGCCCCAATTGCGCCTTGCCTCCGCCCCGCAACCTCCCTACACTCGGCTCAGCCCCAGCGTGCGGGGCCCGGCGAGGCGGCGATGGCTCAAGCGGCGCGGGTGATGCCCACCACCTACGAGGACTATCTGGCGGCCCTGGAGGCGAGCCCCGTCAAGCTGGAATTTCACGGCGGCGAAATCTTTGCGATGACCGGCGGTTCTGTCGTCCACGCTCGCCTTGGCTTCAACGCCAGTGCCGCTCTCAGCCGAACCTTGGCCGGCAAGCCCTGCCGCGTGTTCAACTCTGAGCTGCGCATTGCCGTGGCCGGCGACGCCTGCTATCCCGACGCCAGCGTCATCTGCGGCCCCGTGCAGGTGGATTGGCGCGACCGCAATGCGGTATGCAACCCGGTGGTGATTGTCGAAGTCCTGTCGCCGTCCACGGAGCAATACGACCGCGGCGACAAGTTTGAGCTGTACCGGCGCATCGCCAGCCTGCGCGACTACCTGCTCGTCTCACAGGACCGCAATCAAATAGAGCATTTTGCCCGCAACGATGACGGCAGCTGGCTCTACCGCGCCTGCGTGGACGGCGACACGCTCCAGCTGAGCGGCTGCAGCGGCGCCATTTCGGTCAGCGAGGTCTTTGCCGATGTCGCCGAGCTGCGCGAATTGGCCCAAGCCGCGCCGGGGGCTTAGAAGGCGTGGACCTGCGACCTGCGTGCGGTTGGTTTGCGCGGAGTCGAGGTTTGTGCGTAATTCCAAAACTGTACTCCCCCCCCTGTCCGGCTACT
>JBIKTV010000181.1:0-10626 GCA_044347905.1 Myxococcota bacterium
TTCGCGCCGTGCGGTCCTGCAAACGATCGGCGGCGCTTTGGCGATTTCAGTCGCTGCGGCGCGGACTTATCGTAAGGGGGGGATCGATCAATTTCGCGGGCGGGCGCTGTCTGCGGGCCAGGCGGAAGTGGTCGCGCTGGCCGCCGCGGTGATCCTGCCTCCCGCTCCGCCGCCCGCGCCTCTGGAGCCCGGTCTGAGCGCGTGGCTGCCCGTGGCTCAAGCGGTGGACAACTACGTCGCCGGCCTGCCTCGGCCGCTAAGGGTTCAGATTTACGCGATGTTGTCGGCGTTCGGTGAGCTGGCCCCGGCCTGGGATGGGCTGGCGGGTCTGGAGGAGCCTCAGCGGCTCAGCTTTTTGCGCGCCTGGCAGCATTTGCCGCCGCCCTTGGCCGACGCGTGGAGCGGCATCCGCGACCTGGTGATGTTGGGTTACTACCAGCTTCCGCAGAGTTGGAGCGCACTTGGCTACAGTGGCCCGATGGTGCCCGACCAACCGCGGCCGCGCCGGCCCAGCTATGACCGCCTGGTGGCGCCCCCAGGTTTGGCCATGCACCTGCCGCTTGAGTGCGGGGGGACCCTGTGAAAACCTCACACCGCGCAAAGGAATTTCCGTGATCTACGACGCCCGCGATTTGCCCGCTGGGGCGGTACTGCGCGCCCAGGTCTGCGTCATCGGCTCGGGCGCGGGCGGCAGCGCTGCGGCAATGGCGATGGCCGAGGCCGGGCTCGACGTGCTGATGCTCGAAGCCGGCGGCTTTTACAGCCCCGACGACATGACCCAGCGCGAAGAGCAGATGTTTCCTAAGCTTTACTGGGACAGCGCCGGCCGCACCAGCGCCGATCGCAAGGTGCGCCTGCACCAGGGCAAGGGCGTTGGCGGATCGACCCTGCATAACCTCAATCTCTGCAAGCGGATCGACCCCGTGCTGCTGCGGGAGTGGCACCGCGATCGCTCCCTGGGCCAGTTGCCGCCGCAAAAGTGGCAGGACCTGTACACAGAGGTCGAGGCGCTGCTGCAGGTTTCCGCCGTCCCCGCCGATCAGTGGAACCGCGGCAACCGCCTGCTGCAACAGGCCTGTGCCAAGCTTGGCTGGCGCGGCGCGGGGCTGCAACACAATCGCAGCGGCTGCGTGGGTTCCGGATTCTGCGAGATTGGCTGCGCTTTTGACGCCAAGAACAACGCCGCCAAGGTGCTGCTGCCGCGGTTGATCGCCGCCAAGGGCAGGGTGCTGACGTGTGCCCAGGCGGTGCGCGTGGTGCTGGACGGCGGGCGGGTCACGGGGGTGGAGCTGCGCGCGGTCGACCCGATCCACGGCGATCCGGCCCAGCGGCTGCGGGTGGAGGCCCAGGCGGTGGTGCTGGCGGCCTCTGCGACCGCGACGCCGGCGCTGCTGCTGCGCTCTGGGATTGCCGATCCCTCGCAGATGACCGGACAAACCCTGCGCATTCACCCGGCCGTGGTTGCCGCTGGGGAATTCGCTGAGCCGGTCAGGGCGTGGCAGGGCATCCCCCAAACCTTTGAGTGCAGCGAGTTCTTGCGCTTTGGCGGCGATCGCGGCCGTCCGGGCGATCCGCGGCGCCTTTGGATCGTCCCGGCTTTTGGCCACCCGATGGGGCTTGCGACCATGTTGCCGGGCATCGGCGCGGTCCACCGCTCGGCCATGGGACGCTACAGCCACCTAGCCGTGCTTACGGCGATGCTGCACGACGAAACCCGCGGCCGCGTGGAGCCCGACGGCGATCTGGGCTTGCGGGTGCACTATCAGCTCACCGCTGAAGACGCTGAGGAATTGCGCCAAGGCAGCCAGAAGATCGCCGAGCTGCTGTTTGCGGCACAGGCGCAGAAAGTGTGGATTCCCCAAGCGGAACCTGTGCAGCTCCGCAGCCCCGCAGAGCTGGCGCGGGCTCACGACATCGACCTGGATTTCTCCCAATTGACCGCCGTGCATCCCATGGCGAGCTGCCCGATGAGCGACGATCCCCTGCTCGGTCCCGTGGACAGCCAGGGTCGCCACCACTCCGCCCAGGGGCTGTGGATCGCCGACGGATCGCTGTTTCCGACGTCTATCGGCGGGCCGCCTCAGCTGTCGATTTATGCGCTTGGTCTGCACGTGGGCCGGGCAGTGGTGCAAGCGGCCGGGCGCTTTGTGGATCCTGCGGCTCGGGTCGCTTGATTAGGCTGACGCCACGGCCTTGGTGAGCGGCACCACGCGGGCCTGCGGCTGCTGATCGCCGGGGTTCAGTTCGCCCAGGGCTTGGTCCAAAAGCCCGCGGATCTGGGTCATTTGCTCGCGCGCCAGCCGCTGGCCGATCTGGGCCGACCACCACATTGAAGCGGCGATCGCCGCGGTAAAGGGCAGCACCCCCAGCGCCGCCGGAGAGCTGCCGATCGCCCACTGCGAGTAGGAGAACACCAGGGCAAAGAAGGTCGCGACAGCTAACATCATGTAGGCAAAAGCAAAACCGGTCCAAACGCTGGGATGAGGGCTAAAGCGACCGGAGAGATGGGCCTGACCGTCGCGCTCGATCAAGTCGAGGTTGAGCCACGGCGACCAGAAGTGCCGCTGATCCTGGCGAAAGGTGATCAAGACGTGGCTGATCAGCCGCTCGCGCTCTTCGCCTTCTGCGCTGCTGCCACCGCCGGGCGGGCGGGCCCATTTGACCTCAAGCCGCGGGTCAACTAGCTGTTCATTCAAGCGTAATTGCACTGCCTGGGCGCTCTGGGGCAGCTGCAGGGCAAACGTGGGGCGGTGGTGCAGAGACATAGCTGCGCTCCTCTTGGGCGGGCTCCAGGACTGGGGCGGCTCTTTGGCCGATCTGACAGGGCTGTGACATATCCTGGCGGCTGCGGGAGGCGGCGTCAAGGGGAATTTACTGAGCTGTTCCAGAGGTTTATCAGCGGATATTATTATCCGTTAAATCGATGCGGTGGGCAAATCCTCGCTCGATTTGCGACCGCCCATGGTGCAGCGACCGCGCAACCTTGCGCGTCTCTGTCACGGCCTTGTCTCCGCAGGGGCCAATAGCGCCGCGGCAGGTCAAAGAGCCCCTTTCACCGCCCGCAAGGTGCTGCTATACAAGCCGCGCAGGCGTCGCAGCGGCTTCCAGTGAGCAACAGCGCTGCGGGGTCGCGAGTTCATAGGCCCTGCACCGCAATTGGATTTGCAGGCTCTCGCCCCGGGAGCCCAAGCCGCAAAGGTCCGCGGCGAGCGGACACAGACCAACCGCATTCACCGAGCACCACTGAGAGGCGCACCATGGCTACGACGGCTACGATTCAGTTGGGAGACAAGAGCATTGAGTGTCCCGTCATCGTCGGCACTGAGAACGAAGTCGGCATTGATATCCAGGTCTTCCGCGACAAGACCGGTGCCGTCACCTTCGATCCGGGCTACGGCAACACGGGCGCGTGCGAGAGTGCCGTCACCTTCTTGGACGGTGAGAACGGCATCCTCCGCTACCGCGGCTACCCGATTGAGCAATTGGCCGGCCCGGCCTCGTTCCTGGAGGTGTCGTGGCTGCTGCTCAAGGGCGAGCTGCCCAACGCCGCTGAGCTCGGCGCTTTTGAGGCCGCTGAGAAGTCCCACCGCGACCTCCCCGAATTTGCCGTGGCGGTGATCAAGGCGCTGCCGCAGAACGTCCATCCGATGGCGGCCCTCGCCGCGGTCGTGGTCGCTCTCTCGTCGGTTGAAGACTCGCCCAAGGCCACGGAAGCGGGCCTGATCAAGAACGAGTTGCGCCTCTTCGCCCAGCTGCCGACGCTTGCGGCCTACATCTATCGCCACAGCCAAGGCCTGGATTTTGTCGCCCCAGATGCCAACCTGAGCTACGCGGCCAACTACTTGAATATGATGTTCAAGGGCACCAAGTTCGCGACCAATGACGACTCGATCGCCAAGGCCCTGGATCTGCTGTTCATCCTCCACGCGGACCACGAGCAGAATTGCTCGACCTCGTCGGTGCGCCTCGTCGGCTCGGCCCAGGCGAACCTGTCCGCCTCCATCGCCGCCGGCATCACGGCGCTTTGGGGCCCGCTGCACGGCGGCGCGAATCAGGCGGTGATCGAGATGCTCGACGAAGTCGTCGCCAACCAGGGGGGCGACGTCAAGTGGGCCGTGGCCCAGGCCAAGGACAAGAACAGCACCTTCCGCCTCATGGGCTTTGGCCACCGCGTCTACAAGAACTTTGACCCGCGCGCCAAGCTCATCAAGGTGCACGCAGACGTGGTGCTGGGCAAGCTGGGCAAGGACGACAAGCAGCTCGATCTGGCCAAAGGCCTGGAGCAGGCGGCCCTGGAAGACGACTACTTCATCCAGCGCAAGCTGTACCCCAACGTCGACTTCTACTCCGGCATCATCTACCGCGCCTTGGGCTTCCCGCCGGAGATGTTCACCGTGCTGTTCGCCATCGGCCGCCTGCCGGGCTGGATGTCGCACTGGAATGAGCACAACGCCGGAAAGGCCCGCATCGGCCGGCCGCGCCAGATCTACACCGGCAAGAACGCTCGCGATTTTGTGGAGCTGGCCGCCCGCTAGCGCCTCGTCTGTTTGCGGGACTGGGGTGGCGCTGGGCTGACGCTCAGGCTCCTGGCGCCTCCCCGGCCCTGTCCGCCGCCTGACATTCTGCAGCAGCCAAAAGCGCCAAGGGCGCCGGCAGGTCCCTTCGATCCTGCCGGCGCCCTTGGTTTTTTTCGTCGGCCTAGGAGCCGGGCAATGCGCAGAGAGCGCTACTTGCACTCGGCCTTGGCGACGCACTTGTTGTCCGCGCCGCACTCCGCGCCGTTGTCGCACCAGATGCCCTTGCTGCTGTCACAGGCCTCGCCGGGCTTGCCCGGGACAAAGCACTTGTCTTCGTTGCTGCAATCGAGGCCCTTGGTGCAGTCGCTGTTGCCCTTGCAGGCCTCGCCGACCTTGGACTTGGCCGCGCACTTGTCGTCGGTGCCACAGCGCAGAGAGGCGCCGCAGCGCCCGTCTGAACCCGCGACCATGGGTGGGGCGCACGCGTCGCCGGCGGCAGCGGGCAGGGTGGCGCAAACGCCGGACTTGCAGGTGGCGTCCATGCCGCACTGCATGTGCGAGGTGCAGACCGCGCCGAGCTTGACCATGGCCAAGCACTTGGCCTCGGGGATGCTCTTGCCGTCCCAGCTGGCGGGAACGGCGCAGGTAAAGCCGTTGGCGCACTGCTCTTTGCTATAGCTGCCGATCTTGAAGCAGGGCTGGTTGCCGGCGATCGCCGCGCCGCACTTGCCCTCGTTGCCGTTGAATGTGGCAAACACGCAGACCGTGCCGCTGGCGCACTCGCTGTTCGTCTGGCAGGCGGCGTCCTTGGCGCCCAACGGCTTGCAGACGGGATCGGCGCTGAACTCGCAGCGGTGGCCCGCGATGCAGTTGTCGTCGCTGTTGCACTTGGCGCCCGCAGCAACCGTGCCGTTGGCCACGCAGACGTTGTCCAGACAGTGGTTGCCCTTGCCGCAGGAATTGCCGTAGTCCTCGCATTTTTCGCCCAGCTTGGCGGTCTGTGCACAAACACCGCAGTCCTTGCCCGGCTCGGTCTTGCAGTAGCGCGAAATGCAGTATTTGTCGTCGCTGCAGGGCTTGCCGTCCTCGATCACGCCGCTGAAAGTCGCGGTGCAGGCTGCGGGTTCGTTGTCCATCTGCTGCAGACACATCGAGCCCATCACAGCGAGGCACTGGGCCGCGGAAGCGCCGTCGTACTTCAGCTTTCCGGCTTTGACGTCGGCGATTTGTTCGGAGGTGTCCATCTCGCCGCCGGCAATGTCGACGCAGCCCGTGGGTGTCGCGTAGTGCGTGGACCAGGTGCTGCACTTGCCAACCGCGCTGCACATCGTTGAAAGCAGGGAGGATTGAAGCGAGTCGATGGCAATGCTGCCGGTGCCGCCGCCCGTAGCGCTGGTGGTACCGGTGTTGGCTTCGCAGCCGGAGAGGGCAAAAGCGCTGACGAGGCAGGCGCTGAAAAAGACGCGGCGCATGGTGAATTCCTGTAAGGAAGTGGAGCGCCGAATCTAACAGGGAAAAGGCATTTTCGCGAATCGGCGCAAGCCTCTATGACGGCGGCGTGACAGTCGCGGGCGCCGGCACACTGGCGAGGTGCAGAGTGCGGGTCGGGAAGGCAATCGGCTGGCCCAGCTCTTCCAAGCGCTTCTTGATCGCCAGGTTGACGTCGTGGGCCACCGGGCCATAGAACTGGGCGTCCGGCACCCGATAGATCACCCGCAGCTGCACGGCCCAGTCGGCAAAATGCCACACCAGAACAGAGACATCACTGTGGACCTGCGGGTGTTCCATCAGCAGCACGCGGATCTCAGCGCAGATCTGATCGAGCCGCGCCGCCGTCGTCTCATAGGGCAGCCCCAGCAGGAATTCGCGCACTTGGCCTTGGGGGGCCATGTGGTTCTCAATGGTCGTCTCGGCGATGTGCTTGTTGGGAATGACAAAAGTCAGACCTGCGGTGTTCTGCATCCGCGTCGAGCGCATGCCGATGTGCAGCACGCGGCCAAAGTTGTTGTCGATGCGGATCCAGTCGCCCACCTGAAACGGCCGGTCGGTCATGACCTGCATGCCGCCAAACCAGTTGCCCAGGGTCTGCTGCGCCGCCAGCGCCACGGCCATGCCGCCGATGCCCAGGCCGGTGATCACGCTCCACACGTCAAAACCGGTGCGCTGCAGCACGGTGACCATGGCGACGGTGCCCGCGACGATCTTGAGCGCCACCTGGCCCACGTGGAGCACCTGGACGTTGACCGGCGGGCTCTGCCGCTGGGCCCAGGGTTCAAGCACCTCTTCAAAGAACACGTCGACCACGCGCATCAGCAGCACGGCGATGGTCAGAGCGATGATCGACAGCACCGCGCCGTTTGCCACCACCGCCAGCGTGGCCGGCAGGGTCAGCAGGTCCAGGGCCATGGCCAGCGACACCAGCACCACCGTCAGACCGATGGGCCTTGAGGTGCGCTCTACCAACTTGTTGTCGATATTCGTCTTGGTTTTTGCGGTCAGTCGCAGCACCCAGCGGGTCAGGATGAAGCGGGCCAGGCGCCCCAGCAGCCAGCCCAGCGCCACCACCAGCACCGCGACCAGGATCGTGCGCACGCTGTTGCCCGCCAGCTGCCGTTCGCCCAATTCCTCCAGCAGCTTCAAGGCATCCATCTAGATCTCCGCGGCTTGGGCGGTCTGACCCTGGGCCTGGCGGCGCCGCTGTTCGCCCAGCAATTCCACTGCGGCGATGCGCACGATCCGCGGGATGACCGCCTTGAACACTTCGCAGTAGGGCGATCGGCCGTTCACGTGGCCTTCTCTGCGGTGCAGCAGCAGCGGACAGCCCCCGGCGCACGACGGCTTGTGCGGGCAGCGATTGCACACGGGGTTGCCCAACTGGCGGTGAAAATCGCCAAACTGCACCTGGGACTTGGCTTGATCCAGCAAGGAATCCGCGGAGATGGGCAGGGTACCCTCGCGGTGCAGCGCCGCTTGGCACGGGCTCACCTGGCCCTCATCGCCAATCGCCACGTAGCTGCGCCCGGCACCGCAGGCCTGGGCGATCGGCTGCCAGAGCTCCAGATCGCAGAAGCGGTGGCTGCGGCGAAAACTCAGCGCAGGCGCCTGCGGCAGAGCGGCCTGGGCGGTCACGGCTTGTTCAATCAGGTCATAGCAGTCGCCCAGCACCTTCTGCAGGCGGCGAAGCGGCGGACCCTGAAGAATTCCGCTCGATCCCTCAGGTTTTTCCTGACTCCGGTCGATCTCAGCGCCGTGGCGGTCGTCCAGGACGGTCTCACCCCACTCCATGTCCCGCACCAGGCTGTAGCGAAAGCCCAGGCCGCGATCGAGCAGAAACCGCGTCAGATCCGGAAGGCCATCCAGATTGGAATCACCAACTGTAACAAGGATATAGGGGCGAATCCCGTAGCTCAGATAGGTGTCCAGGCCCTTCTGCACGCGGGCAAATGACGAGCCGCCGCCGACCACGGGGCGCATGACATCCTGCAGCTCGCCGACGCCGTCGATCGACATCGACACGCTCACGCCCTGGGCCAACAGCCACTCCGGTGCCCCTTTGGGCACGACGGCGCCATTGGTCAGCACCGCTCCGGAGAACTGGACCCCAAATTCTGAACAGATCGCCGTGGCTTGGCTGTGAAAGGCCTGCATGGCCTCAAAGCGCAGCATCGGCTCGCCGCCGGCATAGCGCACGTGAATCCGCTCTACCTGGCCCTGCTTGGCGGTCGCCGCGATCGCCGCCAGCACCCGCTCTACCACGTGATCGCTCATGTGGTTTTTGGACTTGTGGATATAGCAGTAGGGGCACGCCAGATTGCAGGCATTGGTCAGGTGAATCCAGGTGTTGAACACCCGCTCCGCCTTCTGCTGCGGTCGCCGCGCGGGCACCCCAGGGCTGCGCACCAGGCCATTGCGCCAGAGCAGCGGCAGCTCAGCCAGCCACGATTCTGTAGTGCCGCCGTGGCTTTGCTGTAGGTCCGCGATCACTTCCGCGGCCTTGCGCCCGTCCGACGCTTGGACGAGCTGCCACGCGCGACCGGACAGGAGAGCCAGCGCGTCGACCCCCTCAGGATCGTGAGCCCACATGCGGCCTTGCACGATGCCGTGGCCAAGACGCGGCGCCTTGAGCAGGGGCAGATCGGGCCAAGAGAGCCGCGGCGGCAGGGGCGAGGGCAGTTGCACAGTGCTCTTCACAGATCGCTTCACCCCGCGGACCTGCCGCGGACCCGCCGCGCATGGTAGCGGCAAACGCTCCAGGGGTCAGCAATTCGCGTGGAACCGCGCGCGGGAACTACCAGTCCGAGCCGCCGCCGCCGCAGTCGCTGCTGCAATCGCTGGAGCAGTCCCAGGAGCAGTCGGAAGAAGCGCAGTCAAAGGCGCAGTCGCTGGTGCAGTCAAACGAACAGTCGCTGCTGGTGCCTCCGCCGCTGCTCGCCCCGCCCGCGCAGTCCCAGCTGCCGCCCGCGTTTCCGCCGCTGTATTGGTCAAAAGACGAGGCGTTGGCGTCATAGCCGGACAGTTGGCTGTCGTCCCAGCTGGCGGATGACCAGTCCAGGTTGGACACCGCGCCGACATCGCCGAGCTGCCCCTGAAAACTGTTGATATGATCCGCCGTTCCGTAGGGGTGGCCGTTGTAGTTGATCACCGTGACCGGCGCGCCGTAGCTCGACCAGCTGGAGCCCAAATAGCCCGGACCGTAGCCCCAGTAGGGCCGCGGGTGCATGATCGCGTCGAGCACCATCAGGTTGACAAAAGTGTCCATGGGATCGCGGTAGTAGCGCGACCAAGGGTCGTAGTAGCTGCCGTAGCTCCACCCAGAGCTGTAGGTCGGCTGATCGCGCAGCCAGGCGTCGCGGTGGTCAAAGTTGCCGTGCATGTCCTTGAGCTCGTCGCGGCTCGGCTTGACCACTTGGATGTCCGCATGATCGCTGTCAATTCGCGCACCCGCAAAGGCCCGCGACAGCCCCATCTCCAGGTTGGCCAGCAGCGCGTCGAGCATCGCTTTGGCCGCCGGCACCAGGTTCTGATCGGCCAAAGCCTTGCCGATGCGGTCCTTGGCGGCCTCCTGATCTTCGCCTTCCGTGGGCCGCAGCGAGGTGATGCGCCCGCCGATCGCCACGATCACCGCGGGTTCATTGGTCTTGTACTTGCTGCGCACCGTCGCTTCGATCAGGCTGTGGACCCCGCCGGCCTCGTGCTCAAACACCATGCGGATCGCTTCAAACGGCTGGCTAAACATGGAGGCCGAGCGCCGCGCCGCGGTAATGAGCAGGTCGGCGTCATCGGCGCGATCTTCAAGATCCTGATAGAGAATCTCGCGATCCATCGTCAGGCTCACGGCGTTGGTCACCTTGGCCACGCGGAAGGCCTGCTGCACCTGCTCACACATGGCCAGGGCATTGCCGGCGATCGACAGCTCGCCCGTGCGCAGGTCGACATCGGAGCCGACAAAGGTCTTCATTTTGTCCCAGAAGGACGGCTTGCGGAACACTTCTTCGCCGCTCTGAAGATAGACGCGGGCTTGGGCAGTCAAGCGCATGAGCTCCTCCTCGCCGCCTCGCCAGCACGGGCGGATCGGCAATTCCTGTGGCGTAGGGCGGTTTTTAGCGGGTCATCTTGGCTTCATCAAAAGCCCGGCGCACCCGGTTGGCTTCGTCATTGAGCGCGCGGGCCTTGGCGATGGCCTCGCGGGTCGGCGCCCCTTGCTTGAGCGCGTCTAGCTTGGCCTGGCACGCGGTCGCCTGCTCCAGCATCTGGCCAAAGCGCGGATGATCCTCCAGGCCATCCATATTCATGTAAATATCAGTGATGACCTGATCGGGGCCCTGCAGCGCCAGCTTGAGCTCGCCGCCCAAGTCCGCATCGCGCTTCTTGCGCCGCCACAGCACCACGCCGACGATCGCCGCCACCAGCACGCCAAGAAAGGCGTAGGTGCCCCAGCCAGAGCTGCTCGAGCGCTGCAGCGGCACTTCTCGCGCCCCCACTGTCGTCACCAGCTGGCCGTTCAACTGGCCGGTTTGCTGGTACTTCTGGTACTCCTGCGACATCCGCGCGGAATTCCAGCCCTTGCCGGCGTTGGCCCGCTCAAATTCGTTCCACGACAGCTTGCCGA
>JBIKTV010000641.1:0-3016 GCA_044347905.1 Myxococcota bacterium
CCTCAAAAGTCTCAAGCCCCTCTTGCATGGCGCGGGCGCGCTTCTGGTCCGCCACCACCACCAGCAGCGGCCGGTCCAGGCGGTGGCGCAGGGCGCTCAGCACAAACGGCACCACCCCGGCTTCAGCCGTCGCCAGCACAGTCAAGGGGTTATCGTGCTCCAGGGACAGGAGCAGCCCCTGGAAGTCAAAACGGCGCGGGCTGGCGGGTGCGGTACTCATCGGGGCGGGAGGGTACGCGCGGCGCGGCGGTTGGGCAAGGAGGCGCAGCTGGCGCTGGGCTGAGCTTTCGGGCCCGACCGCGGGCAGGGGTTTTTCCGGCCTCCGGCCGAGGGGGGAATTGGCTGAACGTAATGGTGTTTTGCAAAGGTGGAACCATAGGACCCGATGGGGCTGCCGCCCCCTTTCGGTCCTAAAGGTTCCCCTCTGCACTCCTCCTCCTTTACCTTCCTACCCCCGCTGCGTTTTCGATTGGGGCAGCTGGATTTCGCGGTCTCGATCCCGCGTGCGCCGGGCGCAGGAGCTGGGCGGATCGGCCTGAGAGGATGTGAAAGAACGTCGGTTTTAGGCCATCGAGAGTAAAAGACCCCATGTTGTCAATCGCTGTTCTTTCACATCCAGAATATTTTCACGGGCTCTGAGAGAGCGGGAGATGATGCGGTTGATGGGGGCGGTTGGCGGGTATAGGCTCGCCAGAGCCTGCTGGGGCGGTCCCGGACGGCTGCGATAGCGCCGCCCGTCTTCACGGGCGGCCCGGACTGGCCGTCGGCGCAGGCAAACGGCGTCATGATAGCCCGCTGCTCCAGCAGACGGGCTGACAACCATAGGATATGAAATAAAGCCATATTGCCGTGCAGGTACGGTCGGACTCCACACTTCAACTGTAAACACCCTCTGAGGATCGCGACCACGCGCGAATGTTCGACATGCTTGCTTGCTGCAACCGCCTCGTTGCCTTGCGGGCGACGAGCACTCAGGCGACCAAGGTCCGCTAGTCGCTTGGGCCGTGGAAAGACGCTATCTCGCTGCGCAATCTGGTCGTGCTGCGGCCGACGGACAATGGCATCGGACAGCACGGTGGGCATTGTCTGATCCCGGTTGAGCACCTGCGGGGACGGGACTGCGGGTAGCCGGGAGAGCACGAGGTCAATTCGCTAGAGAATCAAGCTCCTCTACCTGAACGGACGTGAAATTTCGCGGTTGACGGCGCTGATCGGCCCGCGTAGGCTGCCTATTGACGGCTGGGGAGGTCCTGGTCGGCGGTGACAGGACGCTGGCCGGCTGGTGCGATGGGCGACTGAGGCGTCTGCGGGGTTGATGAACAAATTGAGGAATTGCTGTGCACTTTGAATGGGATTCAGCCAAGGCCATCGTCAATCTGCAGAAGCACGGCGTGTCCTTCGATGAAGCTTCGACGGTATTCAAAGATGATTTCGCCGCGACTGCCTTGGACCCCGATCATGCTCATGCAGAAGTCCGCTTTTTGAGCTTTGGCGTGTCGAGCGCGGGCAGATTGCTTGTCGAATCTCACACCGACCGCGGCAAAGCAGTCCGCATCATCAGCGCCCGCGTCGCCACCCGCCTTGAACGGAGGTATTATGAAGAAGCCTGAAAGCAAACCAGATGAAATGCGTGCAGAATACCGCGCAGACGATCTTGGCAAGCCGGTTCGCGGCAAGTATGCGGCCGACTACGCAAAGGCAAGCAATGTTGTGGTCATCGATGAGGCGTTGACGCAGGCTTTTCCCAATGCCGAGGCCGTTAATGCGGCGCTGCGCGGGCTTTTGGAGCTTGCGCAGAGCGTGACTGGTGGCGGCAAACTGCCCAAACAGCCCGTATAAACATAGCACTTCGTGGCACACGTGGGCGCCGACGCCTTAAATCGTCGGGATTAGGCTGCTTGCACACGGACTGCGCAGCTCCAACGGGCGCCCCCCCTCACCGTCATATTTGCCGCAAAGAGCGGCTAGTTCCAAGGTCAGCGCTACGACGCGGTGTGCCAAACGCGGTGTGCCAAACAGTCGGTGGCCATCCGCTCCCTTACGGTCGCGGTTCGTTGGCTCGCGCCCGCAGCGCCAGCCAAAGGATTGAACCACCGCGCAAGGGGGCGAAACCCGTTAGGGCGGAGGCGCGGGCGGGCCGATAGCGCCGCGGTGGATGACCCAAGCCCCGTTGGCCCGCCCGCGTCTCCGGGCGCAGAGGCCGGCAGGCCGGCGCGCCTAGCACCCGGTCCCGCGGCAGCGGGATGCGCCCTTATCCCAACGATGCGTGTGCTCCTGCGGCTCTAACCCCAGCGACTGCTAAATTCCCCAATCATAAAGCTGATCAGACAATCCCTACCGCACTGTCCGACATGGCCGTCCGCCAATCCATCGGGCGCTGGTGGGTGGATTCTTGTCTAACCAGGTGGCCCAGCTTGGCGTGCGCGGGCAAACGAACTGCGCTGCCAGGTACTTGCAAACGAGTCTGCGGTAGCGACCGCCACTCCTGCTAGGGTCTCCGCGCTGGAACGGCTTGTTCCGCACATCACCCGAGGTGGTTTATGGACCCGATAATTGGCTCTGTGGTTTTTTTCGGCGGTACCTTTGCCCCAAGCGGTTTTGCCGAGTGCAACGGCGATCTGCTGCCGATCTCGCAATACACCGCTTTGTATTCAATACTTGGGATGAAGTACGGTGGCGACGGCTCCACCACTTTTGCCCTGCCGACCATCGCGCCGCTTGGCAACGGCGTACGCGCACTGATTGCTGTGCAAGGCGTCTATCCCTCGCGGCCCTAGGTGTGGTCTCCGGCCGATCCGGAGCGGGACCGTAGTCCATGGCTGTAGATTCGAGCCCATAGGCCTCGCGGGCGCCGATCAGGCATTCCCTACCGTACTGTCCGACAGTTCGGGCTCAGCCATCCCGCTCGTTTCGGCCGTGGAATCGCCCTGACGGCCAGAAGCGTCGACACAGCTCAAGGGCACGGCCAAGCTGCAAGCCGCCCGCGGCCGCTTCATGGCCGAGAACACAGCACTCA
>JBIKTV010000182.1:0-10609 GCA_044347905.1 Myxococcota bacterium
CAGCGCCTGCGGAATTGCGCGAGCGCGCCGCTGCGTGGGTTGAAGTGGCTGAGGCGAGCGCGGAGGTGATGAAGGGCGCCAAGTCCTACAAACTGGCCGGCGGCAAGGTCGAGGTGTGGCTGCGGCCAGGGCCCGACGAAGTGCTGCTCGCCTACCTGGAGACCGTGCTCAGCAAGGCCTTGCCCAAGCTGGAGTCGGCCTTTGGCGCCCTGGGCAGCGCTTCTCCGCCGATTCAGTTGCACGTTTACCCGCGCGCCGATGACCTAGCCCGCGTCTCCGGCCTGACGCTGCAGCAGGTGCGGACCTCGGGGACCATCGCGCTGTGCAAGCACAATCGGGTGATGATCACCAGCCCGCAGGACTTGCTCTTTGGCTACGCCTGGGCGGACACGGTGGTGCACGAGCTGGTCCATTGGTTTGTGATCAAGCGCGGCGGTCCGCAGGTGCCCGTGTGGATGCATGAAGGCCTGGCGCGGGCCCTGCAAGGCAGTTGGCGGGGCGCGGCGCCGGGCGATCTGGACCCCGATGAGAAGCAGATCCTGGCCGCGGCCCGCAAGAAAAACGCGTGGATCGGCCTTGCGCGCATGTATCCGTCGCTGGCGGTGCTGCCCAGCCAAGATCAGACCCAGCTGGCCTTTGCCGAAGTTCACCTGGCGGTGCTGACGCTCCTGCGCAAAACCGCCGGTGCCGCGGGGGCACCCCCTAGTGAACCCCTCTCCGCCGCAGGGCAATTGGTCGCGCGCTTTGGCCAAGGGCAGAGCGAGGCCGCGGTGATTCAGGAGCTGACCGGCCTATCGTCGGCGGCCTTTGCCGCGGCTTGCCGGCGCGAGTGGCAGACGTTGGATCTGCGCGATGTCAGCGACGCGCCCACCGCCAAGGTGCCGCTGGTGTTCAAGCGCGGCAGCGCAGCCGGGCCGGTGCTCGCCGCAGAAGCCAAGCGGTTCTCTGAGCTTGGCGATCGCTTAGCGGTGCAGCGCCGGCCCCTTGCCGCGGCGATTGAGTACCGCAAGGCCCTGGCCGCCGCGCCGCAAAGCGGTCCCTGGGTGGTGGCGCGGCTAGTGCGCGTGCTGCTGGACCTTGGCAAGCCCGCAGAGGCCTTGGACTATTTGCAGCCCGCCCTGCAGAGCATGCCCGACCACGCGCCGCTCTACGTGCTGTCGGGCCGGCTGGCCGTGCTTCAGTCGCGCTGGCGCGACGCCCTGGAGGCGCTGGAGCAGGCCGCCTGGCTCAATCCCTATGATCCGCAAGTGCATAGCCTCAGCGCCCAGGCCCACGCCGCCCTGGGGCAAGAGGGCGAAGCGGCAGCGGCGCGGGCGCGCTTGGCGCTGGTCGAGTCGGCGGGGCTCTGAGGGGATGTGAATTCACAACCAGAATATTTTCAAAGGCTTTGAGAGGATGTGGATTGGCCGATCAGCGCAAGTGAATTCCCCCTGATCAGCCGCTATTTCTGCCCGCCTTGCAGCGCCGTCATCAGCGCCTGCAAAGAGCTGCGGTAATCCTCCAGGGCCGCGTCAAACGGCGCCAGGTGGGCACTTTCACTGGGGTTGAGCGCCATCTGCCGCAGCGCCTCAGCCGCGGTCTGACCCTTCTTGGCCAGGCCCGCTACCTCGCGCCAGAGCTGGGCCAGCTCGCCCTCAAAGGCCTTCTGCCCGGCCAACTGCAGAAAAGTCTCTGAAAGACCTTTGTAATTTTGCGCCATGGTCGCGGCCATCGTCGCCACTTCGTCCGGCTTCATGCCGCCGCCGCGCAGGGCGTGCCCCAGGCCAGCCAAGGCAAAATGACCATGCAGTGTCGCCACTAGAGACGTGCGGGCCATGCCGATCAGCACCGCGCTCGCCAGATCCGGGGCGGCCGGGTCGGCGGGATCGGGCTTGGCGGACAGGGCTTTGTCCAGCGAGGCCAGCAGCCGCGCCAGCAGCGGGTCTTGGCGCAGCGGCGAGGCCGCGGCTTGGGCGGGCTCGGGCTTGGCGCTTGGCTTCTTGGCCGCAGTCGCCGGCGCTTTCTGCTTGATGGGCGCAGGTTTTGCCAGGGCGGGAGCAGCGCTGGCCACGGCAAAGCACGTCAACGCGGCGATCAGGGCAGGGGCTGTGTGCACGGCGGTTCCCAGGTGCCAGCAGTGGCGCTCCCATGCTACAAGACCTCCCCAGGCGACACCAAGCCGCCCTCAGGTCCCGCCATGCTGTGTCTGCGCAGTCGCACCGAGCCCGAGTGGCTGGCCCGCGCCATCGCCCATACCCCAGAAATCCTGATGGATCACGCGCACTGTGAGCGCAAAGCCGCCTCGCAGGCCCTGGCGCTGCTGGCGCGTTTTCCCGACCGCCCAGAGCTGGTCGAGCCGATGCTTGCCCTGGCGAGAGAGGAGCTGGAACACTTTGAGCTGGTGATGGCGATCCTGAAAAAGCGCGGGATTGCCATGGATTCTCAGTCGCCCTCCGGCTATCAGGCCCAGCTGCACGCCCAGGTGCGCAAAGGCATGCCGGAAAAATTGATCGACCTGCTGCTGATCGGCGCGCTGATCGAGGCGAGGTCCTGCGAGCGCTTCAAGCTGCTGGCTGAACAGCACCCCGACGGCGAATTGCGCGAAGCTTTTCGCAGCCTGCTGGAGTCAGAGGCCCGCCACCATGCGGTTTTTGTGCGCTTGGCGGAGCACTACCAGGACCGCGTCGCCGTGCGCGAGCGCCTGCAGCAGCTGGCCGAACACGAGTGCACGGTGCTGGAGCAGCTGCCGCCCTTGCCGCGCATCCACGCCTAACAGCCTCTGATTTCAGTAGAATCGCTACAGCCGCACTTCAATGTGGGTGGTCCGGCGCAATTCCTCGATCCAGGTCTTATAGAGCCGCGACAGCTGGTCCTCTTGCAGGCGGTGGCGCACGTAGTCCTCTAGCAGCTGCTTGTCCTTCGCCTCCGCCTTGCGCCGGTCCATCACCTGCAAGATGTGGAATCCAAAGGGTGTTTGCACCACGGCGGAGATCTCACCTTTGTGCAGGCTCCACATCTTGGCGCCCAGCCCCGGCTCCAGGGTCCAGCGGCGTTGCCAGCCCAGACTGCCATCCACGGCGCCGCGGTCGTCATTGTACTTCTCTGCCAGCTGTTCAAAAGTCTGCTTGCCGCCAGCCAAAAGATCATGGATCATCCAGGCTTTCTCGCGCTTGGCGTTGACCGCGCCCGGGCTGTCATCCGGCTTGACGGCCACCATGATGTGGCGCGCCTGCACCTCTTCTTCGCAGGTGCCGCCGCAGTGCTCCAGCTCCAGCACTTTCTTGATCTCGTCATCGGCGATGCGCAAGCGGCTGCCCAGCTTGATCTGCAACATGCGCAAGCGGACCATTTCTGAGCGGACGTGCTGGCGGTACGGCGTCAGGCCGGCAAAGCCCAGCTTGCGCACCGCTTCCTCCATCTCTTCATCGCTCCACAGGTTTCTCTTCTTGGTCTCGCCGATTTGCTGGTCGATCTCGCGCTCTTCCACCGTCACCGCCAGCTCGCGGGCGGCGCGCAGCACCAGGGCGTTGTCGATCAGCGACTGAAGCACCTGCAGGCGCAGGGCCTGCTGCGATCGCGGCCGCTCGATGTCGGTCGGCACCAGCTGCTGCGTGGCCATCTGGCTGCCCATGGCCCGGCGCAGCTCGCTCAGGGCGATGAGCGTGTCGCCGACCACCGCCGCCACACCTTCCACCTCTTCATACCCCGTGGGCATCGCCGCCCGCCGCACCGTTTGGCCATGGGCTGGCCCAGTCGCGGCGCTCATCACCATAACCGTGCAGGCATAGATTATTGAAGTCAGGTTCGTGCTGGTCATACGTTCACTTCCCTGGGGCGGGCTGGGCTGGCTGGGCGGGGAGGGCGGGCTGGGCTGGCTGGGCGGGCTGGGTGGGCTGAGCTGGTGCAGCGGGAGGTGCGACGGCGGGCGCTCCGGCGGGTGCCGCGGGCTCGCCTTCGCCGGGGCCGTGTTCGCTGTGATCGTGCACGCCGGGGCCTTCCAGCTTGGGGGCGCGCTCAAATTTCGGTTGCGGAATCAGGCGAACGGCGTCGTCATCGATCTGCACCTTGGCCTTGGCCCGCAGATCCTCCAGCAGCTGCTGGCGGCGCAGATCGCGTTCGCGTTTGGCAATGCGCGATCGGATCGAGTCCTTGGCGGCGTCAAAGCTCTTGTCCACCGCGGGCGACTTAGAAGTCACCAGGATGACGTGAAAACCCTTGTCGCTCTGCACCACGGGTCCCAAGGTGAACGGCTCCAGCGCCATCGCCGCATCGACCATGGCCTTGGGCAGCGCGGCAAAACGCTCCTGGTCCGCCGGCGTCGCCCCGGGCGGCAGGGTGCGGCTCACCAGCCCCAGGGCCCCCAGGTACGGCGCGCTGGCCTTGTCTTCTGAAACCCGCACCACGTAATCGTTCCACAGCGACACCAATTTGGCGGTGTTGCCCTCTGCGCCGCTCTCAATCTCCTTGCGCACCTGATCGGCCTTGGCTTTGTCGCTCAGCAGCATGTGGCTCAGCTCGACCTGCTCCGGCTTGTGGAACACCCCGGGGTTGGCGTCGTAATAGGTCTTGAGATCGGCCTCCGGGATCGAGCGCGGATCGACCTCCTCTGGCAACGCGGTCTGCAGGTACTTGCGCACCATCGCCTGGCGCATCGCCTCGACCACTTCCGGGTCCTTGTCTAGCCCGCGGCGCTGGCCCTCTAGCACCATCACCTCAAACTGCACGAGCTTAGCCAGGTATTCCTTGCGCTTTTGCACGCTGGCGAACTGGCTCTGCACCACCGCCGGCTCGGCCAACAGCCGCTGCTCCAGGTCGCCCAGGGTCACCTCGCGATCGCCGATCTTGGCCACCACCACCTTGCGCTGTTCCGCGCTCAGGGCCGAAGCCTTTTGCGCATCGCTGAGTTTGGGCACCTGCTCGACGCCGATCGCCGCCTTGTCCGCCGTCACCCCTGGACCTGCTGGCGCGGGCCGTTCGGGCTTGGAGCAGCCGAGCGCCAGCATCAGCAGCGGGGCAGTCCAGAAAATGCGAGTCTGGGAGCGGAGTTGAAGGGCGGTGATCATCGATCTCCCTGGTCGTGGGCTAGCTGGATAGCGCTGCGCCGCGGCAGCCAACCCGCGATCTTGACACATGCGGCGCCACTGCGCGAGCCAGGCCTGCCAGGAACGGGCACGGCTCCAATTCAGGGGGGCAGGGCTCGCCGCGGCGCTGCCGGCTATGGAAGCGACGACTTTACCCAATTGGACGAGGCCAACAGGGGGACATCGTGCGGGGACGGAGCGCTTGCCGCCAACAAAACCATCGATTTGTTTTGGCCGCTGGCCTAAGCTCGCAGCCCGCCGGACCTGTAGGGTCCACAGGAGGCTCCGATGTCCACTAGCGCCCTGCAAACGTTGCTCCAACAGGGGGCAGACCTGACGGCTATCGCCGGCCATCTGGAGGCTCTGGACAGCGCCGAACGCCTGCGCCAATGCCGGGCCCTGGGGCGCGCTGCGCAACGCCAGCTGTTCGCTCTGGCCCAAGTGCAGATGACCTTGGATGATTTGGCCCCGTCCAGCACCCCGCCGCTGACCGAGATTCGCCAATACGGCCAGAACACCCTGCCGCTGCCGGCGCCTTGGCAGCGCTTTGAGAAGCGCGTTTGCCGGCCCGCAGACGGTTCGCCGCGGCTGTTTGGCTACAACGAGGGCTCGACCCGGCCGCTGATTGGCCCTGGGTATTTTGTCGCTTACAGCACCGCCGATCACCCGCAGTGGCGCGAGCGCGGCGGCGTCGTCGTCGATTACGCTCAGGTCCCGGATGGCGCTGTCGTGCCCGGTTGGCCCAAAGTGGTGCCCAACAGCCACGGCCTGCAGATGTTCGTTTTCAAGGGCACCAGCGATTTTATTCGCAAAATCAGCGATCACGTCAGCATCGGCGCGGCCTACAAAAGCGACAAGCCCCTCGACCACTACTTCATGCTCGTCCGCGAGTAGCTGAAACTGTAGGTCTGAACGATCCCGCGCAAAAACGCACCACCCCACCGCCGCGGACCAACTCAATGGACCCGCGGGGGTGGGGTGGGCTCTACCTAGCTGATCTCACGGTAAGGGCGACGCAAGAATCAATTTGATCCTTGACGGACCTTTAGTCGTTTTCCGTCGCAGCGGCGCCCACGTCAAAGGTGCGCTCGCCGTCCATGCAGCGGAACGCGCCGATGCGCACGCCCACAAAGCCCGGGGAGACCGCGGCGGGCTCCAGGGCCTGGCCGCTGAACACCAACGGGCCGGCGGTCGAACCGATCGGCGACTGCCACACGCCCCACGCCACCACTGGATCGCGCCACACCGTGCCGCTGAGGCGGTACAGGGCCCAAGTGTCGGGCTGAGCGGGGACGATCTGCTGGATCTGCCAACGGCTCGTCGGCGTCGGGGCGGCGGCCTGAGCAGCGGCCGGGGCGACGTAAGCTGGGGCAGCGTAAGCGGGGGCCACGTAAGCGGGGGCCGGGGCCGCGTAGGCCGGGGCGCTCGCCTCCGTCTCCACCGCACCCGCTTCCCCTGGCGGGTAAAAGCGCACGTGCGGGGTGTCGATCTCGCCGCACCAGCAGGGCTCGCGGCGCAGACGGCCATCGGCGCGCAGGGCGTCTACGCGCAGGCGCAGGGCCTCTTTTGACAGGCCAACAGCGTCAGCCAACTCCTTGAGAGTCGTGCATTTGTAGCCTTTCTCAGCCGTGGCGCGGGCCACGTACTCAATGACCCTTTTCTCGCCCTTGACCGTGCCGGAGCGAGGCTTGGCCACGCGCACCAGGGCGGCGTTGGAGCGGGTCGGTGGAGGATTGGCGAGCCCGACAGTGCGGGCCTGGACTTGAGCGTGGGCGGGCATCTGATTCTCCTTGGGGCGGCTCGCCGCCCACACATACAGAACGGTTGCGAACCGGGGTCATCGGGGCGGGGGGCCCCGCAGCAAGGCGGCGACTGGAGGCTCAGACTTCAGACCTCCCTTGCGGTTCCGGTCGTCGGTCGGTGGGGAGGGGACTGCGACGCCAGCGGCGTTCAAGGTCCTCTCAACAGGGAAGCGCCTCCGCTTATTCCTTCCGGCAGAGCCGGTTTGGGGGTCGCCCTGCACAACGGCATCGGCTCGCCTGAGCCGATCGGACTTCTGCGCAAAGCACAAGTCACCAGTGACAACTGTCTCACGGCGCCAGGGCGTTGACAAGGGCGCGATCGCCCGGCGGGTGGGCGGCCAAGATTCAAATCGACCCCACGCCGCGCCGATCGTCGGGGCGTCGATCTGATTTCTCCGCCGCGGTCAAAATCGGGGGTTGTGGCCTCGACGGTCTGGCGCTACAGTTGCGGCGTTTCAACCCCGTAGTCCCGGGAACAAGACCGCCCGCAAGCCCGACGCCCCGCGGAAGGCCCCCTTAGGTCTGCAGAGTTAGAGCGTCTCTCGGGCGCTCCCCCACCCAGTGCCCCCCCCTTCCGGAGGTTCTCGCCATGGCTGAGTTTCGCACGATCCCAGAGACTTTCTTGCACCGCGCCAAGGCGAGCGCGAATAAAGTGGCGTTTCGCTATCCTTCGGGCAGTGGGTGGTCTGATCTGACTTGGGCCCAAACCGGGGTCCGCGTGCGCAACATCGCCTGTGGACTGAAGTCTTTGGGCGTAGAGTCGCAGCAGCGCGTGGCCATCTTGGCCAATACCCGCCTGGACTGGGTGCTCGCCGACCTGGGCATCCTGTGCTCCGGCGCCGCCACGACTACGGTCTATCCGTCCAACACCGCGGAGGAGTGCGCGTACATCCTCAAAGATTCTGAGTCTGTGGTGATCTTTGCCGAGGATCAGGGGCAGATCGAGAAGATCCAGTCGATCCAGGCCAGGGTGCCCTCCTTGACCACCATCATCACCTTTGACGGCAAGGCGAGCGGCGACGGCAAGGTGATCAGCCTGAGCGAGCTGGAAGCCAAGGGCGAGGCGTGGAACAGCCAGAACGCCGGGGCTTACGAGGCGGGCGTCCAGGCCGTGCAGGCGGAAGACCTGGCGACCCTCATCTACACCTCTGGCACCACTGGCGTGCCTAAGGGCGTGGTGCTGACGCATGATTGCTGGGTTTTTGAGGGCAAGGCCATCGACGACCTGGGCCTGCTCAAAGAAGACGACCTGCAGTACTTCTGGCTGCCGCTGGCTCACTCGTTTGGCAAGGTCCTGGAGGCGGCGCAGGTGCGCATCGGCTTCACGACGGCGATCGACGGGCGGATCGACAAGTTGGTCGACAACCTCGCGGTCATCCAGCCGACTTTTATCGCCGCGGTGCCCAGAATCTTTGAGAAAGTCTACAACAAGGTCATCTCCGGCGCCAAGAGCGGCAGCCCGCTCAAGTACAAGATCTTCCAGTGGGCCTTTAAGGTCGGACGCCAGGTGAGTGCCCTGCGCCAGCAAGGCCGCGATCCGGGCGGTGTGCTCGGCGTCCAGTTCAAGCTCGCCGACAAGCTGGTGTTTTCCAAGCTCAAGAACCGCTTTGGCGGCCGGGTGCGCTTCTTTATCTCCGGGTCGGCGCCGCTCTCCCGCGACATCGCCGAATTCTTCCACGCCGCGGACATCCTGATTCTGGAAGGCTACGGGCTGACAGAGACTTCGGCGGCGACCTTTGTCAACCGCCCGGCGCAGTACAAATTTGGCACGGTGGGCCTGCCGGTGCCCGGGGCTGAGGTCAAGATCGACGCGGAGACCGGCGAAATTCTCTTGGCGGGTCGCGGCGTCATGACGGGTTACCACAACCTTGCCAAGGAGACCGAGGACACGTTCTTCACCGACGCCCAGGGCAAGCGCTGGCTCCGCACGGGTGACAAGGGCGAGCTCGACAGCGAGGGCTTCCTCAAGATCACCGACCGCATCAAGGAGTTGATCAAGACCTCGGGCGGCAAGTACGTCGCGCCGGCGCACATTGAGTCCAAGCTCAAGGTGGCGGTGCCGATCTCGTGCTCGGTGCTGGTCCACGGCAACAACCGCAACTTCTGCAGCGCGCTGTTTGGCTTCCCGGTCGAAGATCTGGAGCTCTGGGCCAAGCAGAACGGCGTGGGCGGAAGCTATGCCGATCAGCTCAATTCCAAGGCGCTGGCCGATCTGCTGCAGGCTGCGCTCAAGACCGTCAATGCCGACCTGCCGAGCTACGCTTCGATCAAGAAGTTTGCGGTGTTGCCCACGGACTTGTCGATCGAGGGCGGCGAGCTGACGCCGAGCCAGAAGGTCAAGCGCAAGGTCGTCGAGGGCAAGTACAAGGACCTGCTGGAAGGTCTGTACACGGGCGCCAAAGAAAGCCTGTAGCCGCGGCCGGTCGGGGAATTCTCCGACTTGCGCCCGCGCGCGCTGCGCCGCATGCTTGGCGCTGCTGAGCCCCTTGGTTGCTCGCGCGCGTGATCATGCAGTTTACCTGTACCAACTGCGATCAGAACTATGAGATTTCGCCGCGGGCCTTTGGCGAGCGGTCCGACACGCGCACGCGCTGTCCGGGCTGCCGCACGTGGCTCATTCTGACGCGAAATGCCGGCGATCAACTGATTGCCACGCTGGATCCAACGGTTGCCCCGCCCAGTGGCGCCGCGGCACGGCCTACTGGCCCAACGATTGCGCCGGCGCGGGCGCCCAGTGCCCCCACGGCGGTGCAGTCCCGCGGCCCAACTCAGCCCCACAGCCCAGCCCAATCCAGCAACGCCGCCCAACCCAATCCCCAGGATAACGCGGAGATTTTCTTTACGCCGCGCATTCGCCCGGGCAGCGCCGCAGAGAAGCTGGGCACCGGCATGGCCACCTTTGCCTTGCCCGACCCGGCGGAGCGCCTGGAGGCCGGCAAGAAGAAGCTGCAAATGCAGCAGGTGATCCAGGACTTCAGCGTGATGTTCCGCTTGGAGACCAAGAAGTCCGGGCGCAAGCAGCAGCTGGCGGCGGCGGCGGTGGCAGCGGTGGTCATTGGCGGGCTGTGGTGGGCGCTGCAGGCCAAGGTCGCCGCGGATCGCCACTTGGATGCGGCAAAGGACAGCAAGCGCCTCTTGGCCGCGCTGGTGCTGCAGGGGGGGCAGTCAGAGCAGGTGGCGGTGCTCGCCTTGCCGGGCGACCCGACCAGCCCGCGGGCTACAGATGCCGGCGGCACGGCGCTGTGGCCGGGGACAACCCTGTCTCGCCAGTGCTTTTTGCGGGTGCGCCAAACCCGCACCGGCGCGAGCCGATCAAAGGCCGGCACCGCAGAGGTCCCAGCGGCCCCGGGAGCCGCGGAGCCAGAGGTCAAGCCGGCAGAGACGGGGGCCAAGGGCAAGGGTGCGGCAGACAAGCTCAAGGAAGAAAAGCTTAGGGAAGACAAGCTCAAGGTCCAGGCCTCGCGGCCTGAGAGTCCCAAAGCGGAGGCTGCCAAGACGGACAAAGGCCAGGCAAAAAAGGACCCAGGGCCAAAGACCAAGCCTGCAGAGCCGACGGCGGCACCGCCTAAGGAAGAACCGGCCAAGACGGAGCCGGTCAAGACTGAGCCGGCCGAGCCGGAGGCGCCCAAGGCAGACCCGCCCAAAGCGGACAAACCCAAGGCGATCCCCGGGCTGGACGATCCCAGCGACGCCAAGGATAAAACCGAGTGAGCACGCCAAACTGGCAGGTCAGGACCCTGGCAGCGC
>JBIKTV010000183.1:0-10604 GCA_044347905.1 Myxococcota bacterium
GGGGAGTGCAGAGGGGGAAACATTAGGGAGGTAGGGGGCGGAACGCCCCCACGTTCCCTATGGTTCACCCTTTGCAAAACGCAAGTAATGAAAGGCCAATTCCCCCCTCGCGCGGAGCGCGGCCCCGCCTCTGCCAAGAAAACCCCTAAAACCTCGCGCCCAGGGCGACCCCTCGAGCCCCATCCGCCCCGGCCCAGGGCGCCAGCTGCGGCAGCGGCAACCCGCGAAATTGCTGCTCGATCCACAGCGCAGACCTCTTAACGCCCGGCGCAGCCTGCGCCACATACGACAACCCATAGCCCGTCGCGGCACCGACAAGCCCCGCCGTAAAGTACGGCGTCTCATCGCTAAAATCGCCGACGAGATACGTCAACCCCGCGGCGAGCAAGCCACCGGTGACCGACCCCAGGTCGATCAGCAGCGACTCGCCGACGGCAAAATCCTCGTCTTTGCCCAGATAATCGCCCAGGGCCAGCGAGGCCAGCGAGCCAATGGCGATCGTCGCCGGCACGTAGCGCTCGGACGCCTGCGTATCCATCATGCCGGTCCAATCGGCGACATTGAGGCCGGCAAAGGCCCCCAAAAGCCCGGTGGTGCGCAGGAATTCGGCGTCGCCCCAGGTGACATGGCGCTGGCCGCGGTAGACTTCGGCGGCGACAAAGCCCAACGCCGTGCCGGCCAAGGCCGAACCGCTGACGACGCGGCGGAAACCGCTCCCGGAGCTGTCCCACGCCACCGTAGAGGCAAAAGCGCTGGCGTAGCCCAGACCAAAGTCGGCGCCGACGCCCATCAGGTGGCCTTCGCCGGCGGAGAGTCCCGCGCTGTGGCCATACCAAGCCCCCGTGACCATCTCCAGCACGGACCCGGACATCGCCGCCGCAAGGGCCATGTCGCCGGACACATTGTCGCTGAGGAGGTTGGTCAACAGCACGCCGTGGCCAGCGCCGCGGGTGGCGCCGTGAAAAGCCATGTTGCTCATGCCCCAAGAGACCGGCATGTCGGCCGTGACAAAGTACGGCAGCAAGAAACTTCCGCCGGCGGTGACCATGTAAAGCCCTACGGTGGCTCGGGTATCGTTGATGTCGAGCACCTCGGGCACGCCCGCGCCGTAGAGGATCAGGCCGGCGGCGGTGGAGGTGGCGAGCAGCGCGGTGCGGCCCTCCTGGCGATCGCTTTTGGCGGTGGCCTTCTCTTTGGCCAGCCGGGCCCGCTCAAGCCGGCCAAGGAGGCTGCGCGCAAGCGAAGCGCGCTGGGCATCGGCCGGGTCGGCGGCCACTTCGCGCAGAATCTCTTCTGCCTTGAGGGCGTTGCCCTCCACAAGCAAGCGCACGGCCACGTCAAAGCGGTCTTCGACCGCAGCGCTGGGGGTGGCCGCAGCGGCCATGTCGGCGGGCGGCACCGGCGCTTCGGGCTGGGCAGCGGCGGGCCGCGCCACGGCCAGACCAGCCAAGACGAGGAGCATTGCAGAAATCCAAGGGAACATTGAAGCGAGAGCATGATCGCGGCGCATAAAGACCTCCTGACGGTGCCCCACAAGGTACGCCGATTGGCGCGCGTGGCAACTCTGCCCTCACCGACAGACAATTCCCGCTGCGGTTCTGGGCCCCTGCAGTCGGCTCTTGTCTAAGCGCCGCGGACCCCTCACAGTAGCCGCTCTACGGGGGCGTTCATGTTTCAACTCGGCTCCAATCGCAAGGCGACGGCCCGTCTGGACGCCCGGCTGACCGGCGACGTGGAGGCCTGGGTGCTGCCCCTGGCTGTCGCCGCAGAGGTGGCCGAGGCGCTGCTGCCGCCGGGCCTAGAGCTCGCGTCGCAGCGCTGGACGCCGCCGGGCCAGCACCCACTTCTATTGGTGGCTCAGCGAATTAGCCATGTCAACGTCGACTCCAAGGCCTTGCCGCGGGTGCCGTTTGTCGACTTCAGCTACCGCGAGTTCGCCGTGACGGTGCCGTACGTGCGCCAGGTGGTGGCGCGGCCGGGCTTGCTGCTAGAGAAGCTGCTGGCTTATACGCCGCTGACCCTGGTCGATCACCCGCTGCCGGCGGTGGGCGGGCTGATCGCCGGGTTTGCCCAGCAGGTGCGGCGCTGTCGCATTGACGATTTTGGCGCGGAGGTGCGCAGTCCTGCCGGCGATGCCCTTCAGTTGGCCATTCAGATTGAGCCCGCGGGCGAGTGGCGGCCCACAAGCGAGCTGCAGGGCGCCCGGCTGATCGGCGAGGCGGTGACCCTGACGCAGCTGGGGCCCTCTGCCACCGGCGGGCTGCAGGTCTCCGATTGGCGGTTGGAGCGCAGCACCGCGCAGATTCAGCCGATTCGCGCCACCGTGGACCTTCGCGACCTGGGCCTGGCCGGGCTTCCGCGCGATCGCTTTCTGCTGGCGCCGCTGCTGCCCGGCGAGGTCGGGGCCCTGGCGGTGCGCGGCAAGTGGCACATGGGCATGCCGCGCAATCAGGCCGATGTCGACCTGGGGCCGGCGCGGGTGTCGTGGTCCCACGCGCATAAGCCCTCAGATGTGCTGCACGAATTGGAATCCCGTCTGGATCGAGCGCAGAGTCAGGGCCTGGCCATGGGCTATTTTGAGGCGTGGTTCCTGCGCTTGGCCACCCGGGCCCTGGCCGAGGCGGAGCGCGGCGCCTTTGCCGACCCGCGGGCGATGGGCCGGGTGCTGGGCGGGTTGTGCGACCGCTACATTGACGCCGCGCGCACCGCCGAGCTGGGGTACCGGCCGGGGCAGCCCTGGCAGGTGGCGCTGGGCGCCGGTGCGGACAAGACCCTGCTGTCGCTGCAACACCTGGCCCTGGGTCTGAACGCCCAGTGGGGCTTTGACCTGGCGATTGTCATCGCCGACAGCGTGCGCGCCGACTACTTGCCGGGGTTTTTCTGCGACATCGAAAGGTTTTTTGATATCGGCGAAGAGGAGTTGGCCGCCGTCTCGGCGATCCTGCAGGCCCGTGAGCCGGCGCTGCGCGGCGCGGAGCCGTGGGGGCCGACGGCGCTGGGCCCCGGGCGGCTGTCTTTGGCCGAACTGCGCGCCCGGGCTTGGGAAGCGGCCTGTGACCTCGCGGCTTTGTCCCCCGAACACCGCCACGCGCCTTTGGCCGAGCTGGAGTGGCAAGTGTCGCGGCGCGCCGACCAACTGGACAGCTACAGTGCCCTGCCGCCAGCGGAACAGCGCGCCGCCTTAAAGAACGAGCACGCGCAGATGCCTGCTTTGCTGAGTGAATTGCGCAAGGCCTCTGCAGCAACTCCGCCCCGCTGATCCACCGCCAACCACAGACTTGCAAGCGCGCGGCCATCCGCCACGTGGCTCCGCCGTTTCGTCACCGTTTCGCCATAAATGGACTTTTGAGTCTGTTGATGTCGCCGGCGGAGTGCTAGCCTTTCCTGCACGGGCCGGACGCCCGCTACAGAGATCGCTATGAGCGCCCTTTCACCTCGCCCTGCCCCGTCAATGAAGAATTTGCCTATCCAAATCAGCAGTCTTGCTGTGGTCGCCCTGGCAGCCCTTGGCGCCGTGCCGCAGCAGGCCTCCGCTGCAGAGCCGGCGCCGCTCAGCTGGGTAGTGACGCCCTCCGGCCAGCTGCGCGATCGACTCTTCCTGGATTCTGGCCGCGACTTCAGTGATTTCAGCGGTCCTGCCCACCGCCGCTACGTGACCCAGCGGGCGCGCATGAGCTTGCAGGCCCAGTACGCCACCGGGATGACGGTCAAGGTCACCGCTCAGGACGTGCGCATCTGGGGCGAAGAGCCGGATCCCACCGCCTATGTAGGCAAAGGCGTTGACTTTTACGAAGCTTATGTGGGCATCCCCCTGGGCCACGAGGCGACGCTGACCTTGGGGCGCCAGGGGCTGAGCTGGGACAACGAGCGGCTGATCGGCAAGCTGGACTGGGCCCAGCGCGGCCGGGCTTTTGACGCCCTGCGCCTGGACCACAAGCACGGCGCCTTGGATATTCAAGCCTTTGCCGCCCACCTGGGCAATGACAGCGCCCAGCAGGACGCCGACGGCCACGTGACCAACCTGCCCGGCAGTGAAAAAGTGCTGGCCGGCGCCCACCTGGGCTGGAGCGTTTCGCCCAAGCTCAAGGCCGCGGCGGTCTACGTCTACCGCAGCGCCGAGGCCATTGGCGAGGACCGCCACACCGCGGGTTTGTTCGCTACTGGACAAGCGGGTCCACTGACTTTGACCGGCGAGGGCTACGCTCAGCTGGGCGATCTGGCCCACAATTCGATCTCTGCGTGGATGGCCGCTGGCCGGGTGACCTACAAAAGCACCCTGCCCGGAGCCCTGGGCGTGGGCCTGTTTGGCGAGGCGCTGTCGGGCGACCGGACCAAAGAGGGCGCCTTTGACACGCTCTACGGCACCAACCACAAGTTCTACGGCGAGATGGACTTCTTCTTGGATATCCCCAAGCACACCGCGCTGCACGGCTTGGTCGACGCCGGCGCCAGCCTGTCTGCGCTGCCTAGCCCCTGGCTGACCTGCAACCTAGATTGGCACCTGATGCGCACCTATCGCGCCCACGTGACGCCCAGCAGCACCAGCAGCGAATTGGGCCAGGAAATCGACGTGAAAGCCACTGCGGCGATCCACAAGAACCTGTCTGTCCAAGCGCTGTTTGGCGTGTTCCTGCCGGGCGAGGCGCTCAAGGGCATCCGCGGCCTCAAGACCGACGCGGCGACCGAGCAGATGCTGTTTGTGACCGTCGACGCGACGTTTTGAGCCAAGCCGGCAGGGCAGCTGGGGCCAAGCAAGGCCCGCGCGCAAGGAGGCCAACCCATGGCGACAGAGCGTAAAACCAGTCGATCGCTGCTGTTGTTGGCGGCCGTGGTCGGCGTGCCGGTGGGCGTAGGGCTGTTTACCTTTCAGTACGCCAACGGCCTGGCCTACATGAGCAATGACCCGGCGGCGTGCGTGAATTGCCACATCATGACCGATCAGTACGAAAGCTGGCGCAAAGGCCCGCACCACGCGGTCGCGACCTGCAATGCCTGCCATGTGCCCGATCAGTTTGTGCAGAAATACATGGCCAAAGCGCTCAACGGCTATCACCACTCGCTGGGCTTTACCATGCAGCCGTCCAAGCCCGACGAGCCGGGGGTCACGCCGTTCTTCCGCGAGCCGATTCAGATCAAACCTGGCAACAGCCAGATTTTGCAAGACAACTGCCTGCGCTGCCACGGCAACCTCGTCCATGAGGTGGTGCGCGGCAGTACCTGGGACCAGGACGCGATTCGCTGCGTCCACTGCCACCGCGGCGTCGGCCACGGCGCGATGCGATAGGGGGAAATGATGGAACAGCAACCAAAAAGCCGGGGCAGAATCGCGATTTACCTTGCGGTAGCCCTGGGTGCAGCGGCAGTGACGGCGGGCGCGACTTCGCTGCTGCTCAACATCAACGATCGCAAGCATGAGACGGCCCAGCCGAGCCTGCGCGTGGTCGAAATTACCGAGCAGGATGTCGATCCTGAGAAGTGGGCGCGCAACTGGCCCCGGCAATACGACGGCTACAAGCTGACTTCGCAGCCGACGGCGACCAAGTACGGCGGCGGCAGCGTGTCGCCCGAAGGCGGCTTGACCCCCCAGAAGTCCGAGCGCGACCCGTGGCTCAAGCGGATTTTTGCCGGCTACCTGTTTGCCGTGGACTTTCGCGACCGCCGCGGCCACGCCCACATGCTGGAAGATCAAGAGGTCACCAAGCGCAATGTGCCTGAAGACAAGAAGCAATCGGGTAACTGCCTGCACTGCCACGCCTCGATCGCCCCGCTGTACCGCAAGCTGGGCCAAGAGGCGCTGCCGGCCGGCACGGACAATGAGAAGCTCCAGAAAGGCTTAGAGAAAGTCAGTGAGATGGACTACTGGGACGCCCACAAGAAGCTGGCGGAGACGACGGGCGGCAAGACCCACCCGGTCGCCTGCTTGGACTGCCACGATCCGGCGACGATGGAGCTGCGGGTGACCCGCCCCGGCTTCCTGACCGGCATGGCCAACCTGGCGAATTCCAAGGATGCCGTGCCGCACCTGCAGAGTGTCGAGCGCTGGCGCCAAGGATCGCGGAGCAAGCCCTACGACGCCAACAAGGACGCAACCCGCCAGGAAATGCGCTCTTACGTCTGCGGTCAGTGCCACGTGGAGTACTACTGCGGCAAGGGCATGAGCCTGTTCTTTCCGTG
Organism: Myxococcota bacterium; assembly: GCA_044347905.1. GTDB lineage: Bacteria > Myxococcota_A > UBA9042 > UBA9042 > UBA9042 > SXRM01. The sequence goes on from JBIKTV010000183.1 coordinate 6,175, forward strand.
GAGCAACGGCCTCAAGGTCGAGCAGATCGAGAAGCAGTACAACGAAACCGAGGTCAAAGGCGCGCGCTTTAAGGACTGGGTCCACGCGGAGACCGGCATGGACCTGATCAAGGCCCAGCACCCCGAATTTGAGGTGTGGAGCCAGGGTATCCACGCCCGCAGCGGGGTTGCGTGCGCCGATTGCCACATGTCGTACAAGCGCGAAGGGGCGATGAAGGTCTCTGAGCACTGGGTGCGCAGCCCGCTGCTGGCCACCAACCGCGCCTGCGCTACCTGCCACCCGTATAGCGACGAGGAGATCAAAGCGCGCGTCGGCACCATCCAGGACCGCCACTTTGCCCTGATGACCCGCGCTGGCGAGGCCGCGGTGGCGATGATCGACGCCATCAACGTGCTGCGCAAGCAAAGCGACGACCGCAACCGCGAGCTGGTGCTGGCCCAGGTCAAGGTCGGGCTGGCGCAGGAGGCGACCTCGGCGGCCCTGGGCGAACCGGAGAAAGAGAAGCTGGCGCAGACCGCGGTCAAGGCCGAATTGCTCAAGCTGTGGAAGGCCGAAGTCGCGGCCAACCCCCAGCTCAAGGCGATTGGCGAGCTGCAGCGCGCATCTCAGTGGCGCCTGGACTTTGTGGCCGCGGAGAACTCGATGGGTTTCCATGCCCCGCAGGAGCTGGCGCGGATTCTGGGCGAGGCGATCGACATGTCGCGGCAAGCTGAGGTCAAGGCCACGGCGCTGGCGGCGACGCGGAAGTAGTCTCGGCTGGCCCAGCCGGCGCCGCGGAGGATGGCGGAGCCGCAATTGCGACCGGCGGATCAACGTGAACAGACGCGAAATCTCGCGATTGAATGCGGTGATCAGCTGACGTAGCCCGCCCTCTCGCGGCTGGGGTGGACCCGGACGCCCGCCCAGACGCACAAGCGGAGCGACGGCACGGACCGGCCCCTGGATTGCCCATCCCCCGCGTTGCCGCCGCGCTTTGAGGCCGCCTTGGCTGCGCAACTGCGGGCGTGGCCGTGGGTAGGTGCGGTGTGGCTGTTTGGCTCACGGTCCCGCGGCGATGCCCTTGCGCGCTCGGACATCGACGGAGAATTGGACCCAGGCCTGTGGGCGGCCGCGCGCCCCCGTTCAGCACCCTCGCCTTCGCCCGCGAACCAAACCAGCCCCGGCCAGCAGCGCCAGGGCCCAGGGCAGCGCGCTCGGCTGAGCGGGGCTGGCTCGGCAGCTGTCGCTTGAGCCGGTAGAGGCTGGCGAATTCGCCGCCGCATCAGCGACAGACAGGTCGGCAGAGGCGGCGTCGGCGGTGTCTGGGGCGGGGCCGGCGTCTTGGGCACCAGCAGCATCGCCCGCCGTGTCGCCAGCGGTGTCTGCCGCGATGTCGCCGCCCGCGTCGGGGCCAACCGGCTTGGCTGTCACGGCAAAGGTGAGCAAAATCGTCGAGTCCTGCAAGAGCTGATAGTCGCCAACCGGCAGCGGCGCGCCGCCCTCGCCGATAAACACCAGCGGCATGCCCTTCTTGCCCGGGCAGCCGACCGCGGAGGGTGACATGAAGCCGGCCGCTGGCGTGCCGTCGCTCTTGAGCACTTTGTAAGTCAGGCTGTACGGGTCGAGGACGCTGCACTGCGCCGGGCCCCCAGGCGGCGAGCAGCAGGTCTGGCAGTCGAGCCAGAACCACAGCGGCTCGCCTTGCACTGCGGTGGTCAGGGCGGCGCACTGGCTGCCCATGAGCTCCGCCTTGCACTGTTCCATGCAGGTCGCGTGGGCCACAGCGGGCGCTGCGACCGAGGCCCAGGCGGAAATAATCAGGGTGACGACGAGGTTCTTCACGGGTTGCCCTTGGCGAGGCCGCGCTCGCTCCGCGCCATTGTGCTCTTCCCCGCGGCGGGAAGCATCCGCTTGGGTCTGCTGCGCGCCTGGGCGGAAATGGACGATCCGCTCCGCTAAATTCAAAACCCCGCTATTGGCACTAAAAGTGCCAATAGCGCCGCCCCTCCAGACCTATCACCCTGATCTCACAACGCACCCGACCAACCCCCGGCCGCCAAGCGCGCGGGATGAGGCCCCGCTAGGGCGGCGTGCGACGCCGCTTTTTGCCCCAGGCCAGGCCGGACCGCAGGGCCGGCCGGGCCGCGGGCAAAAAGGCCCAGCCCGATCGCCGCAGGCGACGCGCCCAAATGCCGCGGCCTCGCCTGCCTTGGGGCGGTAAGCACAGGAAACGGCCAACCCGCGCCCTACCAGTTGGGCGGGGCGCATCCCCAACCTGATTCTGTCCCGATCTGGTAGCTTGGGTTGGTACTGAACTGCCGCCGGGTCGCCCCAGGGGCCTGCGCCCCTGGGGCTCCCACAGATCCGGACTTGCGCAATTCGCGCATCCGGCTCGTCAAAGCACAGATTTGCCTACGTGGTTGACCGCGCCGCCAATCTCGGCGCGGGCAGGGGCAGCCTCCGCAGAACTTGATTGAACCAGGCCCAACCACTGGTGCCGGTTCGGTGGCGGCGCATGAGCCAGTGTTGCCACGCCTTGCGGACGCAGTGGGCAAAGTGGACCAAGCGGTCCATGTTGCCTCTTACGCCGTAGTACGCGTAATGCCCTCGCATTTTCTGACTCAGCTTGGCTTGCTGCTGCGTCAACGGCTGGTGCCGCTCTTGCTGACACCATTGCCTTATAGCCCGGACTGCGCGGGCAAACCGATCTTTGGCAGTCCGCAGCCGAATCACCGACTTCCCTTGGCGCGATAGCCCCCAGTGAAAGGTAAACCCGAGGAAATTGAAGCTCCCTGGGGCCACCGGGCCGCGTTCTTGGTCCTTTCTGCCTTGGTTCCATCGAGCGGGTCGGTTGAACGTTACCTGGCGCGTCTTGGTCGGGTGTAGTTCAAGACCATACCGGGCAAACCGCTTTGGTAGCACGGCATGCACGCGTGCGGCATCCTCAGCCCGCTCACAGACGATGACGGCGTCATCTGCATAGCGAACCATCTCGGCCGCACCGTGCAAGCGCGGTTTCACCTCGCGCTCGAACCATGTGTCGAGCACGTGGTGTAGGTACACATTGGCCAGAAGGGGTGAGATAACCCCTCCTTGCGGTGTCCCGTCCTCGGGGTACGTCACCGCCCCCTGCTCCAGAACGCCCGCTTGTAGCCACTTGCCGATGAGGCGCAGCAGCACCCCGTCGCGTATCCGTTGTCCTAGAAATTCCCGCAAGTGCGCATGACTGAGACTGTCAAAGAACTTCGATATATCCAACTCAATCACTGTTCCGCCGCGCATCTCCATCGCGACTTCGCGCACCCGCTCGGCGGCTTGTACCGCTCCGCGTCCGGGCCGATAACCGTACGAACAGGCTAGAAATTCCTGCTCATAGACGCTCTCCAGCACCATGGCCACCGCACGCTGCAGCACTTTGTCCTCAAAGGTCGGTATCCCTAGGGGGCGAGTCGTGCCCGTGTTGCCTTTGGCGATGTGCACTCGTCGCACCGGCGGGGCCTGATACTGGCCGGACTTCGCGCTTTCCAACAGCTTTGCCAAGTTTTCATCCAGCTTGGCTGCGTAGTCAGCTCCTGTCTGTCCGTCCACACCCACCGCGCCATCTTTGCGGGTCAGCTGGTAGGCTGCTTGCATCCACGGCAAATCGATGTGGTGCGCCAGCGATGTCAGCACCCGATTCGGGTCTTGCTTGGCTAGCTCTGCTATCCGTTGGCGTTTCGTTGAGACGCTTACCGGGCCTGGTAGCTCCGCCGCCTTTCCTGCCAACGGGTCTGTGCTTCGGCCGCCCCTTCGCTCCACTGGGTCCTTTCGATCTCGTTCCCCAGCTTCAACGCTACTATGAGCGACTCCGACTTCTCGACATGCTTCGGCCCCAGCTGTCCTTTTCAGTCGCCGAGTACCTACTGAGGTGGCCGCGCTCTGTTCGATGCCTGGCCCGCTTCCTTGCAGGCTGGTCGGCTCCTTGCCGTACCGCCGCAGCGCATCAGCCGGCTGCGGCTGACCTGGACCCCTGTTCTGGCGGGCCCGTTCCCCATTTTCCTCAGACATATCGAGATCTCCCAGGTTTCCTGAAAACCCCTGTGCATCCATGCCCTGCCCGTGGACCCCGGTGACCCGCTCCGACCTCGCCGATGACGGTCGCGCGCTGCAGCTTTCCGACGTGCCGATGTCGTCAGCAATCACAACCTCACTTATTTCGGGGCTCTTTCTCACGGCCTAGACGCTCGCTGTCTACGCTTCGCAGTGCCGCTCACGCGACCCCACGCAAGACTTGCTACCGGCGTGCTGGCTATGCTTTCGCCGGGTGGGACTTGCACCCACTGGGTTTCAATATGCGCTTTCGAATTCAGGTCATCGCTCCCTCCTTCTCAGCGCCCAGGACTTCGCCTGGCGCAACGGCGACTGAAGTCGCGGGCAACAATAGCAAAGCCTCGCCTGCGCGAGGCTGACT
>JBIKTV010000642.1:0-3007 GCA_044347905.1 Myxococcota bacterium
CCGCTGAATATCAAGACCTTTGGCCTCTCTGGGCCGTGGGCAGAGGAATTGGCGAGCGCCGCCGACGGCCAATCGGCTTGGGCAGCGGCGGGGTCCTCAGCGCAGCGCATCGGCACCGTGGGCGCCACCGCGGGGCAAAAACTGCAGGTGTACGCCGTGGGCTTGGGCGCGCAGGTGCAGCGGCTGCTGCCGTCGGCCGATGGCAAACGCCTGATCCTCGCGCTGGACGGCCAGGGCCCGGCCCAGGGCCACCACTACCGGATGATCGACACGGCTGCGCTCAAAGTCCTGTGGAGCCGCAGCGATTTCCCGGCGCAAACCCGGGCGATGGCCTGGCATCCCAACGGCAATTGGCTGGCGCTGGGCGGCTCTGGGGCCCTGCATCTGGTCGATGCCGAGACGGGGGTGACTTTGGCGCCGCTGCCGGGCTGGCTGGGCGAACCCCGGGCGATCAGCTGGAATCCCCAGGGGACCCGGCTGCTTGCGGTGGGCAGCGACGGCGCCGCCCGGGTGTGGTCGACGCTGCCCGGGGTCGCGCCGCAGCTGCGGGCCATCTGGACCCGCCACTGTCCGCTGCCCTGTAGCCAAGGCGGCCTGCGCAGCGGCGTCTGGCTCACTGCCTTGCCCGGCGCCGTGGCCACCGCGGGCGACGACGGCTCGCTGATGGTCTGGCAGGCGCCGTAAAGCAAGGACGAGGGCCAAGCGTCGACGAGCGCCCGCGTTTGGCCCTACACTGCGCGCCTCGCCGTCGCCCGCTCGCGATGCCCAGGAGCCCCCCATGACGACAATCCCCAGCGAATGGCAGATCTGGCTCAATCCCCGCTGCGGCAAATCCAGAAAAGCCCTAGAGATTCTGCGCGAGCACGGCATCGAGCCGCAGCAGCGCCTGTACCTGCAAGATCCGCCCACGGCCGCCGAGCTGCTGGCGCTCCTCGCCAAGCTGGGGGTGCCGGCGCGGCAGCTGTTGCGCAGCCAAGAGGCGGTCTACCAGGAGGAGGGGCTGCAGGATCTGAGCCTGGGCGATGACATCGTCTTGGCGGCGATGGTGCGCCAGCCGATCCTGTTGCAGCGGCCGATTGTGCTGCACGGCGGCCACGGGGTAATTGCCCGGCCCCCAGAGCGCATCAGCGAGCTGTTTGATCAGGCGTAGGTTTGTCGACGAAGAAGGAGGGCCGCTCTAGCGATACAGGCCCTGCACAGCGAGCGCGCCGCCCTTGTCGCTCAGGTACAGCAGCAGCTGCTTGCCATCGGCCAGCACCGCCAGATGGGCCTGCAGCAGCTGATCGACGGTCGCGCCCTTGGCAAAGCTGATCTCGCCACCCAAGGGGCTGCCGCTGGCGGTCATCGAGCGGAGCGAGCCCAAACCGGGGACATTCCACACCGCCACAGCGCCGCCGCCGGATGCGACCAGCTGCACCTGACCCTGGCTGCCATCGGCGATCTCATTGAGGGCGAGCGGGTTGACCCCGGTCTTGAGCTTGAATGTCGCGTCGAGAGACCGCGCCGCCACCCCCGTGCCGGGCGCCGCATCCCAGCCGTCGCCCTGCCACGCCACCAAGTAGCCGCTGCCGGCAAAGGCCACGCTCGGCGAGGTCTGATTGCTGGTGGATCCCGAGGCCGAGATGTTTTGCAGAGTCCCCGTCGGCACGCCCAAATTGTTCAGCAGGCGCCCGCGGATGCGGCCCTTGCCGGTCGTCTGGCGGTGGGTGTAGGCCACGCCGCACTCGTCATTGCTGCGGCACGCCAGGGCCGGGCCCTCTTGGTCGCCATCGGCGGCATCGGTGGTGGTCTTGTCGCCGTTGACGATCGCCGTCTCGCCCAAGGCTTTGCCCTGGAGATCAAAGCGCCTCGCCGCGATACAAGTCCCGTCCAGGTCGAGTTGGCTGTCGACATACACCAGCTGCAGCGCCGTCGCCGTGCTCGCCAGGGCCGGAAAATCCTGAACCCCAGCGGTGATTTCGTGGGCTACGGCCGGGTCGCCCTTGGCCTTGGCGCTCAGGTCAAACAGGCCAAGCGCGATGTCTGCGTTCTGATCGCCGCTGACCCAGGCCACGGCAAAGCCGCCGGGAACAGCCGCGGCGCTGAGGCGGGCGCCCTTGGCCGCAGGTAGCTTGCCGTGGATGACCGCGCCGGGGCCCTTGGCCACGCCGCTGCCGCTGAAGACCCGCGCGCGCAGCTCGCCGGCGTTGCCCTTGTCGACGCTCCAAACCAGAGCAAAGCTGCCGTCTTCCAGCGCCACGCCCTGCTGCCACTGCACCGGTTCGCCGCTGTCGCTCAGGGCAAAGGCCGCGTCGGGTACGCACTCGCCGGCCCCGGCGCAGCGCTCGCCGCTCTTGCAGCTGCCGGTCACTTGGGAGGTCAGGCCGTCGGCATCGCACTGAATGACCTTGGATTTATCCGATGGATCACAGGACTTGGCGCTGGGCGGGCAGACGACGCACTGGCCGGACGCGCACACCGGCTTTTCCGTCGGGCAGGCGCTGGCGGCGCTGAGGGTACCGGAGCTGCACACCTGCAAAGAGGAGGTGGTGGCGCACACACTGCCGCCGTCCGCGACGATCTGCACCTTGCCGCTGATGGCGATGGCCGGGCACTGTTTGGGCGCGCCGCAGACCTTTTGCGGGCCGCTGCCGACCATGAGGCACGCACCGCCCGCGCACTGGGCGTCCTGGCTGCAGGCGGCTGCGGGGGCACACAGCGCCGGGTCGATCTTGCCGTCGCAGTCGTTGTCTTTGCCGTCGCAGCTCGTCTCCACGGCCTCATAGCCGGAAACGCCGCTGAAATTGCACATGTACTTGCCGCCCACGCAGTAGGCTTGCACGCCTGCGCTGCACACGCCTTGGCTGGGGCAGGCGCTGGCGTCGGTCAGGCCTTCATCGGTCAGGCCGTCGCAGTCGTTGTCCAGGCCGTCGCAGCTTTTCTCGCTGGCCTCAAAGCCGACCGCCGCCGCCGTGTCGCAGCTCCATTTGCCGCCGGCACAGCTGGCCGTGGCCTTGCCCGCGCAAAC